>JBHOQW010000022.1:0-16689 GCA_042408665.1 Dehalococcoidia bacterium
TTTTTTGAAGAGGACAGTTCGTATTCCATAACGATTGATAACGTTCTCGGACTCAGACGTGATGCTAATAATCTGAATGTATTGCTGTAACTCGCGCCCGGTCCCGTCATAGAGGTCATTCTGTCGGCCATCGATAAAGACACGCACATGTGGCCAGAGTCGCCACAAGAGATATCCTCCCCAGTTGAAATCGTGGAGGAGCGGCCCAGGTAGGCCGTCTGCGCCCAGCGTGTCGATCGTCGTTACGGGAAGCCTGGTGTCGGTGCGTTCGCTGTAGACGTGGAGCCTGCCGAGGCCGATCACAAAGGCGACCAGAAGGGCGAGCGCGTTGATGGCCTGCAGGCGTAGCGGCGGGCTCTCATAGAGCCCCCGCCTTGCCGGGGTCCACCATTGGCCCAGTGCCCGACCGCCGGGCAGACGTAGGCGGACGGGCTGGCCCGGCGCGGTGAGTGCGCGGGCGGCCAGGAGCGCGAGATAGACGCTGGCCACGCCCACCAAGCGGACGCTGGTGAAGGCTGCGATGAACATCGTGAGCGCCAGCACGAGGTCGGCAACGCCGAGGCGTGGTCTGCGCAGGAACAGCGCGGCCAGCACGAGCAGGCACATGACGTCAACCCCCCACATCTCCGAGCGCAGGGGCGGAGCCGCCTGCCATTCCTGGATATACCGCAACGAGGGATCGGTGAGTGTGGTGAACGGAAACAGGAGCAGACGCGGCCCGTTGGGCGTCAGCGTGGTGACGACGGCGGAGACGGCGATCGCGATGCCGAGACGAAGGCGCTGCACGGGCGTAAACCGTGGCCGGTGTGAGGTGATGAGGCGAGCGCCGATGGCGTCGGTGACGAGCACCAGACCGGTGATGAGCAGGGCCACGACAAACGAGGCGTTGACGTTGGCCCACACGTAGAAGAGGGGCGGCAACGCCCAGATATGGCGACCCGGTTGGGCCGTCCACCGCTCAAGAAGCCAGCAGCAGAGGGCGAGAAGCAGCAGGCCGGCCAGGTAGGGCCGTGGCCCACGGAAGGGCGCTAAGGCTAGGAAGAGGGCAACGGCAAGGGCGATCGTGAAGGGCCAGGCGAGGCCCATACGCCGCCAGAGGGCAGCGGAGAGGAGAATCGTGGCCGCGAAGCACAGGGCGAACAGGACGAGCGGTCCGGCCACGCCGAAGGCCGCGTGGAGGCGGTACATGAGGAGTTCCACGAGCCACTCGTGGGCGGTCCAACGCCGCCCCTCGGCAGTGAACGAGAACGGATCGGGCACGGGAAGTCGGAGCTGTTGTGCGGTGAACCGACCGTCGGCCAGGTGCCACCAGTAGTCGTAATCGGCCGGCGCGTTCATCACCGCCCAGAAGGCCGCCACCGCGATCAGGGCGACAACCAGGTGGGGCAACCCGAACGTCGGCTGGAAACGAGGAAGACGTTCCTGAGAGCTGTGTATGGCAGGGGGAGCAGTGCGCAGCCGAACCGGAGGGGCAGGACGTGGCGCCGGTGTATCGGCGGTGGCCCGGTGTGGGGATGTCGGCCACAGGTGCAGGTACCATCGTCGCAGCGCCATCGCACTAACAGCATCGGCGCGCCTGCCGACGGCCTTGAGCATTCCGGTAACCCGCGCCGGACGCCGCGGACCATACGGAACCCGGTCCGTGGTCCCACGGGACGGTGCACGCCGGTCCGCAAGGGGCGGCGTGCTTCCTGTTGGTATACTGTGGACGGTGGGCGTCCCCTGGAACGGCGACACCGCTTGCCCATCGAGGTGGCAAGCGGGTGGATTGGGTCATGCAGGCCCCCAGCGTCACTTTCGTCGGCGCGATCGTCGAGCGACAGAGCTTTCTGGACGGCAACCGCGTCTTCACCATCGAAGGGGAGGACCAACCCGCGCTGGGCTGGCGGGTGTCCCTCACCTTTCGCTGGCCCGTGGCCGTCGAGGATGTAGACGAGGGCGACCTCACCCTCGTGCTGCCGGACGGCGGTGAGATCTACGGTTCCCTCACCGGTGGTACGGCCGCGGAGGTCACCGATGAGCTGGGCGAGACAAACGCCGCCCGGTTCGACTTGGACTTTGGCGTCACCGGGGGCGACGGGCCGTACGCGCGCGTTTCCGGCCGCCTGCACGTGAGAGGCACCATCGCCGGTGAGGGCGCCGGCACCGCGGGCTCCTTCGAAGGTGAGGGCGTCCTGCTCACCGTGGAGATGTGGCTGGAGGGGGCGCCGGACCTGAGCCGCTTCCATTCCACGACGGCCATCCCCACTAGCCGGCCGGCGCCCGGGACTGATGCCGCCGGTCGCCAGCAGCCCGGGTCGAGGTCGAGCGCCGGCGAGCCTCAGGAGTAAGCCCGTCCCGCACTGATTACCCCGGCCTGCTGAGTGCCAACGGGCCGGCCCTCATCCAGCTCGCTCCCCGGCCCTGCCGGGGGGGAGCGCCCCGCACTTCCCTGCGGCGGTGGGATGTTTGTGCTCGACGAACGGTCGTCGCCGGCGTCAGTCCCCCTGTTCTGCATCGGTGGAAGAAGGGCTTGAGAAGTGAGGGCCACACCCTCAAGGGCGCAGGTGAGGGCCGCATCTCGCGTGGCTTCGCGTCCTGTGTCCTGTATAGCCATAGCCCGCGCGCCGATGATCCGTGTGGGACGCGTCACATGACGTGTGCCGGAGGGGACGATGGATCAGACGGCGGTGCGACGAGGTGCAGACTGGGGATGGGTGCTGGGCAACGCGGCGGTGACGAGCGCCTTCCTGCTGTTCGCGTGGGCGCACTTTGCGGCCTGGCGGGCCACCGGTTGGCCGGCCGGGCTCGGGCTGATGCTGCAAGAGGGCCTCGTCGCGGTGCTGCTTCTGGCGCGCCGGCGAACGACGCGTAGCGCGCGTGATCCGCGGGCGTGGCTGGCGACCGGCATCGGTTCGTTCGGCATGTTGCTGGCCCGGCCGGCCGCGCACGCCGTCGGTGCGGCTGAGCCGCTGTGGATGGCGATGCAGCTGGCGGGCGTGGTGGTGGCCGTGCTGAGTCTGCTCTCCTTGGGTCGCTCCTTTGGGTTGGTGGCCGCCCATCGCGGCATCAAGACCGGCGGTGCCTACCGTGTGGTGCGCCATCCGGTGTATGCCGGGTATCTGCTTGGCCACCTGGGGTACGTGCTGGAGAACCTGTCGCTCCGGAACCTCGGCGTGCTGGTGGTGGTCTGGGCCTGCCAGCTGCTGCGCATGCGGCAGGAGGAGCGATTCCTGGCGGCCGATCCGGCCTACGTGGCCTACCAGGCGCGGGTGCGCTGGCGGCTCATCCCCTTTCTGTACTGATGGTCGGTTTTGCGCCCATCCCCGGCGTGGCCCCTAAAGTGACGCGGCGGCGCTCCGATTGCTTGAGCAGCAGGGGTACACATCAGGATGCAGCCGATGCCGCGGGCGTCGCGGGCCCCGAGGAGGTGAGCGCGGGAGCGAGAGGCAGCGATCTGGTGGTGACGAGGATCGGCGCTATACGGCGCAACCGGTGAATGGCCGCCCACCGTACAAGGCGCGGCCGCGAGTTCACTAGAAGGAGCACACGACGCCATGACGTTCCTCAATGACCGACTTCTCCGCCTGCTGGCGCTGCGCAGTGAAAAGGGCGCGACCATGGTTGAGTACGGCCTGATGGTGGCCCTGATTGCCGTGGTGGCGCTCGCCGCTGTGACCACCCTGGGCCAGAACGTCGCCAGCAAGTTCAACCAGATCGCCGGCGCTATCGGCTAGCCGCCGCCTTGGCGACGCGCTGCACTGGAACACGCAGGCGAGCCCCTTCCACATCGCGGAAGGGGCTCGCGCGCGCCGGGGGCCCAAACGGCTTAAGTGCGCGCGCAGGGCACCGATGGATTCGGTGGAGAGCGCTGCGGGCGGTACAGAGGGAGACGCGCCATGATGTGCCCCAACGTCTGGCTTCGATTGCCGATTCCCGCCGCTCACGGCCGCACCAAGGAGCAGGCCGCTTGGCATCCCGAGCGGCACCAGCGGGGCGTGGCCCTGGTGGAGTTCGCGATGGTGCTGCCGCTCCTGCTGGTGCTCGTCTTCGGCATTATCGACTTCGGCCGCGCCTTCCAAACCTGGATCACGCTCACTAACGCCGCACGGGAGGGCGCGCGCCTGGGCACGGTGAGCCAGGACGCACAGGCGGTGGTCCAGCGATGTCAGTCCACCGCCGGGGTGAGCGGGGTGAGCTGCTCGGTGAGCGGCCTGCCCGGCATGACCGGCCAGGACGTGACGGTGACCGCCAGCTACACCTTGCAGTTCATCACCCCGGTGGGATCGCTGATTAGCCTGCTGGGCGGCCAGGGCATGCAAACAAGCTTCAACATGAGCTCCAGCGCCACCATGCGTATCGAATGAGGTGGAGGGCGGGGCGGTGTACGGTCTAGTCGCGGCCGGAAGGACACGACGCGGCACGGTTCCACGTGGGAAGCTGAAGAATTGCGCCTCCCGCGGCTTATCTCGGTTCGGCGGCGATCCGAAAAGTAAAGCGAACGGGCCGGACCCGGCGAGCGGGGGCGGCCGACAGTGGTGATGAGGCGGAAGCTATGGCGACCAGCGCACTGAGAACATCCGGCCAGAAATCCAGCCGCGTGCCGCTGTTGGTCTCGGTGGCCTTCGGCGCGCTGAGCGCGATCCTGGTGGTCGCCTACCTGTCGAAGGTCAAATCCGAGGGCGGCACGAAGAACGTGGCCACCGTGCCGGCGGTGTTCGCCACGCGCGACATCCCGGAGCGCACCGCGATCAAAGAGGACATGGTGGAGGTGCGCAACATCCCGGTGGATGTGCGCCACAGCCTGGCACTGACCGACACCAAGGGCGCCGTCGGCCGGATCACGCGCATCAAGATCGCCGCTGGTGAGCAGGTCCTGTCCAGCAAACTGGCCGACGACAAGCGTGAGGCCGGGTTCTCCGCCGTGGTGCCCGAGGGCAAGCGCGCCGTGGCCATCGGCGTCACCGAGGTGATCGCCACCGGTGGGCAT
Organism: Dehalococcoidia bacterium; assembly: GCA_042408665.1. Lineage (GTDB taxonomy): Bacteria > Chloroflexota > Dehalococcoidia > CAUJGQ01 > CAUJGQ01 > CAUJGQ01. The sequence goes on from JBHOQW010000022.1 coordinate 4,970, forward strand.
CTCTCGCCGGGCGACTACGTGGACGTGATCGGCGTGTTCGAGGTGCAGTCGCCGACCGACGGCGGCGGCAACCCGATCAACCGTCCCACGGGCGAGACCGCGGGGTCCGGCAACAGTGACAAGCCCAAGGTGTACACGGCCATGACCATCCTGCAACACGTGCTGGTGCTGGCCGTGGCGCAGCAGGCGGACCCCACTCTGGAACCGGGCGGCAAGGATGACAGGCGGCCGTCCCGCACGGATGAGGTGAAGACCGTGACCTTGGCCGTCACGCCGGAGCAGGCGGAGAAGCTCGCCCTGGCGGAGCAACTGGGCAAACTGCGCCTGTCCCTGCGCCCGTTCGGCGAGACCGAGCAGCGCCCGGTGCGGCCGGTCACCAACACGCTTACCGACCTGGCCGGGCAGTAGGCGGATGGAAGACGGACACGCGGGAAGAGCGACCAGGAGGCCGCCAATGGCGAGGAACCCGAAAGTCATCATCGTTGATGGAAATCTCGAGGCCCGCTCCGAGCTGCACAAGATGCTGGCGCTGGCCCACGTGGCCGTGCTGGGTGAGGCCGGCTACGGCGTCGATGCGCAGACGCTGGTGGAGGACGCGCAGCCCGACGTGGCCTTGGTGGGCGTGGAGGAGCCGGTCGCCCGTGGCCTGCAGACGGTGGAGGCGCTGTCCGCCTCCTACCCCAACCTGCCGATCATCGTTTATTCCTCGCTGGCGGACGGGGCCTCGGTGCGGCGCGCCATGCTGGCGGGCGCGCGCGACTACCTGACACAGCCGCTCGACGCCGAGACGGTGATCGGCTCCATTCGCATGGTGCTGGACCAGGAGGAGCACCGCCAGCGGCGCCTGACCGGTGAGGTGCCGCAGATGGCCGCCGCGGGCGGCACGGTGATCACCGTGTTCGGCGCCAAAGGCGGCATCGGCAAGACCACCATCGCCACCAACCTGGCCACTGCCCTGGTACGTGAGACCGGGCAGACGGTGGCCCTGGTGGATATGGACACCCGCTTCGGCGATGTGGCCATCATGATGGACGTGCCGGTGGACCGCAACATCGCCGACCTCACCCGGCGCCTGGACCACGTGGACCGCACCAATATCAAGGAGTACCTGGTCCCGCACTCCTCTGGGGTCGGTATCCTGCCCGCGCCCAGCCATCCCGGCGATTGGAACGTGGTGTCGCCGGACCATATCGAGCAGATCGTGCGCCTGCTGGCGCAGACGCACGATTTCGTCATCCTCGACACCCCCGGCACCTTCAACGAGATGGTGGCGGCGGCGCTGGAGATGGCGACGGTGGTGCTGCTCGTCACCAGCATGGATGTGGCCTCGATCAAGGACACGGTGCTGGCGCTCAACATGTTGCGCTCCTGGTCCTTCCCGCGCGAAAAGGTGAAGCTGGCCATCAACCACGCCAACGTGGCCAACAGCGTGAAGGAGAAGGACGTCGTCCGCACGCTGGAGTACGAGGTGTTCTGGCAGATCCCGTACGACGAGTCGGTGACCAAGTCCACCCAACTCGGCCAGCCGATCGTGCTCACCAAACCCAACTCGCGCGTGGGCGCCAACCTGATCGACCTGGCGCGGGTGATCGCCGGTGTGCGGCCGCGTCAGCGCTCGGTCTTTGAGCGGTTGCTGCGGCGGTAGCCGGCGACCCACGCACCCCCCACCGCAGGTGGAGAGCAGAGACGATGGCACAGCAGTGGCAATGGCCCCGGCGGCAGTCTCCATCCCCGGGCGGCCCGGCGCCCGTATCGCGGGCGGCGGAGCCGCCGGTGAGGCGGGGGGCAGAGCCGCCACCGAACGGTGCCTTCACCGGGGTTCCCGTCGGCCTGCCGCTCCCCGATGCCAACGAGGAGCTCAAGTTCCGGGTGCACCGCCGCCTGATCCAGGAGCTGGAGACGCAGCGACTGGACCGCATGCCCCCGGCCGAGGCGCGGGAGGCGGTGGACGCCGCCGCCCGCCAGATCCTGCAGCAGGAGGCGCCCGGGATCTACGGCCTGGCGCGCGATGAGATCATCGCCGCCATCGTGGACGAGGTGTTGGGATTGGGGCCGATCGAGCCCCTCCTGCGCGACCCTACCATCACCGAGGTGATGGTCAACGCGCCGGACGTGGTCTACTACGAGCGCGACGGCAAGTTGTACCGCGCGCCGGTGCGCTTCCGCGATAACGTGCACATCATGCGCATCGTGGAGCGCATCATCTCGCCCCTGGGCCGGCGCGTGGACGAGGCCTCGCCCATGGTGGACGCCCGCCTGGCGGATGGCTCACGCGTGAACGTGATCATCCCGCCGGTGGCGCCCAAGAGCCCCACCCTCACCATCCGCAAGTTCCGCGCCGACAAGCTCAAGATCGAGGACCTGATCAACGTCGGCGCGCTCACGGTGGACGCGGCGCGCTTCCTGGAGGCCTGCGTCAAGATCAAGCGCAACATCATCATCTCCGGCGGCACCGGCTCCGGCAAAACCACCCTGCTCAACGCCCTCTCGGCGTACATCCCCAACGACGAGCGCATCGTCACCATCGAGGACCCGGCCGAGCTCAAGCTCCAGCAGGACCACGTGGTGACGTTGGAGGCGCGGCCTCCTTCTCTCGAGGGGCGTAACGAGGTGACCCAGCGCGACCTGGTGCGCAACGCGCTGCGCATGCGCCCTGACCGGATCATCGTGGGTGAGGTGCGCGGTGGCGAGGCGTTCGACATGCTCCAGGCCATGAACACCGGCCACGAGGGCTCCATCTCCACGGTGCACGCCAACTCGCCGCGCGATGGCCTGGCCCGCATCGAGAACATGGTGCTGATGGCCGGCATGGACCTGCCCATGCGCGCCATCCGCGAGCAGCTCGCTTCCGCCATCCACCTGATCATCCAGGTGGCGCGCTTCCCGGACGGCACGCGCAAGGTGACCCACATCTCCGAGGTCACCGGCATGGAAGGTCAGATGATCACCATGCAGGATATCTTCAAGTTCGAGCAACAGGGCATCGACCAGGACAAGCGCGTGCTGGGTCGGTTGGTGCCCACCGGCATCCGCCCCTCGTTCTACGAGATGTTCGAGCTGGCCGGGATCGAGGTCCCGTCCGAGATGTTTGCGCCGTACCGCTGGGCGTGAGGGAGGGCGCGATGGAGCTGCTCATCGCCATCAGCGTGTTCATCAGCGTCTCGGCGGGCCTGCTGGCCGTCGTCCAGGCGCGCACCGCGGCGGCGTTGGCTGCCCAGGCGCGCTTGGAGCGGGTGGCGGCGCAGACCATGCCGGCCGAGTGGGCCGGCACGCCGATCGCCCTGCGTGGTAGCCGGTTCAGCTCGATCCCGTGGTTGGAACGCTTTCTCAGTGAGCTGGACTTGGCCCGCGCCCTGGACCTGATGCTGATCCGCGCCAACTGGAACATGCGGGTGAGCGAGTTTCTCATTCTCACCATCCTCACCGGTGCCCTCTTCTTTCTCCTGGCGTGGGTGCTGCTCGGGCAGATGCTGATCGCCGTGGCGCTGGGCGTGGCCGCGGCCGCGCTGCCGCTCCTGGTGTTGCGGCGGGCGATGAAGAAACGCATCGCCACCATCGAGGGGCAGTTGGAAGAGGCGCTGACCCTGATCTCCAACGCGCTCAAGGCCGGGTTTGGGCTCATGCAGGCCATCGACCAGGCAGCGCGTCAGCTCAAGCCGCCGGTGGCCGACGAGTTGCGCCAGCTCGTGCGGGACACGCACATCGGCGCCTCCATCGACCAGGCGGTGCTGGACCTGGGCCAGCGGGTGGGCAGCTACGACCTGGAGATCGTGGTCACCGCCATCCTCATCCAGCGCAACGTGGGCGGGAACCTGTCCGAGATCCTGGATAACGTGGCCCACACCATCCGCGAGCGCAACCGCATCCGGCGCGAAATTAAGACCCTTACCGCCGAAATGCGCGCCTCCGGCGTGGTGATCGCGCTCATCCCGCCGGCAATGGCCGTGCTCCTGTTCCTGCTCAACCGTGAGTACATGATGGTGCTGTTCACGGAGCCGCTCGGCCATCTTATGCTGGCCGCCTCCGTGGTGATGCAGGGGATCGGGACGATCGTCATCCGTCGCATCATGAGCATCGAAGTGTAAGGTGCCGCGCGGGCAGGGGGAACCGGTATGGAAACGCTTATCGCGATCTCGGTGTTCATCAGCGTCACCTGCCTGATGCTGGCCCTGGTGGGCCGGCCTCGCAACGTGGTGCAGCGGCGCCTGGAAGCGTTCCGCGGCATGGCCCTGACGGCGGATGAGGCGTCGGACCGGGAACCCGGCTTCTTGCAGCGTGTGGGGCGGCCGGTGGCGGCGGCGCTGCTGCGCGCCGCGGGCGCCGTATTGCCACCCTCGCTGCTGGCGCGCCTGCGCTGGCGCCTGACCCGCGCCGGCGACCCGATCAGTGTGACGGGGCTGCTGATCCTCTGGGTGGCCTGCGCGCTGGGGTTGCCCGGCATGCTGTTCCTGGCCTTCGCCAGCCACGGCGGCATGGACCCGATGGAGACGGGCATCCTGCTGCTCGCCGCGCTGCTGGGGGCCTACCTGCCGCAGGCGTGGCTGGAGAACCGCACGCGCGAGCGCCAGCACCGCATCCTCAAGGCCCTGCCCGACGCCATCGATTTGCTCACTACCTCCGTGGAGGCGGGGCTGGGCATCGACGCCGCCTTCGGGCAGGTGACGGAGAAGGTGAAGGGGCCCATCGCCCAGGAGTTACGGCGCGTGCTGCGTGACATGGCCATGGGGGCCGCGCGGCGCGACGCCCTCACCGCCTTCGCCGAGCGGGTGAACCTGCCAGAGGTGCAGACCTTCGTCAACGCCCTCATTCAGGCCGAGCAGATGGGCGTTAGCCTTGGCCACGTGATCCGCGTGCAGGCGGATCAGATGCGGCTCAAGCGCCGTCAGCGGGCGGAGGAGCTGGCGCACCAGGCGCCGGTGAAGATGACCATCCCCCTGGTGCTGTTTATCTTCCCCGTGATCTTCGTGGTCATCCTCGGCCCGGCCTGCATCCAGATCAAAGAGATCCTGCTGGAGCGGTAGCGGCGACGGCGCGCCCGGCCCGCCGGCGGAAGTAGGCGACCAGCGGCTCCACGTACGAGACGTCGGTGCGGAGCTCGACCTGGTCGACGTTCATGGCGGCGAGCAGGCGGCGGCGCTCCTCACGCTGAGCGGCGGCGTGGGCGGCGTAAAGGGCCCGCACCCGCGGATGAGCGGTGTCGATCAGGCGCCGCTCGCCGGTCTCCGCGTCCTCCACCTCCACCAGCCCGACGGCGGGCAGCTCGAACTCGCGCGGGTCGTGCACGGCGATGGCGGTCACGTCGTGGCGGCGGGCCAGCACGCGCAGCGGGGACTCGTAGCCGCGGTCCTGGAAGTCGGAGAGTAGAAAGACGACGCTGCGCCGGTGCAGGACACCCTGGAGGAAGTCCACGGCGGCGGCGATGCGCGTGCGCCGTCCGGCGGGTTGAAGGTACAGCAGCTCGCGGATCACGCGCAGGACGTGGCGGGTACCCTTACGCGGTGGCACATAACGCTCCACCTGGTCCGTGAAGGCGAGCAGGCCGACGCGGTCGTTGCTGCGCACCGCGGCGAGGGCCAGCAGGGCGCCCACCTCGGCCGCCACCTCCCGTTTGCTCTGGCCACCGGAGCCGAACGCCGCCGAGCCGCTGACGTCCACTACCAGCATCACCGTCAGCTCCCGCTCCTCGACGAACTTCTTCACGTACGGGGCGCCCATGCGCGCGGTGACGTTCCAGTCGATGGTGCGCACGTCGTCTCCGAGCTGGTACTCGCGCACCTCCGAGAACTCTATGCCCCGGCCGCGGAAGACGGCGTGATACTCGCCCAGAAAGAGGGTGTTGACCAGGCGCCGGGAGCGGATCTCGATGCGCCGAATCTTGCGCAACAGCTCCGGCGGGATGCCGTGTGGCGGCTCATCGGGTGGTGGGGCAGGACGAGAGGGGTCGAGGTCCATGGGGCGCTCGGTGATCCACGGGGGCGGGTGCTCACGGCACGGGCACGCCGGCCAGCACGCGCGCCACGATGTCGTCCACGGTAAGGTCTTCGGCCTCGGCCTCGTAGGTGATGATCACGCGGTGGCGAAGGACGTCCGGAGCCACGGCCTTCACGTCCTCCGGCGTCACGTAGTAGCGCCCGGCCAGGAAGGCATGCGCCTGCGCGGTTTGGCCGAGGAACACGGTGGCGCGCGGTGAGGCGCCGAAGGCGATCAGGGCGCGCAGCTCCGGCATGCCGAACGAGGCGGGATCGCGCGTGCCGCGGATGAGCTGCACGATGTAGTCCTTGAGGCGGTCGTCGATGTAGACCTGGCGCACCGCCTGGCGGGCGCGCAGGACCGCGGCGGCGTCGGCCACGCGGCGCACGCTGATCTGCTCCCCGGTCAACCCGCGTTCGAGAATGACCCGTTCCTCGAGCCGATTCGGATAGCCGATCACGGCCTTCATGAGGAAGCGGTCGAGCTGTGCCTCCGGCAGCGGGTAGGTGCCCTCCTGCTCGATCGGGTTCTGGGTGGCGAGCACCATGAACGGCTCAGGGAGGGGGTATGTCGTGCCGCCGATGCTCACCTGGCGCTCCTGCATCGCCTCGAGCAGGGCGGACTGCACCTTGGCCGGGGCGCGGTTGATCTCGTCGGCCAGGACGATGTTGGCGAAGATGGGGCCAAGCTGCACGCTGAACTCGCCCGTGGGCTGGTGGTAGACGCGCGTGCCCAGGAGGTCCGCCGGGAGGAGGTCCGGGGTGAACTGCACGCGCACGAAGCGCACGTCAAGCGCTTCGGACAGGGTGCGGACGGCCAGCGTTTTGGCCAGGCCGGGCATGCCCTCGATGAGCAGGTGGCCGTTGCAGAGGAGGGTGATGAGCAGGCGGTTGATCAGGTATTCTTGGCCGACGATGACCCGGCCGACCTCGTTCCGCACGTGCTCGATCAGGCGCGCCAGCTCGCGGAATTGTTGCTCCGTCACGGCGGCTTGGGTCACCGCACACCATCCCCGCGGCTGGGCGAGCCGGATCGCGCATCGACGGCAAGGGCCTCGCCGTTGTCTGGTTGCCCTTCGAGTGTAGCGGAGGCGCCGGTGGTTGGGCAACGCACCGCCCTGCAGAGGCCTTACGCGCTGTCCGTGCTCCAGCGCGGGCCGGGGCCGTGGTGGACCAGGCGGCGGTGAAACTCATCATAGGTCTCGTGCGGAACGTCGCGGCCGATGCGCGCCAGCAAGACGTTGGCCTCGCCCGCCGTGATGTCTGGGTCGTCGGTGTGGAACACGCGGAACCCGACCGTGCTCAGGAGCCGGATGAGCTGGTCCCGATAGGTCCAGGGTGAGAGGCCGCTGCCGGCCAGGTCCCAGTGCCAGCTGATGCCCAACGCGACCACGATCAGGCGTTCGGTGTAGTCCGGCTCGAAGGCGAAGCGCAACAGCGCCTCCCCCAGCCCGGCGCCGCGCCAGGCGGGTGCCACCTCCAAGGCCAGCTCGTACACACCATCCACGGCGCCCCAGCGGCCCTCGGCGGGGGTGAGGGTCACCTCGCCCACGATCTCCCCATCCGGTGTGTGGGCGAGCACCAGGTTGTTCTCCGGCCGGGCGGCGATGCGCGCCAGGAGCGCCGCCTCGCGGTCGGAGGTGCGTGCAAGCGCGTGCATGCCCGCCGCCACGTGCAGCCGCTGCACCAGGGAGGCGGGACACCGATCGCGCAGGTGCACCGTGCCGAGCGCCAGGTGAAGGGTGCGGGAGCGCCCCTCCGGCAGACAGGGCAACGCGGAGGGCGTCCACGGGCCGGCGGGGCGGTAAGCCTGACGCAGGCGCGGCGAGAGGGCAAGGGTGCGCACTCGCTCCACCACGGCGGCGTTCTCCCGTTCGATCTCCGGTCGACGGGGAACGGGCGGCACGATGTCGGGCGGGTCGATGAAGGTGCGCGGCATGGGGCCGGCGGCCAGCGGTTCCCATCGCGCCCGCCACGGCTCGGGCAGCGTCTCGGGCAGCGCGGTACCGCGCATCTCCGCCCACAGCAACGTCCACACGCGCGGTGCGACGCGGACCGGGTCGTAGCCGCCGCCGCCGGTGGCTACCCAACGGCCGTGGCAGTGCTCGTGCGCCAGCTCGTGCACCAGGTGCGCCGCGCGGGCGTAGGCGGCGGTGGTGAGGCGGAAGTGCGCCTGCCCGTCCCAGGCATGGCCGTCGCAACCGAACTGGCTGACGATCAGGTCGGGGCAGAAGCGCTCGGCCAGGGCCGGCACCAGCCCTTCCACGGCGGCCAGCCAGGAGTCGTCCTGGGTGAAGGCCGTGAGCGGCACGTTCACGCTGTAGCCCAGGCCGGCGCCGGTGCCCAGCTCCAGCACGGCGCCCGTGCCGGGAAACAGGTACCGGCCCGTCTCGTGGAAGGAGACGGTGAGCACACGCGGGTCATCGTAAAAGGCCGCCTGCACGCCGTCGCCGTGGTGGACGTCGAAGTCCAGGTAGAGCACTCTGGCCTCGTGCTCCTGCACCACAGCGGCGATCGCCACGACCAGATCGTTGTAGACGCAGAAGCCGGAGGCGCGGTGGCGATGGGCGTGGTGCAGACCACCGCCCGGGTTGAAGGCGTGCAAAACCTCACCGGCCATGACGGCGCGCGCCGCCGCCAGCGTACCGCCGGCGATGGTCGCCGCTGCCTCGTGCATGCCGGGGAAGGCGGGCGTATCCCCCTCCCCCAGCCCGGCCGCCTCCGCGCGGGCGGGGTCGCGGAGCCCGCCGCTTAGGGCTTTGACGGTGTCCACATAGGCCGGCGCGTGCGCCAGGAGCAGCTCGGCCTCGGTGGCGGGGGCCGGCTCCCGCACGTGCACGTGGCGGCCGTCCAGCAGGCGCAGCTCGGCGAGCAGGTCCTGCAGGGCGCGGCCCCGCTCCGGGCGCAAGGGATGGTCCGGCCCGAAATCGTAGGCAAGGTAACGCGGTGAGAACAGGTAGAGCGCCGGACAACCCTTCACGCTCACCCCTCCAGCGGCGTCGGCACCCGCACCGGCAGGCCGCGGGCACGAAGCGCCGCCACCACGCGGGGCCCCTGCAACGTGGCAAACCGCACCACCAGCGTGCGCGGGCCGCCGGGTTCGGATCGCTCCAGCAAGATGCCGGCAACCGGCAGATGCTCCTGCGCGGCCACGTCGGCGACGCCATGCAAGGCGGCAGGCAGGTCGTCGCCCGCGATCTCCACCCGGGTGGCGGGCTCCAGCAGGCCGGTCATGCGCACGAATGCCTGGAAGATGTCGCTGGCCGTGATGATGCCGACCAGCGTATCGCCGCGCAGCACCGGCAGGCAGCCGATCTTGTTCTCGTACAGGAGCAGCGCGGCGTGCTCGAGCGGGTCGTCCGGGGCGACGGTGATCACCCGCGCGGTCATCACCGCGCGCACGGGCCGCTCCTGCACGGCCTGCCGCGCCGCCGGGTCCAGCCCGGGCGGCGGCCGCACGTCGCGCTCCGAGACCACGCCCACCAGCCGCCCGCCCTCCAGCACGGGCAGGTGGCGGAACCGTCCCCGGTGCATGAGGGCAGCCGCCTCGGCGAGCGTGGCCACCGGTGCGACCGTTACCACCGCGCGCGTCATCGCCGCCTCGACCAGCACGGCGGCACCCCCTGGCCGCATTCTACGTCGTGTTGCCGGCACGCGCTCGTTATGCTGACATGAGCATAACGAGCCGCTATCATGCGCCGCAGGAGGTCAGGTGATGCGCGCGCTGACACGGGGTCTCAGCCTGCTGGTGATGGCGATCCTGCTCGCCGGGTGCGGCAGCGGGACGCCCCGCCCTGCCCAGGCACCGACCGACGCCACACCTGCCGCTGCCACGGAGGCGGCACGCGGGCGGGTGATCCTGGCCACCACCACCAGCACGGTCGATACCGGCCTCCTGGATGAACTGGTGCCGGTGTTTGAACGCCAAACCGGGTACCAGGTGGTGACGCTGTCGCTCGGTTCTGGTCAGGCGCTGGCGGTGGGTGCCCGCGGCGACGCCGACGTGCTACTGGTGCACTCGCCGGACGCGGAGGCGGCCTTCATGCAGGCCGGCCACGGGGTCGAGCGACGGCTGGTGATGCACAACGACTTCGTGATGGTAGGGCCGGCGGCCGATCCGGCCGGGGTGCGCGGTGCGCCCAGTGCGGTGGAGGCGCTGCGCCGTATCGCCGCCGCCCGTGCCCCGTTCGTCTCCCGGGGTGACCAGTCGGGGACCCATGCCCTGGAGTTGAAGCTGTGGGGGCAGGCCGGGATCCGGCCGCAGGGCGGGTGGTACATCGAGTCGGGCACCGGCATGGGGCAGACCCTGCAGATCGCCAGCGAGCGTGATGCCTACACCATCTCGGACCGCGGCACCTACCTGGCCCTGCGCCGCACCCTGCACGTGGATGTGCTGTTGGAGGGCGACCCGGCGCTGCGCAATATTTACCACGTGATCCTGGTCGACCCGAGCAAGAACGGGCGCATCAACGCCGCCGGCGCGCGCGCCTTCGCCGACTTCCTCACGAGCGCCGAGGGTCAGCGGCGCATCGGCGAGTTCGGGCGGGATCGCTTCGGCCAGCCCTTGTTCGTGCCGGATGCCGGCAAGCGCGAGGAGGACTTGGCGCGCTGAGCAAGGCGAGCGGATGCGGGGGGAGTGGGCGCAGGGCGTACCGGGAACGCCGTGGTGATGGACATGGACACGCTCTCGCAGGCGCTGGCAGTGCGGCCGGGGGACGTCGTCGCCCTGGTGGGCGGCGGCGGTAAGACGGCCGCCCTCTACCGACTGGGCCGGGAGCTGGCGGCGCGCGGCGTGCCGGTGGTGCTGGGCGGCACGGCGCGCTTCACCCCGCCGGAGGGCGGCCCGGCACCGAACCTGCGCGTGCTGGCGGAGGCGGCCGAGCCGCCGGCGCTACCGCCTGATGGGCCGTGGCCGCTGACGGTCACTACTGGCCACGGCAGCAAGGGGCGGCTGCTGCCGGTGCCGGTGGCGTGGGTTGACGCCTGGCACACCCGACACCCGGACTGGGTGATCGTGCTGGAGGCCGACGGCTCGGCAATGCGCCCGTTCAAGGCGCCGGCCGAGCACGAGCCGGTGATCCCGCTGAGCGCCACCCTGGTGGTGCCGGTGGTGGGGATCGATGCCGTGGGCCGGCCGCTGGACGCCACGCACGTGCACCGTCACGAGATCGTCGCCGCCCTCACCGGGGCGGAGCCGGGAGCGCCGGTGAGTGAGGAGGTCATCGCCGCCACGCTGCTGCACCCGCTCGGGGGGCGCAAGGGGGTACCGGCTGGGGCCCGCTGGACGCCGCTCATCAACAAGGCGGACAACCTGGAGCGGCTGGCGCACGCCGAGCGGCTGGCGGCGCTGCTGGCAGCGGCGGAGCGGGTGGTGATCGCGCGCCTGCGGGGCGAGCCGCCGATGGTGCGGGTGGTCGAGCGCGGCTGAGGCTCGCGTTCCGGTCGCCGCCCCTCGCCCCCAGTGCGGTGAGGCCCGACACGAGGTCTGGGCCGGCACAGCCGAGCCCGCCCCCTTCCGTCTCTGAGCGGTCGTCTTCCACTCCTCACCGCGCCGCGGCGGCGTGCGCCCGTTCGGCGGCCAGGGCGGCCGGACGCAGGGCGGCGTAGAGGAAGGCGTGGGCCGGCGTGGGCACACCGGCGGCCCGTCCGTAACGCACCACCGCACCGGAGAGGGCGTCCAGCTCGATGCGGCGGCCCTGGTCCACATCGCGCTGCATGGAGGTGCGCATCGCGGGCGGCAGGCCGTCCACG
>JBHOQW010000235.1:0-171736 GCA_042408665.1 Dehalococcoidia bacterium
ATGATCCACTTATAGCTGGTCAGCTCCCGCAGGCCGAGCGGACCACGCGCGTGCATTTTCTGGGTGGAGATGCCGACCTCCGCACCCAGACCGAACTGCGCGCCGTCTGTAAACTGCGTGCTGGCGTTGACGTACACGGCCGCGGCGTCGACCTCGTTCAGGAAGCGCTGGGCCTTGCTGTAGCTCTCGGTAACGATCGCTTCGGAGTGGCCGGAGCCGTAGCGCTCGATATGCGCCAGCGCCCCCTCGATCCCATCCACCACCTTCACCGCGGCGATCAGGGCCAGGAACTCCTTGCCCCAGTCGTCCTCGCGTGCCGGGGTGACGGCGTACCCTGCGGCGCGCAGGATCGCCTCGGCCTCCGGGTCGCAGCGCAGCTCCACCCCGCGCGCCGTGAGCGCCGCCGCCACCGTAGGCAGGAACCGCGGCGCCACCGCGCGGGCCACCAGCAGCGTGTCCAGGGCGTTGCAGATGCTGTAGCGGCGGCATTTGGCGTTGACAACGATGTTTACCGCCATGTCCAGGTCGGCGCTGTCGTCCACGTAGGTGTGACAGACGCCGATGCCGCCGGCCACCACCGGCATCGTCGCCTCCTCGTAGACGCGACGGATGAGGTCGGCGCCGCCGCGCGGCACCATCAGGTCGATCACGTCGCGCATGCGCAGCATCTCGCCCACCAGCGCCCGGTCAGTGCTCTCGATCACCTGGATCGCGTCCACCGGCAGGCCGGTGGTGGCGGCGGCGTCGCGCAGCAGGCGGCCCAGCGCCAGGTTGGAGCGGCGCGCCTCCTTACCGCCGCGCAGGATGACGGCGTTGCCGGCCTTCACGCACAGGACGGCGATATCCACCGTCACGTTCGGCCGGCTCTCGTAGATGGTGCCGATCACCCCCAGCGGCACCCGCTTGCGCCCGATCTGGAGGCCGTTGGGCAGGGTGCGCATATCGAACACCTCGCCCACCGGGTCTGGCAGCGCCGCCACCGCGCGCACGTCGGCGGCCATGGCGGCCAACCGCTCCGGGGTGAGCAGCAAGCGGTCGAGCATAGCCTCGCTCAGGCCGCCGTCCCGCGCCTCGGCGTAGTCGGCGCGGTTGGCCTCCAGCACGGCCGCCTGCTCCTCCTCCAGGGCCCGCGCCACGGCGTGCAGCCAGGCGTTCTTAACGGCGGTGGAGAGGCGGGCGAGCTGCCGGGAGGCGGCCCTGGCCGCGGCACCCTTCTGTGCCAGCTCGGAGACGGTGGCGGTCATGCATGCGCTCCTGCGGGTATCACGGATGGCGGTTAGTGCCAGTATAGCCGGAGTGCGCCTATTGGTCCCCTATCGTCCGCGGTGCCGGCCTTACAACAGCACCAGATTGTTGCGGTGCACCACCTCAGCGCCGTAGGCGTAGCCGAGGATGTCGACGATGCGGTCGGAACGGTGGCCCTTGATGCGGTTGATGTCGGCGTCGCTGTAGTTGGCGATGCCGTAGGCGATACGCTCGCCGGCCGCGTTAGCGATGGTGACGATGTCACCGCGCTGGAACGGGCCGCTGGCGCTCACCACCCCGGCCGGCAGCAGGCTCGTGCCCTGCTCGCGCAGGGCACGCTCGGCACCGGCGTCCACCACGATGCAGCCGCGCGCCGCCAGGCCGGAGCGCATCCACCGCTTGCGGCTCTCCAGACGGTCCACGGTGGCGGGAAAGAGCGTGCCCAGGGCCTCGCCCGCCACGATCCGGTTGAGCACGTGGGGCGTATGCCCGTTGGTGATCACCACATCCGTGCCGGAGGCGCAGGCCAGGCGCGCGGCCTGGAGCTTGGTTTTCATGCCGCCCCGGCTGCGCGGGCTGCGCGTCCCGCCCGCCAGGCGTTCGATCGCCTCGTCGATGCGGTCCACGCGTGGGATCAGGCGGGCCGTCGGGTCGACGGCCGGATCGGCGGTGTAGAGCCCATCGGTGTTGGTGAGGATGACCAGCAGATCGGCCTCGATCAGGTTGGCCACCAGGGCCGCCAGGTGGTCGTTCTCACCGATCTTGGCCTCCGCCACTTCGTCCAACGAGACGACGTCGTTCTCGTTGATAATGGGCACGACACCCATTTCCAGCATGCCCAGCAGGGTGTTGCGGACGTTCAGGTAGCCCTCGCGGTCGGCGATATCACCCTTGGTGAGCAACACCTGCGCCACAACCAGGTCGTGCCAGCTAAAGAGCTGGTCATAGGAGTGCATGAGATGGCTCTGGCCGACGGCGGCCAGGATCTGGCGGAAGGGGACATCACGGCGGCGGTTGGCCACGCCCAGTCGGTGGCGCCCGGCGGCGATGGCGCCGGAGGTCACGACCGCCACCTGGATGCCCTGGCGCAACAGCCGCGCCACCTGGCCGACCAAGGCGGCCATCACTTCGAGGTCCAGCCGGTCGGTGCCGGCCGTGAGCAGGTTCGTGCCGAATTTGGCCACGACCCGGCGGCACGCCCGCCGTGCGGCCGGCGCCGCCTCCTGCCATCCGTCCTGCGTGGTCATGCGGGTGATCTTTCGCGCCGGCGGTTGTCGGGTGAGGCCGTCCGCGTCGAGTCTAACAGGCTCCCGGCGACGCGGTCCAGGCAGCCGGGCTGTTGCGACGGCATTCCGCTGCTGGGCGCCGGGCCGGCCCTACACCGCCGGCAGGATGGTGAACCGTCGGTGGGGCGGTAGCATGAAGGCACATCGAATGAGCGGTGTGGGCCGCAGCCGGGGAGAAAGCGGTATGAAGCGGTGGACCTTTATGCTGACGCGGGCTGCCAAGGTGTACAGTGCGGAGCACTGCTCCAGTTTCGCCGCCGCTATCGCCTACTACGCCCTGCTCGCCCTGTTCCCGCTGGCGGTGTTCGCCGTTTCCTTGGCCGGCTACCTGCTACGCGGCGACCCCCAGGCACAAGAGCGAATCGTCAACCTGATCATGGACAACCTACCGCTGGACAGCCAGAGCGGGCGCCAGCAGCTCCATGACCAGCTTGCCGCTGTCACCCAGGGACGGGTGGGCCTCGGCCTGCTGGGTCTGCTCGGCACGGCGTATTCCGCCAGCGCCCTGTTCGGCGCCGTCCGCATCGCGCTCAGCGCCGTCTTCAACGTGCAGCGGCCGCGGCCGCTGGTGCAGGGGAAGCTTCTTGATCTCGGCATGACCCTTGCGCTCGGCCTGTTGCTCTTCCTCTCCCTGGGTCTGACCGCGGTGGTGACGGTTGTCCTACGCCTAGCGCAGGACCTGTTCGGCGGCCTTGCGCCCCTCATGAGCGTGCTCGTCACCATTGGGCAGTTCCTGGTCGTGCCGGCGGTGACGGCCGTGATCTGCCTGATTCTGTACACCGTGGTCCCGCGCGCCGGGGTGCGGTGGCGCGACGCCGTGCCCGGCGCCGTGCTGGCGGCGGTGGCGTTCGAGGTGCTGAAACTGGGGTTTGCCCAGTACGTCGCCCACTTCGGCAACTTCGACGCCGTGTACGGCGCGCTCGGGTTTGTGATTGTGTTCCTGCTCTTCGCCTACCTCAGCGCCCAGATCGTGCTGTTCGGTGCCACGGTGACGCGCGCTTACAGCGAGGTGCAAGCAGGCATCGTAACGCCGGCTCAACCGACCGTGCCAAAACGCCCGGCGGGCCTGGCGGAGCGCGTGGCGGCGATTGTCAAAGGGCTGTTCGTCACCCCGGAGCCGCACCACGCGGAGCCTCCACCGTCTCCGCCCACCGGACCGAGCGAACCGCGCGCCGATGAACAGGCGCGGGCTGGGCCGCGCTGAGTCGGGTTGCGCCGCGTCACCGGCTTCGGTGCTCCAGACCGGCATGTTGACCGTTGGGGCAGACGGCAATCGCGGCCCGTCTCCATCGGGTGTTTAGGCCGGGTGTTTATGGCGTTGGACCGTGAGGCTGCTACAATCGGGCCGGTAGGCGCGGTTGTCCTGGAGCGGTGTTGGCCCAGAGGGCCGAGCCTGGGGGGCGGGGTGAACCAGCGATTGGCTGCGGATTGCCGGTATCTGCGGCGGACGATCGACACCACGCGGGCGGACGGGCCGCTGGTTTGCCTCTGCCAGCACCCGGTGCGTGCCGGTCTGGACTGCGTCGGTCCTTTCCTGGAGGACCTGCCCACCCGCTGCGGCCTGTGGGAGGGCACGCGGTTGTCGCCGGCCGAGGTCGGCGGGCCGCCGGGGAAGGGGTAGCGCGACGTTCGCACCGGTCGCTTCGCGTGGCTCGACTTGTGTTCGATGGGTGGTCGAGGGACGCCCACAAGGGCAGGTGCTGTGGCAAGCGGTGGACTGGATAACGATTTCCCGGTAAATGTGGACGAGATCCTCGAGGTGATCCGCACCGCTGAGGTGCTGATCTTTCGCTTTCTCATCGTGCCACAACGCCTGTTGGTAGACCCGCGCCACACGGCGTCCGAGGGGCCGCTGGTCAAGGTTGTGCCGCCGGCCGGATCGGCGGAGGAACGCTTCCGCTCCCTCAAGCAGTTGCGCCCGTCCTTCGCTTTGCCGGAACGCATCACCGTGATCCACTGGCCGAAGCTCATCGGACGGCTGGAGGAGTCCGGTGTATGGGCCGGCATCGAGCAGCGCATCGCCGAGGCCGGTTTCCCGCAGTCGGTGACGGTCGCCACCCAGGCCCTCAAAGAGCTCAAGCGGCTGGAGCAGCGAGAGGCGCAACGTGCCGTGCAGGGCGAGGGATACCAGACCCTTTGGGAGCGCGTATGATCCCGCGAGCCCGCTTCGAGCGGCTGGTGCGGCGCGCACTGGACGGGTTGCCGCCCGAGTTCCGCGCCCGGCTGGAGAACGTAGACGTGATCGTCGAGCGGCGCCCGCGACGAGAGCATCTGCGCGCGGCTGGCGTGCCACCGGGCGAGACGCTGCTCGGCCTCTACGTGGGCACGCCGCTCACCGAGCGAAGCAGCGAGACGTACCACCTGACGCTGCCGGACCGCATCTACATCTTCCAGGAGCCAATCGAGCGCCTGTGCGGCACGGCCCAGGAGGTGGTGCGTGAGGTGCGCCGCACGGTGATGCACGAGCTGGCGCACCATTTCGGCATCACCGACGATCGCCTGGCGCAACTGGGGCTGGACTGATCGAGTGCGGGGCACGCCCCGCGCTTCAACCCCTGTCACGACAAGCAGAGAGGACGCATGAGTGGATCACCGCTTGCGGTGCCGCGGGTCGGCATCGTTGGTGCGGGCCAGCTTGCCCGCATGACCCTGCAGGCCGGCATCTCGCTGGGGTTGACGGTGCGCGTGCTGGCCAATAGCCCGGACGAGAGCGCCGCGCTGGTCTCGCCCGCCGTCTCCCTCGGTGCACCTTCGTCGATTGACGCCCTTACCGCCTTCGCCGAGCAGTGCGATGTGGTGACCTTCGATCATGAGCTGGTCGACGCGGCGCTGCTTCGCCGGCTGGAGGCGGCCGGGCATGTGCTGCGCCCGTCGGCCGCAACGATGGCCGTTGGTCAGGATAAGCTCTTCCAGCGGCGGGAGGCCGAGGCGCTCGGGCTGCCCATTCCTCCCTACCGGCACGTGTGTGGCGCCGGAGAGATCGTAACCTTCGCCGAGGAGCACGGCTGGCCGGTGGTGCTCAAGGCGCGGCGCGGCGGCTACGACGGGCGCGGCGTGTGGGTTGTGACCGACGCCGTCGAGGCGGAACGGGTGGCCCTGCAGGCTCGGGCCCGTGGCCTGTACCTGCTGGCCGAGCGGTGGGTGCCCATCGAACGGGAGCTGGCGGTGCTTGTCGCCCGCCGGCCCAGCGGGCAGATGGTCGTCTACCCGGTGGTGGAGACCGTTCAGATCGACGGGATCTGCCACGAGGTGCTGGCGCCGGCGCCCGTATCCCCGGCCCTGGCCGAGGAGGTGCGCGTCATCGCCTGTCGGCTGGCCACGGCCCTGGACGTGGCGGGCATTCTCGCCGTGGAGCTGTTCGTGTCGGACGGCAAGCCACTGGTCAACGAGCTGGCCGTGCGGCCGCACAACACGGGGCACTATTCCATCGAAGCC
The DNA here is from genome assembly GCA_042408665.1 of Dehalococcoidia bacterium. GTDB lineage: Bacteria > Chloroflexota > Dehalococcoidia > CAUJGQ01 > CAUJGQ01 > CAUJGQ01. Next base: position 5,967 of record JBHOQW010000235.1, read on the forward strand.
TGCGCCACTTCGCAGTTCGAGAACCACCTGCGCGGCGTGCTGGACTGGCCGCTGGGTGAGCCGGCGATGGTCGTGCCGGCGGCCGTCATGGTCAATGTGCTCGGCCGCCCGGAGACCGGCGACCCGGCGGCGCGCCTGCCGGCGGCCCTGGCCGTCGAGGGTGTGCGGGTGCACCTGTACGCCAAGGCGTCCCGTCCCGGCCGCAAGATCGGGCACGTGACCGCGGTGGGGGCAAACCCGGCCGAGGTGCGGGCGCGAGCGCGACGGGCGGCGGCGCTCCTGGCCGGTGGGGCAGCGTTTGAGGATGAGCCATGAACGAGCCGCGACGCGCGCCGTTGGTCGGCGTGATCATGGGCAGCGATTCGGACCTGAGCGTGATGCGCGCCGCCGCTGAGGCGCTGGACGAGTTTGATGTGCCCTACGAGGTGCGGGTGGTTTCGGCGCATCGCACCCCACATGAGATGCTGGAGTACGCGCGCACGGCGGCAACGCGCGGCCTGCGCGTGATCATCGCCGGCGCCGGCGGCGCGGCCCACCTGCCCGGCATGGTGGCGAGCGCCACTCCCCTGCCGGTGATCGGGGTGCCGGTGCCGCTGCAGCACCTCGGAGGGCTGGACTCCCTGCTCTCCATCGTGCAGATGCCGGCCGGTGTACCGGTGGCCACGGTGGCCATCGGCAACGCCCGCAACGCCGGCCTGCTGGCGGTGCGCATCCTCGCCGCCGCCGATCCCGGCCTGCGCGAGCGCATGGAGCAATTTCAGGAGCGCCTGCGCGCGGTGGTGCGAGACAAGGACGCGGCGGTGCGGGCTCAGTTCCCCGTGGTGCCCGCCTGATGTGTCCCGCAGCCTCGTGATGAGGCGGGTGGCGGTGGGGTGCGGTGGTGCCGAACAGGGGGCATGGTCCGGTCGTGTTATTGATGGGGCGCGACGTGGGGGCGTAGTCTGAAAGCTGGGCACGGCCTGCGCGCGAACCCGTGGCGCGGGCATGCGGGAGGGTCCCGCTATGATCATCGTTAAGACGCTGTGTGCCGGGTGCGGACGCGAGATCGCGGCGGAGGAGGCCTTCGTCAAGGACGGCGTGCCGTACTGTTGCGAGAGCTGTGCCGAGAACGGACAGTGCGAGCGCAGTTGCGGCAGCGATATCGTCACCGAAGAGCCGCCGGCGACGGACCCATGCCTGTGAACCGCCCCGCCGCGGCCGATGCCGCTCCCTCTCGGCCGGTGATGATCACCCACCCGGACCGGGTGCTCTGGCCCGAGGACGGTCTTACTAAGGGTGATCTGATCGCCTATTACCGGGCACTGGCGCCGGTCATCCTACCGCACGTGCGCGATCGGCCGCTGGTGATGCGCCCCTTCCCCAGGGGCATCCACGCCCCGGCCTACTACCGCCAGACGCTGCCCAGATCTGCCCCCGTCTGGCTGCCGCGCTTCCGGCATGTGGCCAAGGCGGACCGGCGCGTCAACGAGATGCCGGTGATCGACGATCTCTCCGTCCTGCTCTGGCTGGCCAACCAGGCGGCCATCGAGATTCATCCTTGGTTGTCCCGCATTGACCGACCGGAGCAGCCGGACTTCGTGGTGTTTGATCTGGACATCGAGCGGCCGGAGCGCTTTCCGGTCGCGCTGCGGACGGCGTTGCTCCTGCGCGATGCGCTCGAGCGCCAGGGGCTGCGTTGCTATGCCAAGACCTCGGGCGGGGACGGGGTGCACGTGTACGTGCCCATCGCGCGGGGGCCGCGTTATGAGGAGACCCGTGCCTGGGCGCAGTCGGTGGCAGGGGCGCTGGCGCGGGCGCATCCCGACCTGGTCACCACCCGTCTGCGTCGCGGTGGCCGGGAAGACGCGGTGCTGGTGGACTACGCCCAGAACGCCCTCGGCCGGACAACGGTGGCCGTGTACAGTGTGCGCCCCCGGCCCGGTGCCCCGGTGTCTACCCCGCTGACCTGGGACGAGGTAGCCGCCGGCGCCGTTCGGCCCGGCGACTTTACCATGCGCACCGTGCCGGAGCGGGTGCAGCGCCTCGGCGACCTGTTCGCGCCGGTGCTGGCGGGTGGGCAGCGGTTGCCCGCGCCGCTGTAGCGGCTGGCAGGCCGTTCGATACCTGAACAAGAAGCCATCGACCAGAGGGGGGTTGGCGCGATGTGCCTGACCTGCGGTTGCCGCGAGTGGGATAACGATCACGGTGATCCCAAGAACATCACCTATCGCCGCCTCCTGGACGCGGCTGAGGCCGGCGGGGTGACCGTCCAGGAGGCGGTAGAGCATTTGCGGCAGGGGGTGCGTGCCATCCTGGCGGGAGAGCGATCCCACGCCAAGGCCAAGTGACCGCCGCATCCGTCCATGGCCCCGCCCTTCCGGATGGCGACTGCCCGATGCCGGCGCAGCCGCCGAGCGGTGGCTAGGCTGCGTGCTGTCCCGCGCCGAAGGCGGGATTCGGTACCAGGGATGCAGCAGGTCGACGGCCGACGGCAAGGGGCTGCGCTTGGCGGGGTGATCCCGCTTAGTAGCCGCGCTCCAGGTCTACCACGTTGCGCAGAGGTTCGCCGGCCAGATACCGACGCAGGTTGTCGCACACCAGGTCGGCCGCCCGCTCGGCATAGCGGTCGCCGCCCGCGGAGAAGTGCGGCGTCACCACCACGTTCTCCATCTCCCACAGCGGTGACTCCGGCGGCAGCGGCTCCGTTTCAAAGACGTCCAGGCCGGCACCGCGAATGATGCCCTGCCGCAGCGCGGTCACCAGCGCCGCCTCATCGACCAGCGCGCCGCGGCCGACATTGATCAGCACCGCGGTGCGCTTCATCTGGCGCAGCTCGGCCGCGCCGATCAGGTGCCGCGTCTCCGGCGTCAGCGGCGCAGCCAGCACCACGTAGTCGGACTCCGCCAGCAGGCGCGGCAGCTCCGTAGGGGTGAGCAGCGCGTCGGCGTAGCGGTCGGTGGGACGGGGTGCGGTGGACCGGCGCAGGCCGAGGACACGCATCTCCAGCGCCTTGGCGCGCCGGGCCACTTCGCCACCGATGGCGCCCATACCCACGATGCCGCAGGTCTTGCTGCTGAGCTCGAACGCCTCTAGCCGCCGGTCCCAGCGGCGGGCAAGCTGGTTGCGCAGCATCCGCGGAAAGGCCTTGGCGAACATGAGCATGACGGCGATCACGTATTCGGCCATGGCCGGCGCCGCCACCCCGGAGGCGTTCGTCACCACCACCCCGCGGTACAGCTCCGGGTCCGCGCGCTCGATCCCCGCGCTGAGCGATTGAATCCAGCGCAGCCGTGCGGCCCGCGCGCGGGCCGGGCGTGGCAACTGCAGCCAGCCGACCAGCACCTCGGCCGGCTCCAGATACTGCTGTGCTTGGCGCTCGACCTCTGCCGCCACCCCCGGTTCCTCGGCCAGCTCACCGCGCAGCCAGCGCCGCAGCTCGGGCGGCGCCAGCGCGACGCGCACACGCGCGTCTACCGCCGCCAAGCGCGCGATGAAGTCTTCCCCGAGCGGTACCGTGACCAGCACGTTCGTCATGTTTTGCCACCCCGGTCCAGCGTCGCGGCCATCGTAGGCAGGGCGCGCAGGGCGCGCAACGGCTCGCCGGGCCAGCCCGCCTGCCGGGCGTTGCCCTCACCGCTGTAGCCTTCCTCGAGGCGGCCACTTCGCGCAAAGTGAATTCGCGGCGGTCGCACGAGGGCACGCCGTGGGGTAGAGTCGCGGACGGAGCGGAGGGTGCGCATGATCGCAACGGAGCTGGCCATCATCGGCGGCGGTGTCGCCGGCCTGACTGCCGGACTGTACGCGGTGCGCGATCGGGTGGATACGGTGCTGCTGGAGCGGATGGGCACCGGCGGCTGGCTCGTCAACGCCGACCAAGTGGAGAACTTCCCCGGCTTTCCGCAGGGGATCAAGGGCTACGAGCTGGCGCCGCTCCTCAGCGAGCAGGCGATGAACGCCGGGCTGCGTATCGAGTTCGCCGAGGTGCAGGCGCTGCGCCGCGTGGACGGCGCCTTCATCATCGAGACCGACGGCGAACCGGTGCGAGCCCGTGCGGTGATCGCCGCCTCTGGCTCCTCACTGGCCAAGCTGGGCATCCCGGGTGAGGCGGAGTTCGAAGGGCGGGGCGTGTCCGGCTGCGCTACCTGCGACGGCGAGTTCTTCCGCGACCAGGCGGTGGCGGTGATCGGCGGCGGCGACTCGGCCTTCGACGAGGCGCTGTACCTCGCGGAGATCTGCGCATCGGTGACGATCCTGCACCGCAGCCCGCCCCGCGCCCAGCGCGTGCTGGTGGAGCGGGCCATGGCGCACCCGCGCATCACGCTGCGTCGCGGTGAGGCGGCGGCGATTGAGGGTACGGAGACGGTTACCGCCCTGCGGCTGCGGGACGGAGCGGTGTTGCCGGTGGCCGGCGTGTTCATCTACGTGGGTCTGCGCCCCAACACGGGGTACCTGAAGGGCCTGGTGCCGCTGGACGGCGGCGGGCACGTGCCGGTGGACCTGTGGATGCGCACACCCGTGCCCGGCCTGCTGGCCGCCGGCGACCTGCGGCAGCACTCCGCCCGCCAGCTCGTCGCCTCGGCCGGGGATGGCGCCACCGCGGCGCTGGCGGCGATCCGCTACCTGCGGGCTGGCGAGTGGGGCGCATGAGCGGACGGGGGCGATGGCCTCAGGCGCTGGACGGAGACGCCGCCTCCTGGGCGGCACCGACCGGTTTCGCGCCGCCCGCCAGATAGGCCAGTACCGCCCGTAACTCGGTCATGAGCGCCTGCGCCTCCGGCGACGGGCCCCGGCGTGCCGGGGCGCCCGACCGGGCGCGGGCCCAGGCATCCAGGCAGCGGGCGAGCTCGGGGAAGGCGCCGGCGGCGCGGGCTGCGGCCGTGGCCTCGCTCAACAGCCGCTCCCCCTCCTCCCAAGCGTCTACGGCGGCCAGGGCCGTACCTAAGATGCGCTGGGCTCGCCAGCGCAGGAGCGCCGGTCCGGTTCCCTCAGCCGCGGCCAGCGCCATACGTGCCGCCACTACCGCTGCCTCCGGCTTGCCGTCTTTGAGCGCCAGTTCGGCCAGCTCCAGCCGCGCCGCGGTGGCGGTCACCGCGGCGTGCGGTTCTTGCGGCGAGGCGGCGAGCAGCGGCCGGAGCAGGGCGCGGGCTTCGGCCGGGCGGCCTTGGCGGCGCGCGACGGCCGCCAGCCCCAGCCGGGCCTGGGCCGCGATATCCGCGCCGCCGTGCTCCTCGGCGGCGGCCAGGATGCGGCGCAGATCTGCCTCAGGGTTCTCGTGCCGGGCCAGGGCGAGCAGGGCCAGCTCCAGGCTGACCCGTCCGGCCAGCTCCGGGTCATCGAGGCCAGCGCGCTCCAGCGCCTGCCGCGCGCCCGCCCAATCGCCCAGGTACCGTCGCACGCGGCCGAGGGAGAGGTAGGCCTGCGCCTTGGTCACTGGGTCATCGCAGTGGTCGGCCAACGCCACGGCTTCGCGGAGGTGCGCTTCCGCCTGGGCGAAGGCGCCCTCGTGCTCGTCGAGCAGGGCCAGCTCGATGAGCACCGCGCCACAGCCGGCCTCGTCGCTGAGGCGGCGGCGCAGGGCCAGGCAGTCAACCAGGGCGCTACGGGCATCATCCGTCCGGCCGGCGGCGCGGTAGGCGCGGGCCACCTGTTCCAGGGCGGCCGCTTCGCGCAGCAGGTCGCGGGCGGCGCGGGCCAGGGCAAGGGCCTCCTCGAAGTGTCGAGCGGCCTGGGCGGCCTTGCCGCGCCGCAGGCAGGCCGCGCCCAACAAGGCGGCGGCGTCCGCCCGGTCTACCGGGTCAAGCTCCGTACGCACGGCGGCCTCCGCTGCGGCGCGCGCCGCGTCCTCGTCGCCCCGGTTGAGGTGGGCGTAGGCACGCGCCACCCGCAGCCGCCCCCGCTCGGCGCGCCATGCCGGTGATTCGCCGAGTTTCTCCTCGCCCAGGATGGCGGCGGCGCGGCTGAACGCCGCCAGCGCCGCGGCGTGAAGGCCCAGGCGGTCCTGTACCTGCCCGCAGCGCCGCTCGATGACGGCGCGCTCCAGCGGGTCGCGTAGCAGCTCCAGGGCCCCCGTGAAGTGCTCGATGGCCGTCTCCAGTGCGCCTTCCGCCACGGCGATCTCCCCCAGGGCCGCCAGCGCCAGACCGTGCGTCTCCCCATCGTGCACCTGCTCGGCCAGGTGCAGGGCACGCATGTAGTGGTCGCGCGCCTCCGCCAGCGCGAAGGCCCGCCGCGCCTCGTCGCCGGCGGCCAGGGTCCAGCGGGCGGCCTCCACCGCCGCCTCTGCCCGGTCGTAATGGTGTGCCAGGATGGCCGCCACGCCGGCTGGTGGCTCGCTCCCGAGCTGACGCTCGTACCAGGCGGCGACACGTCGGTGGTAGGCCTGGCGGTGCTTGTGGAGCAGGGAGGCGTAGGCGGCCTCCTGCATGAGCGTGTGGCGGAAACGATATTCCACGCCGTCGGTCCCATCGCCGGCCACCCGCTCGAGGATGCCGGCCTGCTCGAGAGGAGCCAGGAGCGGTGTGGGGTCGCCGCGCAGGCCGAGGATGTCGCCCAACAGCCGGGCGGGAAAGCGCCGCCCGATCACGGCCGCGATCTGGACGGCGCGCTTGCTGGACTCGGGTAGACGGTCAATGCGGTCGAGCAGCAGCCCTTGCAGCGTGTCCGGCACCACCACCTCGTCCCGGTCCGCTACCCGCTCCCACCGGCCGCTTTCCCGGCGCAGGACGCCCTGATCGATGAGGGTGCGCAGCACCTCTTCCAGGAACAATGGGTTACCGTCGCTGCTCTGCACCAGCAGGGCGCGCACATCCGCCAGGTGGGGGGCCGGGCCCAACAGCGCCTCGGCCAGCCGGGTGCTCTGCTCCTCCGACAGGGGCTGCAGGTCCAGGGTGATGTGCAGCGGCGGTGCCGCGTGGGCGATGGCCGCCGCCAGCGGCTCATACACCGTGGTGGTGTCGCTGCGGAAGGTGATGACGATGAGCAGCGGCGCCCGCGCGGTGACCGCCAACACGTGCGCCAGCAGTTGCATCGAGGCGCTGTCGATCCAGTGCAGGTCGTCGATGGCCAGGACCAGGGGTTGCTCGCGGGTGTGCGCCGCGATCGTTTCCTGGACGGCGAGGAACAGCCGCTTGCGCTCGGCCTCGGCGTCGATCGGGCCGGTGCGGCGGCGTTCCTCGCTTGAGCCGCCGAGCCCGAGCAGCTCCGCCAGGGCGCTGGAGGCGTCGCGGATCTCCTCAAGCGAGACCACGCGGGTGGCGGGCCCGGCGTGCCGCTGCTCCGTCGGTGCCGATGGGGACGGGTCGGCCGTGCGGGTCGGTGCCTCCTCTCCACCCAGCAGGCGGCGCATCAGCTCGCCCCACACGGCCAGGGTACCGCCCAGGCCGACGCTGGGACAGGCGGCCTCCACCCAGCGCAGCCCGCGGGCGGTAGCTTCCGCGCGCGCTTCGTGCAGCAGGCGGCTCTTGCCCAGGCCGGCCGGGCCAGTGAGCACCACCAGCCCGCCGGCCCCCTCAGCGAGGCGATCGATGGCCTCTTGCAACCGGGCTCGCTCTGCCTCCCGCCCGATGAGCGGGGCCTCCAGCCCGGCCTTGCGCGGCGGCCGACGCCGGGCGCGCCAGCCGAGCAGTTCCCAGACCTTAATGGGCTCTGCTTTGCCCTTTACCTGCACGGGCGGCAGCTCGCGGAAGGCGAAGACGTGTTCGGTGCGCTGACGGGTCGCGTCGGACACCAGGATCTGGCCGTCCTGGGACTGGTCCTCCAGGCGGGCGGCGACGTTCACCGTGTCACCGAGCACGGTGTACTCGGAGTGGCTGCCGCCGCCGACCCGACCCGCCACCACCAGCCCGGTGTTCACCCCGATGTGGATGCCGATGCGCTGAGGCAGTCGCCCGGCCAGGCGCCGGTTGAGCGCCTCCACCCCTTCGCGCATCTCCAGGGCGGCGGCCAAGGCGCGCTCGGGGTCGTCCTCGTGGGCACGGGGCGCGCCGAACAGCGCCATAATGCCGTCGCCCAGGAATTTGTCCACGGTGCCCCCGTAGCGGTGCACGCAGGCGGCGAGCTCTTGGTAGAACTCGCTCATGATCTCCTGCACCTCCTCGGGGTCCAGACGCTCCGACATGGCGGTGGAACCGGTCATGTCGGCAAACAGCACCGTCACGTAGCGCCGTTCCGCCTCGTTGCTCAGCAGGGCGCCCAGCGCCGTACCGCAGCCTCGACAGTAGCGGTGGACAACCGGGTTGGGCGTGGCACAGATCGGGCAGTCCATACGGTTTATTTCAGAGGGAAACCCAGACGCGGTGTCGCCCGGGGTGGCCCTGAGGGCAGGCACATTCGTGCCTGCGTCGCGGGTGGAACCAGTATACGGCCCGGCCTCCGTCGCCGACCATGGCGCGGCCCGTTCAGAACGGTGGTGTTGCGGTTGAGGGCGGCGGCCACGCGTCGGTTACGCGGTGGATGAATGTGGTATGCTCGCCTGCGCGGGGCTCGTGGCGGCGGCCGAAAGGGGCGCTGAATGCGGTGCTGGTCGTGCGAGCGTGACAATCGGCCGGGAGCGCGGTTCTGCGCTCGCTGTGGCGCCGGTTTGGGATGCCCCGATTGCCAGGCGCCGCTGGCGCCCGGCCAGCGCTTCTGCACGAACTGCGGACGACGGGCCCCGGTACGCGGCGCGCAGACCATCGTCCGCCGGATCGAGCGCAAGACCCAGGAGACGCCGCACTTTCGCATCCGCTACAGCTCCGGCTCCTACGCCGAGCAGCAGATCGGCATGATCGCCGGCCGTCTGGAAAGCGCCTTTGCCGCTCTCACCGGTCTGCTTGGCGTCACCACGCAACCCACCGCCAAGTTCGACGTCTACCTCGCCGACGTTCTGGACGACCCGGAACAACCGGGCACGCCGCTGGCCGGCGGCGGCTTTGCCGTTCCTGAACGGTTGGAAATTCGCGAGGTGTACCGCGCCGACGCGCCGGGCGATGGGCTGGAGCGCTCGCTGGTTCAGGTGGTGCTGACGACGGTGGCCGGCGGGCCGCCGTCCCTGCCGGCGCTCGTGCAGGACGGCCTCCTGGCGCTGGTCATGCAGCGCCAGGGGCGCTTCCCGCCGGATGAGCAGATCGAGTCGGCCCTGGGCGTGCTCAAGGCGCGGGGGGAGCTGCCGCCGCTACCGACCATGCTCGACGGCCCGGTGCCGGGCGCGCAGCCCGCGTACGTTCCGGCGGCGGCGGCGTTCACCGGCTGGCTGCTGGCCGGGTTTGGCCCGGAACGGTTCCGCGACTTCCTGCGACGGCTGCCGGCGGGCGGACCGGATGGCGCCGCTCGCGCCGCGTTCGGTGAGTCGCTGGCGCAGCTCGATAAGCGCTGGCGCAAGGCGATCCGGGTGCCGCGGCCCGCGGGGGTGTTCCGCTTTCTGCGCCTCTCCCTGCATTACCTACGCCCGCATCGGCTCAAGGTAGCGGAGGTTGTCGTCTACATTGCGCTCACCGTGGCGTTCGGCATCGGCCTGCAGAAGATCCAGCAGCTCATCGTGGACCAGGCGCTGCCGGCGTTTGACCCGTTCACGGGCGCCATTTTGCGTCCCGGCGATACCGAACTGCTGTTCCGGCTCATGGCCATTCTGGTCGGGGCGTTTGCCCTGGTCTCGCTCACATCGCTGCGGGAGAGCTACCTGCTGGCGTGGGTGTCGGGCAAGGTCCTGATGGACCTGCGCCATCGCATCTTCACCAACCTGCAGCGGCTGGAGCCGGCCTTTTACCAGCGGGTGCAGACCGGCGACGTGCTTTCCCGTATGACCAGCGACATCGACCAGGTCGAGTTCGCGCTGACGGGGGCGCTGGCGCAGGGGCTGCGCGTGCTGCTCACGCTGGTGGCGGCCGTGGTCACGATTGTGCTGTTTGACTGGAAGCTGGCGGCCATCGCCCTGGCTGGCACGCCGCTCTTGTTCGTCGCCGGGCGCTGGCTGGGGCCGGCGGCGGCGCGTGCCAGCTTCACGCGGCAGGAGCGGGCGGCCGAGGTGACGTCCACCCTGCAGGAGAACCTCGCCGCTCAACCGGTGGTCAAGGCGTTCAACCTGCAGGACCGCATGATCACCAACTACCGGCGCGCCCTGGAAAACCTGTTCCGCGCCTCGCTACGCCTGACCTTCTTGTCCGGGGTGTTCGGCCTGTCCGCCAACTCGGTGGCGGTGGCGATCCAGCTCGTGGTGCTGGGCGCCGGCGGCTACCTGGCCACCCAGGGCGAGCTGACGGTCGGCGTGCTGCTCGCCTTTCTGGGCCTGATGGGCCAGATTATCGGCACCATGCAGGGGGTGTCGGGCATTCTCCAGGCCATGCAGCAGGCGACGGGTGCCATGGAGCGGGTGGAGGAGATCTTGCGCGTGCAGCCGGCGATTCAGGACGCGCCCACCGCCCGGCCGATCCCGCCGCTCGCCCGCGCCATCCACTTTGAAGGCGTTTCCTTCTCGTACACCGGCGAGCAGCAGACGATCCGTAATCTCAACCTCACCATCCCGGCTGGGGCCAACGTGGCCATCGTCGGCCCCAGTGGTTGTGGCAAGTCGACGGTGCTCAACCTCATCCTCCGCTTCTACGACCCGCAGGAGGGCCGCGTGCTGTTCGACGACGTGGACATCCGTGAGGCGACGCTGGAGTCCTTGCGCGGTCAAATCGGGGTCGTCTTCCAGGAGAACTTCCTGTTCAACACCGCGATCCGCGAGAACATCCGCCTGGGCAACCCGGCGGCGTCCGATGCCGAGGTGGAGGCGGCGGCGAAGGCCGCCGAGATCCACGACATGATCATGAGCATGCCGCAGGGGTACGACACGATGGTGGGCGAGCGCGGCGGTCGCCTGTCCGGTGGCCAACGCCAACGCATCGCTATCGCCCGCGCCATCCTGCGCAACCCGGCCGTGCTCCTGCTCGACGAGGCCACTTCTGCCCTGGATCCGCGCACCGAGGCGGCCATTACGGAAACGCTGAACCGCCTGTCACGCGGGCGCACGACGATCGCCGTCACGCACCGGCTGTCCAGCGTGGTCAACGCGGACCAGATCTGCGTGTTCGACCGCGGTATGCTGATGGAACAGGGCACCCACGAAGAATTGCTCCAGCGTAACGGGCTCTACGCTCGCCTGTGGCAGGAGCAGGGCGGCTACGTGATCGGGGCTGGGGTCCAGTACGTGGGTGTGGAGGCGGCGCGCCTGCAGGGGGTGCCGCTCTTTGCCCAGCTCGACGGCGACCTCCTCGCGGCGCTGGCCCAGCGTCTGGCGGTGGAGCGCTACCCTGCCGGAGACGTGATCGTGAACGAGGGCGAGCCGGGGGATAAGCTGTACGTCATCCACAAGGGGCAGGCCGAGGTGCTGGCGTACGACCCGGCCGGCAACCAGCGCCATCTGGCCGTGCTGCGCGAGGGCGACTACTTCGGTGAGGTAGCCCTCCTGTACGACGTGCCCCGTACGGCCACCATCCGCGCCCTGACGCCGGTGCAGCTCTTTAGCCTGGGCAAGGAGGACTTCAACATCCTCCTCAGCGCCGTGCCCGGCCTGCGGGAGCAGCTTGAACACACGATCGGGCAGCGCGAACAGTTCGGCGCCGGTGGCTAGGGCGGACCGCAGTGAGTGAGGATGGTCGTGGACGGGCGACCGGCACCCGACGGCGATACGAGCGGGCACGCACTGCTCAGCACGGCCGAGCGGTTGCTGCGCCGCGTGGGCCTGTTCGCCGACCTGGACACGGAGGACCTGCTCGCCATCGCCCGCGTGCTCCGGGTGCGACGCGTGCCACGCGGCGCGATGATTTTGAGCCAAGACGAGCCCGGTGACGTGGCCTTTATGATCGTTGACGGGGCGGTGGACGTGCTGCTGGAGTCGGACGACGGCCGGCAGTTCATCGTGGCGCAGCTTGGGCCCGGTGACCACTTCGGTGAGATGTCGCTGCTGGACGCGGAGCCGCGCTCGGCGACGGTGGTCGCTACCGCCGATACGGAGCTGCTGGTCATGCGCCGGGATGAGTTCCTGCGCGAGCTGATGCGTTACCCACAGATCATGCTGCGGATGCTGGTGTCGCTCTCCCGCCGGCTGCGGCGGGCGGACGCGCAGGTGGCCAGCCTGGCCTTCGGCGATACGGCGAACCGCCTGGCGCGACTCCTCATCGCCAACGCCCGACCCGGTCCGCGCGGTCCCACGGTGGCGGTGGCACAGGAGGAGCTGGCGGCGATGGTGGGCGCTACCCGGCAGACGGTGGGGCGGATCTTCAGCGTGTGGCGGCGGCAGGGCTACATCCTCACCGGTCGGCGGCGCACGGTGATCCTCGACCCCGCGGCGTTGGGCGCCCTGGCAAAGGCCTAGCGGGTTGGGCAAAGGGGGAGCGATGGCAGGCGAACGCGAGCAACCGGCCGAGCAGCGGATCGCGGAGCTGGAGGCGGAGGTGGCCCGCTTGCAGGCGCAGCTCGAGGACGCGCGCCTGGTGACCGAGCTGCGCGCCCGGCTGGCGCAGGTGGGCGCCACCGGCACGCTCAGCGTGCCCACGGAGCATGCCGCCTTGCTGGAGCTGATCGTCCAGGCAGCGATGCACGTGCTGCGCGCCCAGGCCGGATCGCTCTACCTGGTGGACGAGGACGAGCAGGCGCTGGTGTGGGAGGTGGCGCTGGGCGAACGGGCGGCCGGCCTCGTCGGCCAGCGTATTCCGCTCGGCCAGGGCGTGGCCGGCTGGGTGGCCGCCACCGGTCAGGCCATCGCCGTAGCCGACGTGCAGCAGGATCCGCGCTGGGCGCAGGACGTGGGGCGTGCCGTCGGCTACCTGCCGCGCACGATGCTGGCCGTCCCCCTCCTGCTCGGTGACCGGGTGATCGGTGTGCTTCAGCTTTTGGACAAGGACGGTGGTCGCCCGTTCGACGCCGCAGACATGGCGACGCTGGGTCTGTTCGCCAACCAGGCCGCCGTGGCGATCGACCAGTCCCGCGTGATGCGCAGCCTGTCGCGGCTGATGCGCGCCGCCCTCACCGGCCTGGACGAGGACGGCGGCCTCACCGCGCGGGCGGCGGCGCTGGCCGCGCGCAGCGAGGAAAGCCCGGAGTACCGCGACACCGCGCGCCTGGCCGAGCTGCTCAGCGAGATCGCGCGCTCCGGTGACGCCGGGCGCCGCCTGGCACTCGAGGTCAACGCCGCCATCGCCTCGTTCCTGCGTGAGCAGCGGCGGCGTGGCCTGGGCGGCGTATCGGCCGGATGATCCGGGCCAGCGAGCGGTGCTGCTCCCATATTTGGGCGGCGCGGTACACTGCAAGGTACCTTCAGCGACGGAGCGAAACGGTATGGAAGCGCCGCGGCCTGCCTGGAGCTGGCAGTTCGCGCCGGAGCGCGTGCGCGTGGTGCCGGCGGTGCCGGTGCTGGAGGAGATCACGCCGGAGTGGGCGTGGGGTGGGGCCACGGGCGCGGGGGTGAAGGTCGCCGTGGTGGACTCCGGCATCGACAACGACCACCCTGCCATCGCCGGGCGCGTCCGCGGGTATATCAGCTTCACCGAGGACCGCAACGGCGTGATGCACGTGAGCGAGGAGCCGCACACAGACGCCTTCGGTCATGGCACGGCCTGCGCGGACATCATCCGCCGCCTGGCACCGGAGTGCGACCTGTACAGCGTCAAAGTGCTGGGCCCCATGCTCACCGGCAAAGGGACGGCCTTCGCCGCCGGGTTGCGCTGGGCCATCGAGCAGGGCATGCACGTCGTCAACCTGTCGCTGGGCACGACCAAGCAGGAGTACTTTGCCCTGTTCCACGAGCTGGCGGACATGGCCTACTTCCGCAACGTGGTGCTGGTCACGGCCGCCAACAACATGCCGGTCACCAGCTACCCCTCCCTGTTCGCGGCCGTGACCTCCGTGGCCTGTCATGAGGGGCAGGATCCGTATGAGTTCTATTACAACCCCGAGCCGCCGGTGGAGTTCGGCGCTCCCGGCATCAACGTGCGCGTGGCCTGGCTGGGAGGTGGGTACATGACCGTGACCGGCAACAGCTTCGCGGCGCCGCATATCACCGGGCTGGTGGCGAAGATCCTGAGCAAGCACCCGGGCCTGACCCCTTTCCAAGTGAAGACGATCCTGCGAGCCACGGCGCGAAACGTGTACCGGGGCGACGGCGGTGGCGAGCCGCCCCGCGCGGGCGAACGAACCGCGGATGGTTCTCCCTCTGCATCCGCGGGCGCGGCGCCGATATGATCGGTACAAGGTCACGGGCCGTCCCGGGGTTCGCAGCCCTGGATAGCGGCAATTCTGCCGGCCCCGGTATGCCGGGGCCAGACCTCGGCGGTGCGCTATGGAATGCCCGAACTGTCATACGCCTTATCAACCCGGCGACCGCTTCTGCGGAAACTGCGGTGAGCGGTTGGTGGCAAGCGCGCCCGCACCGGCGGCGCCCGCGAACCCGTGGGCTGCCGCTCGCCCACCGCAAGTCCCAGCGGCAGCCGAAGCGGACCCCGGTGCACCGACCGTCGCCGTACCACCCGGAGCGCACGAGCCGCGTCCCCCGGGTTCCGCGGCCGGGCCCACGGCTCAAGTAGGAGCGACGCCCGAAGCCGGCCCCATGACCTGCCCCACCTGCAGCGCCCCGGTGGAGCCGGGTGACACGAGCTGCCTGGTTTGCGGCAGCGACCTCACCACCAGCACCGCCGCCGGACCGCCGCCTCCTGCGCGCCCACCGGCGTCGGCGGAGCCGCGCATGGTGGCAGTCTGTCCCACTCACGGTGAGATGGACCCGACGTGGACCCGCTGCCCGCAGTGCATCCGGGAAGGGCGGGATGGCCGGCTGGTGCCGGCGGTCGCGCCGGTTCCCGGCGGTACCCCGCCACCGGCAGCCGCTCCGATGCCGGGCATGGGAGGGGTTGAGGCGGAGCCCCCGCCGATGTCGCCCGCACGCCCGGCCGCCACGCCGCCACCGGGACCGGCGCCGGTCATTCGCGGGACCGTGCCGCCGCCCGATGTCGCGCCCGGCGTGCAGCAGGCCGGGCCGGGGATGGGCCAACCGTACGGCCCGCCCTCCGAGCCAAGTCGTCCGCCCGCCCCACCGGTGGACCGGCCGGCGTCGTCCGTGGGCGGCACGGTGGTCATCCGCCGCCGACCACGGATGCTGGCCTATTTAATCGAAAAAGAAGGCGAGCAGGTGGGCCGAGTGTTTCAAGTCGAGCATGACGTGACGGATATCGGCCGCGACCCACGCAATCACGTGGTGATCAGCGACGTGCACGTGTCCGGCTTTCACGCCCGCTTGGAGCGGTTGCCTACCGGTGAGTTCATCGTTCAGGACCGCGGCAGCAGCAACGGCAGTCGCCTGAACGGCGAGCCACTCACCGAGCCGCGCCCGATACGGGAGAACGATGAGCTGAACATCGGCAAGACCACCCTCGTGCTGAAGGTCGTGACCTGATGCCGATCACGGGCGTGGATAGAGCGTGCACCGGAGCGCTGCTATGATCGTCGTGGCTTCCCCGGAGGGCTACGGTGGCGCTACAGACCGAGCGGCGGCCTCGTAAAGGGCCGATAGACGACCAGACGATCCTCGACACCTTGCAGGAGCGGATGGAGCGCATCGCCCGTGGCGGCGCACCGAACAGCGGGCGTTTCTGCGGCTATTGCTTCGCTCGTCTCAACCGCGAGGAGACGCAGTGCCGGGTGTGTCGTCGCTTCACGCGCGATGTGCCGCCGGTGACCAGCGTGCCGGAGGCGGTGTTGCGGACCTACCTGGCGCACCGGCGCAAGATGGTGATCTGGGTCAACCTGTTCGCCTTCGTCGGCATCTTTATCGCGGTGCTGTTGGCCGGGTTGGCGGTGGCGTTCTTGCCCGGTCCGCTGAAGCTGCTCAGCGTGCCCGTGCTCCTTGGCGGCTCCTGGTACTTCGCCAACCTGCTCGGCGGCGGTCTGGGCGGGCATATCGGCATGCGCACCGGCGCTGCCGCCCGCCTGCGCAAGTGGCGCGAATTCCAGGCCACCCGCGGGTGGAAGTGAGCACCGCCGTCCCAGGAGGGCGCGCTGCGCCGTCACCCATGGCGGCGGAGTGGGGGCTATCGCGCCAGGCGTGGCCGCGCTCACCTGTCATCCACGGGCGCTGCGTTGAGGAGAGGGCCGGAAGGCCCTTGGCTGTATCTTTTCGGTAGCCCACAATACACGCGTGGCGCGCGTGAGCCTGCATGGGCGGCGACCGTCGGCAGGCGCCGCCGGTATCGCCCGGCGGGTGGGTGTGTCCCTTCTCTACTGGCCGCTGTTGCCGTTCCTGGTCACCTGCGCTGCGGTGGCGCAGGGCAGCCTCGCCCCGTCTGGACCGCCGGAGGGCGGTTCGCTCCCCTTCCTCTCGCCCGTGGTGCCGGGCCCGTACCCCGTGGGGGCGATCACGTACGCGTTCTGGCAGCGTTCGGTCACCACAGGCGAACTGCGTCGCATCGACAGCGTGATCTGGTACCCGGCGGTCGAGACGGAGGGGCGTCGCCCGCTGGACGCCACGCTGTTCGCCGTGCCCGGCGCCGCTGCGGCGCGGGGTCGGTTTCCGGTGGTGGTGTTCTCGCACGCCGCGGCCAGCTCCCCCGTCCAGTCGGCATTTCTCACGGCGCACCTAGCCAGCCACGGCTTCGTCGTCGCCGCCCCCTCCCATCCCGGTTCCACGTTCGACGATTGCCTGGGCTGCGGCGGCGTCGAACGGATGCGCGCCCTGCTGGAGGATTCGGCCGCCAACCGGCCGGCCGAGGTGTCGGCGATGCTGGACGTGCTGGCGGCGATGGATCGCGATGCCGCGTCCCTTCTGTACGGGGCGGTGGACACCGGTCGGGCGGCGGTGATCGGCCATTCCTGGGGCGGCTACACGGCGATCGTCGCCGCCACGCGCGACACGCGCTTCCGCGCGGCGGTGGCCATGGCGCCGGTAGTGAACGCGACGCTGGAGCAGGCCGAGCGCGCCCTGCGCGTGCCGGTGATGGTGATGGGCAGCCGCCTCGATGACGTCACTCCCTTCCCGCCGCAGGAGGGCCTGTTCAAGGCGCTGCCGGCCGGTATCCCGCGCTATCTGGTGGCCTTTCCCCTGGGTGGGCACACGGCGTATTCGGGGCTGTGCCCGGCGGACAGCCCCGGCTGCCGACCGGGCGAACTGGGGCAGGAGCGGGCGCACACGCTGGTGAGCGCTTACGTGACCGCGTTCCTGCACCGCTACCTCCTGGCCGACAGCCGCTACGAGTCGCTGCTGGACCGGAGCATGGGTGGGGCGGACGTGGAGTTCGCGGCTCGCGCCCCGCAAGACCCGTGACATAGCGGGGCGGGCCATCAGTTGGTCTCGTCGGTCTCGGGGGCGGGCGCCGCGTCGCCGAGCGAGGTGAGGAGCGCCGCCCGCACGTGCGTTGGCAGCGGTGCGGGGCGGCCCACATGGTCCAGCCAGACCTGCGCCGAGCTGCCCTCGCACAGCAGCGTGCCGTCCGCTTCGCGGTAGACCTCATAGGCCAGCAGAAAGCTGCGCGTACGGACCACACGGGTGCAGGTGCGGACCACGATCACGTCGCCGTAGAAGGCGGGGGCGCGGAACCGGGCCGTGGTCTCGGCGATGGTGTACAGGGGCCGCTCCCCAGGCGGATGGGGGTACCGATCGATCACGCCCAGCCGCAGCAGGTGCTCTAGCCGCCCTTGCTCGAAGTACACGAAGAACAGGGCGTTGTTCACGTTCCGGTCGGCGTCCACATCTGTAGACCGCACGGGGATACGGGTCTCGGTCACCGCTTGGCTCATATGCTTCCTCGGCGCTCATGGTTCAGGCTGGGCGGCACAGGGCGCACGGCCGGTAGCCCATGCGCTGGGCCTCCGCCAGGGAGGCGAACGGCACCACGTTCTCCGGTCGCACCCGGCGGGCTGCCCGGCAGGACGGATAGCAGACGATCCGGGTGGTGCGGCAGCCGCGTAGCCGCTCGCCCCGGCGGGCGGCCGCCAGGAGCTCCGCCAGCGGTACGCCTTCGTAGGCCAACACCCGCGCCTTGACCGCCGGGCCGCCGCCTGAGTACTCCCCCAACGAGCCGTCTGCCCGCACCACGCGATGGCACGGGATGAGGAAAGGGACGGGGTTATGGCCGAGGGCGGTGCCTACGGCGCGCACCGCGCCGGGCGCGCCGATCTCACGCGCCACCCACGTGTAAGGCCGTACTTCGCCGCGCGGGATCTCGGTCGTTTTCTCCAGCACCCGGCGCTGGAACGGGGGTAGCCAGGACAGGTCCACGGCCTGAAAGCGGCGGCGGCCGGCAATGTGGTCACGCACACCGCGGGCGATGGCGGACGGCGGCTCCGCCTCGCGCTGCGGGGGCGTGCCCAGCGCACGCGTCACCGCCCGCGCGAACGCGGCCAGTGCGCCGGGGTCCGTCGTTACGGCGTTACAGTACAGCACCTGCTCGTCGCGGTAGGCCACCGCCAGCGGGCCAAGGTCGGTCTCCACCACCGCGTAGCGTAGCTGGCCGATGCCTTCCTGCCCACGCAGACGGGCGAGCAACTCGCCGCGCAGGCTGTCCACGAATGCCGGGTCGGGGATGCCGACCGCGGCGCCCGCACGCAGGCGTGCGGCCAGCGCCAGTTCGGCCTCAAAGGCGTCCGTATCGTCAGGCAGCGGGTCGCCGCGCAGAAGGGCATCGGTAGCGGCGGCAAAGCGTGCTGCTGTGGAACGTCTCATAGCCATCACCGCACCCCCAGTCGGGCCCTGAGCGTGAGCATCGCCCGATAGATGAGCTGCTTGGTCGCCGCCTCGCTGCGACCGATGAGCCGCCCCACCTCGGCGTGCGATAGGTCCCGGCCGAAGCGGAGCACCACGGCCCGCCGTTGCAGGGGCGGCAGGGCGGCGATGGCCGCCCACGCCGCCCGCGCCTCGTCCCAGGCGATGAGCGCCTGTTCCGGGAGCTGCGTGTCGGCGTCCGCCGGCTCGGCGCCGTTTGCGCTGACCTCGTCCAGGGAGAGCGGCGACCCGGCGGCGCGCAGGTGGTCCACGATCAGGTTGCGGGCGATACGGAACAGCCAGGCACCGAAGGGGAGGCCCCGCCACTCGTAGCGGTCTAGGTGCTCCAGCGCGCGGTGGAAGGTCTGGGCCGTCACGTCCTCCGCGTCGGCGTGCGAGGCCAGGCGGCGGTAGGTGAACTGATAGACTCGCTCGACATATCGGTCGTACAGGAGGGCGAAGGCGTCCGGGTCGGTGCGGGCGCGCGCCACCAGGGCCGCCTCGTCCTCCGGCTGCGCGTCCCCCTGCCGTGCCCGAGTTCGTTGCACCGGCATCGCTGGCCTCCTCTGTCCCTGGAAACGCCATCGCGGCGCGCGGGTAACGGTGCCGGCGGAGGCCACGCGGTGCTGGTAGGCTCAGCCCTTCGCCTGACCGCCGCGCTTGCCACGCCGGCGCTGACTGCGGCGGTTGCGACGGCGGCGCTTCTTGCCGGTGCCCGGCTCTGGAGTGGGCTCGGTGCTCGGGGCCCTGGCCGCGGGCGGAGGAGTTGGTTTCTTCTCACGGGGAGGTAGCGCTTGTGGGCCAGGCGGGGGTGCCGGCTGCGGACGACGGGCCTGGGCCGGCGGCGCGGGTGTCGGTTGGGGCGGGGGCGCCGCCGGCGTGCGCGCCTCAGGGGCCGAGGGCGGCGCGACGGTCGGCGCCGGGGCCGGCGGTGGAGCGGAGATGATGCGCACCACGCCGCGGTCGATGGCGAGGGCGGAGACGGGCATCTCCACCACGTCCAGACTTTCCATCTGGAGGGTGACCGTCTGTTTCAGCACGTTGGCCGCCAGCACACGCGCATTGCCGCTGGGTGTGCTCACCATTGTGCCGGGCTTGGGCAGCTCCGCCTTGAGCTGTTTGTACGTCTCGTTCTCGTAGGCCAGGCAGCACAGCAGCCGTCCACACTGGCCGCTGATCTTCGAGGGGTTGAGCGGCTTGTTCTGCTCCTTGGCCATCTTGATCGAGATGGCCGGGAAGCTGATCAGCCAGGAGGAACAACACAGCCGTCGCCCGCAGATGCCGTAGCCGTCTACCGCCTTAGCCTGGTCGCGGGGACCCACCTGTCGAAGCTGCACCTGCACGCCCAGGGTGTGCGAGAGGTCACGGATCAGGTCGCGGAAGTCGACGCGCCCCTCCGCGGTGAAAAAGATGGCCAGGCGCGACCCGTCCAAGTTATAGGACGCGCTCACGACCTTCATGGGCAGGTTGCGCTCCTGCACCATGCGCCGGATCACCTCAAGGTCCTGTTTGGCACGGGCTTTGAGCAGCTCGGCGCGCTCCAGGTCCTCCGCTACGGCCATCCGCGTGATCGGCTTGAGCGGTTCGGTGATCTCGGCATTGACGACCTGGCTGGGCGCGATCACCACCCGTGCCAGCTCCAGGCCGCGGCTGGTCTCCACCACCACGTACTCGCCGACCTCGAGGTCTTCAAATCCCTCCGGAGAGAAGTAATATACCTTTCCCGCCTCTTGGAAGCGGACACCGACGACCTTTTGCATGGCGGTTCAGGAACGCGGGCGCGCTTCTGCCGGCCGGCGTCACGCGCGGCGCGCTCCCCCTCCTTTCACCGCGACCGGCAGCCGGAGCATAAACGCGTCGAGCGCCAGGCGCGGGTTGACGTTGGACTCCAGATCGCGCTGGGCCTCGCGCAGCGCCCGCAGGACGCGCACGACCGACGCGGGGTCGAAGCGCGTGGCGGCCGCGGCAAGTTCCTCCCGACGATCGACGTTGATGATCTGATTATCGCGCCCCGCCGTGATGAGCAGGATATCGCGCCACCAACTCGCCCAGTGGGCCAACACGCCGTACACCTCCTCGCGGTTGCGGGCAAAGGCCGCGGCCAGTCGCTCGGCGACGCTCAGCCGCTCCACGCGAGTGCCGGCAGCCAGCGCGGCGCATTCGTCCAGCAGCTCGGCGCGGCGAGCGCGGGCCTGCGGGCTCTTGAGCGCCGCGATCGCCCAGCCGATGCGCCCGCCGGACAGGCGCGCCAAGAGCGCCGCCTCTTCCGAAGGCACGGCGTATGCCTGGGCCAGGTAGCGCTCGGTGGCGCCAGATGGCACCAGCCCCAGCGTTACCGGCCGGCAGCGGGAGCGGATCGTCTCCGGTAGTGCCGACGCCTCGACGGCGATCAGGATGATGACGGCCTGGCCGGGCGGCTCCTCCAGGGTCTTGAGGAAGGCGTCGGCGGACTGGGCGTTGAGGGCGTCGGCCGGCTCGATGATCACCACCCGGGCACGGGCCGCGAATGGGGTGAGGTTGAGCAAGCGCTCGGCGCGCCGCACCTGACAGATGCGGATGTCACGGGAGTGGTCGCGGCTGTGGTCGTGCCCAGAGTCGTCGCACAGGCCGCCGGGGGCGAGGACCTCCACGTCCGGATGCGTCCCGGTGGCGATGCGCCGGCAGGTGGGGCAGGCGCGGCAGGGCGGCTCGGCGGCCGGGCAAAGGTGGGCGGCGGCCAGCAGGCGGGCCAGGGTGCCCTTGCCCGTCTGTGGTGGCCCGGTGATGAAGTAGGCATGGGCGCCGTGGCCCTCCCGCACCGCCCGCAAGAGCGGCTGGACCACGGCGTCGTGTCCGTAGAGGTCAAGCACCGGGGTGGTGGTCATGGGCGTTGTCGTGGCCGGCGGTGCGGTCGGGTGGAGCGGCCGGGTTACGCAAGGTCTCGCTCGGCGCGGATCAGATCCTCGTACGTCTCCCTGCGTCGCACGAGGCGTGCCTCACCCTCGCGCACGAACACAATCGCCGGCTTAAGGGCGGCGTTGTAGTTGCTCGCCATCGGGATGCAGTAGGCGCCGGCGGCCGGCACCGCCAGGATGTCCCCCATGCGCGGCGCCGCCAGCGCGACATCCCGGATGAGGATGTCGCCGGACTCGCAGTATTTGCCGGCCACGGTGACCGTTTCGTCCGGTACCGCCGTGGCGCGGTTGGCGATCAGCGCCTCATAGCGGGCGTCGTACATGGCGGGCCGGATGTTGTCGGCCATGCCCCCGTCCACCGAGACGTAGGTGCGCACGCCCGGGATCACCTTGCGCGTGCCCACGGTATACAGGGCCACCCCGGCGCGCGCCACGATGGAGCGGCCGGGCTCCACGAACAGACGTGGCAGCGGCAGGCCGTGCCGCTCGCAGGCGGCGTGCAGGGCGTCCACCACCAGGCCGGCGTAGACGTCCGGGTCGGGGGCCGGATGCTCGGCCACGTACTGCACGGCGAAGCCGCCGCCCGGCGAAAATTCTTCGGGGGTGTAGCCGTGGCGGTCGCGCATGTGGGCGGCGAAGGCGATCATCACATCGACCGCCTGGGCGTACGCCTCCGTCTCGAACACCTGCGAGCCGATGTGGCAGTGGTAGCCGAGCAGGTTTAGGTGGGGCGCGGTCAGGGCGCGTTGGACCGCCGTCTCGGCATCGCCGGTCTGGATGGACATGCCGAACTTGCTGTCCAGGATGCCGGTCGTGATCTTGTCGTGCGTGTGCGGGTCCACCCCCGGGGATAGGCGCAACAGGATATCGGCTCGCCGGTTGAGCTGACCGGCGAGCTCCTCCAGCATGGCCAGCTCGTCCAGGTTGTCAACGATGATGCGGCCGATGCCCGCCTGGAGCGCCTCGCGCAGCTCGCCGGCGGACTTGTTGTTGCCGTGCAGGTGGATCCGCTCCGGCGGGAAGCCCGCGGCCAGGGCGATGGCCAGTTCGCCCCCGGAGACCACGTCCAGCCCTAGCCCCTCCTCGGCGATGACCTTTAGCAGCGCCAGGCCAGCGTACGCCTTTGAGGCGTAGGCGACCATGGTCTGCGGGTAGCGTTGGCCGAACGCATCGTGAAAGGCGCGGCACTGGTGTCGCAGCGTCTGTTCGTCGAACACGTACAGCGGGGTGCCGAACTTCCGCGCCAGTTCCACGGTGTCGCAACCGCCGATGGTGAGATGACCGGCGGCGTTTACGGCGGCCGTGAGGGGCAGGATAGTGCGCAGCCGCGGCGGCGTCGCCAGCTCCTGGGCCACGGGTCGCTCCTTACCGGCAAACGTCATGTGCCGCCGGGCACAGGGCGCATCGGCAGCCCAGCCCTCCCCAGGCCCGCCTTTAACCGCTTCCTCCAATGGGGCTGACCAATGGGGCTGACCAGGGGTAAGTCAGGACGGCACCTGCCGGCGAGATTGTAGCACCTTGTCGTGTGGCCGGCGAGGCAGGACCGACCCTTCCAGCGAGAAGCGTCTCCGTCCTCTCTCACGGCCGCGGCCCTTGACACCCCTGGTCGATGGGTGCAGAACTGCGGTACACGCACGGGAGGCACCGCCATGACGGCGCAACACGTACCGCAGGATCACGATGACGTAACCGGCTTCGGGGCGCCGGCCCTGCCCCGCGAGATCGACGTCGGCGGTGAGCCGATGGTTCTGCGGCGTATGACGGCGGCGGACGCCGACCGGATGCACCGCTTTTTTCTCTCCCTGCCCGCGGCCGACCTGCTCTTTCTGCGGCGGGATGTGACCGACGGCCGCCAGATCAACGCTTGGATAGCGGAGATCGAACGGGGCGAGACGGTGACGGTCATCGCTGAGACGGAGGGCACCGTCATGGGCGAGGCCACCCTGCACCTCAGCGACGTGCCGTGGACGCGGCACGTGGGCGTGGTGCGTGTCTTCACCGCCTACGAGCAACGCGGGCGCGGGCTGGGCCGCCTGCTCCTGGAGGAGGTCTGCCGGCTGGCGCCCAGCCTGGGCGTCGAGAAGCTGGTGGCGGAGATGACGGTCGAACAGACGGCCGCCCAGTACTTGATGCGCGACCTTGGCTTCGTGGAGCAGGCTCGTCTGCCGTTGTTTGTGAAGGATCGCCACGGCCAGCGCCACGACCTGATCATGATGGTGAAGGACCTCGTTTCCCCCGGCACCGCTACCGCGGCCACGGCCCGGCGACCCGCGGCGTGGCGCTGCACCGCCTGTGGGGTGGTGGTGCGCACGGTCGATGCCCCCAACGCCTGCATCGACTGTGGCGCCGGCGCCGGCTTTCTCGTCCGCGTCGACGAGGAATGACCGCCTCGGCCTCCTGATCTCCACCCCCGGAACGAGCGCACCCGTCCCACCGATCACCGCCGGCACCAGCCGGGACCGGGACGTTCGGACCGTCGACAGGGGCCATGGACCGTCGCGCGGACCGATCCGTCGCCCGGCGCAGCCTGCCGGCCTGCCGAGGGATACTCCGGGTGCACGCGAGGTGCAGGAGGGGGCGGTGACGATGCATTCGGTCTGGTATGAGATCGCGCGCCTGGAGCACCGTGAGCGGCTGCGCGTTGCCGAGCGGCAGCGGCAGGCGCGGGCAGCGCGGCGGGTCGGGACTCAGCGCGCCGATAGCCGGCGGGAGGGACGGTTCGCGTTCGTCTCCCTTCGGTGGATGCGACCTGCGCGGGCATAGGGGTACCGGCCGGCGCGATACCCAGGGAGCAGCCGGGGAGCGACGGGCACATCCGGCTGGTGAACCCCAGGGCGGCGCCACGGCAACGTGGAGACGGGCACCGTGGGTGCCCGTCTCCAACCGGTTGTCCGGCACGGCGTTTTCAGCGATAACCTGAGCTAATCCAGGCGGGCCGAGTAGCTGCCGAAGGGCTGCGTCTTGGCCTTGGCGTACGGGTCCGTAACCACGTTCACCACCGCCGGCTGGCCGCTGGCCAGCGCCCGCTCGATGGCCGGGCGGATCTCCTCCGGTCGCTCCACGTACTCGCCGTAACAGCCGAAGGCGCGCGCCACCTCGTCGTAGCGGGTCATGCGCAGGTCGCGGCCCGGCACCTTGCGGC
Source organism: Dehalococcoidia bacterium (assembly GCA_042408665.1). Lineage (GTDB taxonomy): Bacteria > Chloroflexota > Dehalococcoidia > CAUJGQ01 > CAUJGQ01 > CAUJGQ01. The sequence goes on from JBHOQW010000235.1 coordinate 30,682, forward strand.
CGCGGATGGCGCCCGTCCAGCCGCCGTTGTGCGAGATCACCGCCACGAACGGCAGGTTGTGGCGTACGGCGGTGTCCAGCTCCTGCACGTTCATGCCGAAGGAGCCGTCACCGCACAGGGTCACCACCTGGCGGCCGGGCTGGGCGGCCTTGGCACCCAGGGCGAAGGGCAGGCACACCCCCATGCAGCCGTTGGGGCCGGCGTTCAGGCGGGCGCGGGGAACGTAGGACGGGATCGTCTGGCGGGCCATATTCAGGATCTCGTGCCCGTCCTCGATCAAGATTGCGTCTCGGTCCAGCACGTCGCGCACCTCGCGGCAGAGGCGGATAGGGTGGATGGGTACCTGGTCCGTGGCCATCTCCGCCTCGGCACGCTCGCGACGGGCGGCGTCGGTCTGGCGCAGGAACTCCACCCAGGCCGAGCGGCGCTTGTCTGGGAAGCCGTCCAGGGCGCGGAGCATCTGCCCGAGCACGAGTTTGGCATCGCCCACGATACCGGCGTCGATGGCACGGTTGTGGCCGATCTCGGTGGCGTCGGAGTTCACCATGATGAACTTGGCGTCGGCGGCGAAGCGCGGCGGCAGGGCGTGACCGATGATGAAGTTGGTGCGCGTGCCCAGCAGGAGCACAGTATCCGCCTGCTGGAAGGCGGCCGAGCGGGCGCCCAGGAAGCACAGCTCATGGTCTTCGGGCACCGCGCCGCGCGCCTGCGGCGTGGTGAAGAAGGGGATGCCGGTGCGCTCCACGAAGGCGGCCAGCTCCTGCTCAGCGCCGGACCAGAGCACGCCGCTGCCGGCGACGATAATCGGCCGCTCCGCCCGTCGCAAGAGGTCCAGCGCTAGCTCGATCTGGGCCGGGTCGCCGGCGGCGCGTACGGGGCGGGCCGGAGGCGGGAAGTGCACCCGCTCACGCTCCACCGTGCGGTAGAGCACGTCGCCTGGCAGGTCGAGGTAGACGGGGCCCGGCTTCTGGCCCAACGCGTGCCGGAAGGCGGTGTTCACCATCTCCGGCAGGCGGGCGGTGTGCAGGGCACGCTCCGCCCAACGGGTTACCGGCCGGAAGCAGCCGACCTGATCGAATTCCTGGAAGGCGTCCATGCCGAACTGGGTGGTGGCCGAGGCCCCGCCCAGGGCGATCACCGGTGCGGCGTCCGTATAGGCGTTGGCGATCCCGGTGAGCAGGTTGGTGGTCGCCGGTCCGGAGGCTGCCAGGCAGACGCCCGGCCGGCCCGTGGCGCGGGCATAGGCGTGCGCTGCCATCGCCGCCGCCTGTTCGTGGCGTACATCGATGATGCGGATGCCCTCTGCCTCGGCGGCGCCGGCCACCTCGATGGTCGGTCCGCCCATGATGAAGAACAGTGTGTCCACGCCCTCCCGCCGGAGCTGCTCGGCCACGAGCTGCGATCCCGTCACCTGTGTCATGGCTGTCCTCGCTGGTCCTCAGGTCTCGCCCTCTTATACGCCGTCGGCCTCGTAATCGGAAGGGGGCGGTTCCGATAACACCGTTGCCGCCACTCCCTGGTACGCTGGCCTGGGTCGCGGCGCCAGGCGGCCCGGAAAGGAGGATCTGCGGTGAACGAAAGCCCTCCGTCGTCCCCGTCCTTCACACCGCCCGGATACGAGCCCGTCGGGCCGGCGGACCGCGTCGAGCCGCGTACCGACGGCCTGCGCCTGCACGCCGGTTCCCTGACGGTGGATATCACCGTCCTGGCCGCCGATCTCGTGCGCGTGGGCCTGTTCGCGGACGGCCGGCCGGTGGAGTACGAATCCGCGGCGGTGATCAAGCAAGACCGGCATGCGGAGGGGGTGACGGTCAGCGCAACGGGGCGCGCGTGGCGGATCGACACGCCCGCGCTCACGGTGCACGTGGCAGTGGCACCCGTGCGCGTACGCTTCGAGGACCGCGTGGGGCGTCGCTTTGCCGAGGATGACCCGGAGCTGGGCATGGGGGTGGTGCGTGACCCGGCTCTGACCGCCGGCCTGCCGGGCCGTGCCGCCGGGCCGCCGGCGCGGGTGTACAAACGCCATGCACCGACGGCGCGGTATTTCGGCTGTGGGGAGCGGACCGGCGGCCTGGACAAGACCGGCACAGATCAGCGGTTCTGGCACGTGGACCCACCCTTCGGCCATACCCCCGCGCTCAACAATCTGTACACGTCAGTACCCTTTGTCCTCGTGCTGGACCAAGGGCGAGCGTGGGGCATGTTCTTGGATAATCCCGGCCGCGTGGAGTTTGACCTGGCGCGCGAGCACTCAGGGCGCGCCTGGTTCGGGACTCAGTGCGGCAACCTGGTCTACTACGTGTTTGCCGGCCCCACGCCTGCCGCCGTCCTGGAGCGGTACACCGAGCTCACCGGGCGCACGCCCATGCCGCCGCTGTGGGCGCTGGGCTACCATCAGAGCTCGTGGAACTACGAGGACGCCGAGCACATCCGCACGCTGGCGCGCCAGTTCCGCGCCCGTGATATCCCCTGTGATGCCCTCTACCTGGACATCGACTACATGGATGGCTACCGCGTCTTCACCTGGAGCCGCGAGCGCTTTCCAGACCCGAAGGGGCTTATCGCCGACCTGCATGCGCAGGGCTTCCGAGTGGTGACCATCGTGGACCCGGGGGTGAAGGTGGATGAGGGATACCCCGTCTACCGGGAAGGCCGGGACGGCGGTCATTTCTGCCGGACGCTAACCGGCGAGGAGTACCGCAACGTGGTGTGGCCTGGCCTGTGCGCCTTTCCCGACTTCACCAGCGCCCGCACCCGCGACTGGTGGGCCGGTCTGCACCGCGCCTTGCTGGAGGCCGGGGTGGACGGCATCTGGTGCGACATGAACGAGCCGGCCGTGTTCGTCCCCCATCACGGCACCTTCCCGGTCGATGTCGTCCACCCGGGGGACGGCCGGCCACGGCTGCACGGTGAGGTGCACAACCTCTACGGCATGCTCATGGCGCAGGCGGCGCGGCTGGCCTGTGCGACGTTCCGCCCTGCTGCACGGCCATTCGTCATCTCACGCGCCGGCTACGCGGGCCTGCAACGCTCCGCGCTGCAATGGACGGGCGACAATTCCTCCTGGTGGGAGCACCTGTGGATGAGTGTGCCCCAGCTGCTCAACATGGGCCTGTCCGGTATCGCCTGGGCCGGGGTGGATATCGGTGGCTTCTGGGGTGACTGCGACGGCGAGCTGTTGACTCGCTGGGTGGAGTGCGGCATCTTCCAGCCCCTCTGTCGCAACCACTCGGCCAAGGGTGCGCGCCGCCAGGAGCCGTGGGCGTTTGGCGAGCCGTACGAGGGGCTTATCCGTCGCCTGCTCAAGCTGCGCCAGCGCCTCATCCCCTACCTGTACACGCTGTTTGAGGAATGCCACCGCACCGGCACCCCCATCGTGCGGCCGCTGTTCTTCGAGTACCCCGACGACGACACCGCCCGCACCGCCGACGCCCAGTTCATGCTGGGCAGCACGCTGCTGGTGGCGCCTATCACCCGGCCCGGCGTGGAGCATCGCCACGTCTACCTGCCGCGCGGCACCTGGTTCCACCTGTGGAGCGGCCGGCGGCTGGATGGTCCCACGCACGTGCTGGCGTATGCGCCGCTGGGCGAGCCAGCCGTGTACGTGCGCGCCAACACTGCCCTGCCGTTGTGGCCGGAGATGGGCCATGTCGCAGAGCGTGCGCCCGACCCGCTGACTCTGCTCCTGTTTCCCGCGCCCGGCTCGGGAGCGTTCACCCTGTACGAGGACGCAGGCGACGGCGACGAGCACGAGCGCGGCCTGTTCGCCCGCACGCGGGTCGCATGTCAGGCCAACCCAGAGCGGGTGGTCGTCGAGATTGGGCCGCGCGTGGGCGACTATCGGCCCGCCCGCACACGGGTGGAGCTCGACGTGCGCGGCCTGACGGCGCCGCCCGCCGCGGTGCTGGTGGACGGCCGGTCCGTGGCTGACTGGTCCTTCGCGGACGGACGCCTGCTCCTCTCGCTACCGGACCGGGCTGAGGGCCAGACGGTGGAGCTGCGCCCGGCCGGTGTGCCCCTTTCCCCGTGAGAGGGCTGACGGTCAGCGGCGGAAGCGCCAGCGCGTGAACACCTCGCCGGTGGGCGGGTAGTGGCGCCAGTGGACGAGGTCGAGCGCGGGCATGGAATCGCGGTGGAAGGGCTCGCCTTCCACAGGGGTGAGGTTGTCGCGCCCGCCGGCGATCTTAGGCGCGATGGTGAGAAAGAACTCATCCGCGCTGTGCAGGTGGATCAGCTCGGCGTTGAGGGTGCCGCCGCCCTCGCACAGGAGGCGGGCGACGCCGTACTGGGTGCGCAGGATGCGCAGCATCGCCGCCACCGCTGCCCGACCGGCCGGCACCAGGTGCACCGGGCGGCCGGCGGCGCGGAGCGCGGCCACGCGCTCCGCCGGCACGCTCTCGGCGGCAAACACCACGGCCTCGAACTCACGCGACGTAAAAAACGGGGTGCCCAGCGGCAGGTCGCCGGAGGCCGTGATCAGCACGCCTAGCGGGTGTGGCGGCTTGCCGCGCTCGCGTCGCCAGGCGATGAGGTCGGGGTCACGCACGCGCGGCGAGGCGCCGCTGACGCGCGCGGTGCGGGCGCCGTCCAGCACGGCGTCGGCGTGGGCGCGCAGCTCGTGGAACAGGCGTTTGTCCGCCTCGCTGCCGATGCCGCGCTCTGAGCCGTCCACGGTGATCTTGCCGTCCACCGTGGCCACCATGTTGAGGTAAACGAACGGACGGTCCGGCGGCGGATCCGGGAAGTCGAGCGTCAGATACCAGCCCTTGATAGCGTCCACCGCTAATTCCCCTCCGCTGCCTGCCCACCCGCGGCCGCTTGCCGCTTCGCCCATCCAGGGTAGTCCATGCCGATGTGCCCCAGTTCCACCAGCCGGCGGTACTGCGCCTCTGGCAGGTCCAGCAGCTCGCGGTAGACGTAGTCGTTGTCCTCGCCCAGCAGCACCGGATGGCGGCGCAGGTGGTTGGGGGTGTTCGCCATCTTGAAGACCAGGCCGGGATAGGCGTGCGTGCCGGCCTCCGGCGAGGTAAGGGTTTCAAAGAAGCCCCGCGCCGCGAGCTGCGGGCAGGCGTAGGCGTCCCGTTCGTTCTGCACCGGTCCGGCGGTCACGTCGGCGGCCTGTAGGGCATGGAACAGGGCGAAGGCGTCCCACGCGCGCGTGGCCTCGGCCAGCAGGGCGTCCAGCTCCTCACGGTAGTGCCAGCGGCTGAGCGTGGTGGCGAACCGTTCGTCCTGCGCCCAGTCTGGGCGGTTCAGCACCCGGCAGAGGGCGTGCCACTCCGCGTCGCTGCCGACGTCGATGGCGATCCAGCGGTCATCGCCTTGGCACGGGTAGACGCCGTGGGGGCTGTGCGCCGGATAGCGGTTGCCCTGCGGACCGGGGCTGCGGCCGTTCATGGCGTAGTCTAGGATGAACTCGCCCAGGTAGGAGAGAAAATTTTCGGCCTGCGGCAGCTCGATGTGCTGTCCCTCGCCGGTGCGGCGGCGATGGCGCAGGGCCAGCACCACGGCGAAGGCGCCGACCACGCCCGAGGCGGCGTCCACGGTGAAGGCGTCGCCCGTCATCGCCGGGTCAAGGTGCGGGTAGGAGCGCAGCAGGTGGTGACCGGTCATCCCCTCCATGTGGGTGCCGAAGGAGCGGTAGTTCTTGTACGGGCCGGTGAGCCCGTAGGCCGGCATGCGCAGCACGATGATGGACGGGTTGACGACGGCGAGGTCGGCGTACGTGAAGCCGGCGCGCTCCACCGTCTCCGGCACATTGTTCTCCACCACGACGTCTGCAATTTTCACCAGTTCCAGGAAGACACTGCGTCCCTCTGGTCGGGTGATATCCACGGTCATACTGCGCTTATTGCGCGCGTGCGAGTTGAAGCTGGGCGAGCGGTTCCAGGGCCGCGGACCGGGGTCGTAGTCCGGGTAGGCGAAGAAGGTGTTGAGGGTGCCGCGGTAGCGCTGGGCCTGCTCGCGCGTCACCGCGGACTCCGCGCCGCGCGTGTTGGGCTGGATGGCCTGCAGCGGCTCCAGGCGGATCACCTCCGCGCCCCACTCGGCCAAAAGCTGCGTGCAGTGCGGCCCTGCCCACACCACGGTGATGTCCAGCACGCGCACGCCGTACAGGGGCAGGTCCGGCGCGTACAGCTCATCCCGCATTGTTGGCTTCCCTCCCCACGTGTTCGTCGCGCCTCTGCGTCGGTATCGTCAAGCGTCTAGATGCCGGCGCGGTCACACCACTCCCTGCGCTCGGAGGCGCGCCACATCCTCGCGACGGTAACCGAGCTCCTCGCACAGCACCTGGACGGTGTGCTCGCCCAAAAGCGGCGCGCGGCGGGCCGGCGGGCGTGGCGTGGCGGACATGATGAACGGCCGGCCGGGGTATTTGAGCGGGCCGGTGTAGGGATGGTCGATCACCTCGAAGGCGCCGCGCTCGTTAAAGGCGGGGTCTTCGACCACATCCCGGATCTCGTTCACGGGCGCGGCCAGCAGCCGGTGCTGTTGGGCGATGGCAGCCGCCTCGCGCTTCGGGTGCGCCATCAGCCATTGCAGGTAGCTGTGCTCGATGTCCTGCGCCAGCTCGGGATGCTGGTTGAGCAAGAGCGGATTGCGCGTCCGCTCGTCGCCGATGAGGTCCTCCCGCCCGATCATGCGCAGGAAGCGGACGAACCGGTCCGGGCCGCCGGCGAAGATGTTGACGTAGCCGTCCTTTGCCGGACGCACGCCCACCCCCGGGCGTACCCCGGCCTCCGGCCGCCGGCCGATGTCGCCCGTATAGGCGTGGGCGGTGAGGTAGACGGCGCGCCGGTCGCGGAAGCCGGCCTGTGTCTCGTAGATGGAGACGTCGATGTGTTCCCCGTAAGGGCGGCCGCCCTCCACCGCGTAAAGCGCCACCATGATGGCGAAGGCCGCCACCGCGCCGGCGTGGTACTGGACCACGTTGCCGCCCAGCTTGAGCGGCTCGTGGTCACGGTGGCCGGTGACGTTCATCGGCCCGCCCATGGCGTAGAGGGTAATCTCGGACGCCTTGAGGTCGCGGTACGGCCCGGTCTGGCCGAAGTTGGAGATGGAGGTGACGATCAAGCGCGGGTTGCGGGCGTGCAGCTCTTTGACGTCCAACCCCAGGCGGGCCAGCGTGCCGGGGCGAAAGTTCTCCACCAGCACGTCGGCGCGCTCGGCCAGGCGCAGGGCGATGCGTCGCCCCTCCTCGGTCTTGAGGTTGAGGGTTAGGCTGCGCTTGTTGGTGTTCAGATGCAGGAAGAGCGCGCTGGTTTCCAGATGCGGGGTGTCCTTGGGAAAGGGGCCCAGCCGGCGCGCCGGGTCGCCGGCCGGCGGGCGCTCGATCTTGAGCACGTCGGCGCCGAAGTCAGCCAGCAGCTTGGTGCAGTACGGACCGGCGATGTAGTGCGTGAGGTCAAGAACGCGAACGCCTGCCAGCGCGTTCATCGGCGCCCTCCCGTCGCGGCGCGGCGCGCTCATTCTAGCCGGCGCGGCCGCGGGGGGCTAATCGCCGATCACCGCTGTCTCCCGCGGCGCTGACTCGGCGGTAAAGGCCGCCACCGGCTGGCCGCGGCGCCGGGCGCGAGCAGCATCGGGGATCAGGAACACCACCGGGATAATGAGAAGGATGACCCAGGCCAGGCCGAAGAACACCACCTGCAACCCCCGGGCCTCGTCGGAGAACAGCGAGGTGATGACTACCACCAGGGCGGTGCCGAGCGTGCCGCCCGTCTGTCGGAACATGCCGCGGATGCCGGTCACCGCGGCCACTTTGCCGGGGATCAAATCCAGCGCCGCGTTGTTCGATGCCGGCGCCGACAGACCGAAGCCGAGCCCCATCAGGGCCACGACGGTAGCCAGGTAGACGAAGTTGGGGATGGCGACGCCGAACAGGTGCACGTTCTCCGCCCCCAGGCTGGCCAATATCAGGCTAAGCGAGACGGCGCAGATGCCCAGGATCATCGGCAGGCGGTAGCCGAGGCGAATGATGTAGAACGAGGCGATGGCTGAGGTGATGATCATCACCACGGCGCGTGGGGTGAGGAGCGCACCGGCCTCCGTGGCCGACATGTGGTAGCGCAGCTCGGCATAGAGGGGCAGGAAGGCGGTGAAGCCGAACACCCCGGCGCCGAACAAGAAGTTGTAGGTGTTAGCCGCCAGGAAAGGGCGGTACCGCAGCAGGGTGGTGTCGATCATCGGCTCGTCCGTGCGCCGCTCATGACGGTACCAGATCACGAACAGGGCCGTGGCACCGGCCAGCGCCGCCCACAAAAGCGGCGCGTGGGTGGCGGTGTGCGGATGGTCGCCCACCCAGGTCAGGCTCACCAGCACGGTGCTGATCGCCGCCCCGTACAGCACCACACCGAGGAAATCGATCGCCGTGCGCGCGGCGCGCTGCTGCAGCGGGTGGTACAGGAGCCAGGTGAGCGCCAGCACGGCCAACCCGATCGGTACGTTGACGTAAAACACGAAGCGCCACGAGAGGGTGTCAACGATCACCCCGCCCAGGTTGGGGCCGATGATACCGCCGATGGGAAAGATGCTGGAGAACAGGCCGATCGCCTGCCCGCGCCGCTCGGCAAAGGTGTCGGCCACGATGCCGGTGCACGAGGGGAGGAAGGCGCCGCCGCCGATGGCCTGCAGGATGCGGAAGACGATCAGCAGGTATACGTTGGGCGCGAACCCGCACAGGAACGAGGACAGCGTGAACAACCCAACCGCCGCCAGAAACACCCGCTTGCGCCCCAGCTCGTCGGACAGCTTGCCGGCCAGCGGCATCACCAGCAGCGTGCCGAGCTGGTAGGCGGTCACGGTCCACCCGATGAGGGCGATGTTGGTGTGCAGGTCGGCACGCATCGCCGGAAGCGCGACCGCCACGATCGTGCTGTCAATGGAGGACATGAGCAGGGCGAGCGCGACCAGTCCGAAGATGACGTACTTTCTGCCCATCATGGCCCTACCGTTGAGTCTCGATTAACGGTACTGTACGCATGAACGATTGAGCAAGCCGGGCCAGCCGAGCGGAGGGGGGACGAAATGGAGGAGGAGACGCAGGAGGAACGGTTGGAGCGAGCGGTGACGGCGTTTGTGCGCGCCGCGCGCCTGCTCGACGTGCCCCGGCTGCACGTGTGGGACGAGCGCGGTATTACGCTGCCCCAACTGCGAATTCTGTTCCGTATCCGGCAGGAGCCGGGTATCGGTGTGCGCGACCTGGCGCAGGCCCTTGGTGTGAGCGCCAGCAACGTCACCCAGCAAGTGGACAAGCTGGTCACCCGTGGCCTGGTCTCACGCACGGACCGGCCCGAGGATCGCCGCCACGTGGCCCTCCGGCTCACACCCGAGGGGGAGCACGTGGCCGGGGAGGTCTCGCAGGCGGCCCGCGCCTACGTGCGCCGCCTGCTGGAGGACCTCAGCCCGGCGGAGCAGGCGGATCTTACGCGCCTGCTGGAGCGCCTGGTAGAGCTGGCACACCGCGCGGCGCCCGCGTCGACGGGCGGTTAGCCCCGCCTGCCCCCTAGGGGACTACCGCGTCGCGTGCTCTCAGCCCGCTACGCCCCGCTGGCCTGTGGGGGATGCGCGTGGGCGTTGGCGGCGGGGGCCATCCCTCGCGTGCGTCACGGACAGCGGCGCGGCGCCGGTGGATTGACCGGTGCCGCGCTGATAGCGAGGCGCCTGCGGAGGCTGCCTCAGGGCGGCCCCCGCCGCGTCCGTTGCGTGATGCTGAGGTGGCCGGTGGCCGCTCGGCGGCTACCAGCGGCCTCGGTGACCGCCGAAGCTGGACCGCCCCGAGGAATTGCCACGGAAGCAGTCCGAGCAGTAAACGGGCTTGTCACCGCGCGGCTGGAACGGGACACGCGCCTCGTTGCCGCAGGACGCGCAGGTGGCGGTGTACATCTCCCGCGCGCTGCTGTAGCCGCCGCTGTGGCCACCGCCCCCGCCGGACCGGCGGTTGGAGCGGCAGCTCGGGCAGCGTCGGGGCTCGTTGGTGAAGCCCTTCGTCGCGTAGAACTCCTGCTCGCCCGCGGTGAAGGTGAACGGGGAGCTACAATCGGAACACGTTAGGGTCTTGTCGGCGTACGGCACGACGACCTCCTGGGAAAAAGATGTGGCGCTTCGGTCATCGTGCCGGCGCGGACGATTCCGTGCCTGAGGAGCCCGACTGAGGAAGCTGAACCGCACTTAGTCTACCATGCCCGTGACCAAAACACCAGCCGATACGAGCCGGACCGCCTAGTTTTTCTGGCATGCTCCCGCTGCAATGCCGGGCGTGCATATCGACCGGACTGGGGCGACGGTGGCGGTTAGAGGTCGCGCCGGCTGAAGGCCACGCCGGCCAGCACCACACCCAGCACGATGAGCCCCGCCGTCCAGGCCGCCATCCACAGGGTGGGCGGGTTGACGGACGTCCAGGGGCTAGGGATACCGAAATCCACCAGCCGCGGCGGCGACATCTGCGCGCTGGCCAGGCGCCAGAGCGCGTCCGAGGGGACGATGAGGCTGACGACGATGCCGGCGGTGCGCAGCGTCTCGTTTGGGGTGGGAAGCGAGGCACCTACCTGCTCGAGCTGTCCGGCGATGACGCCCACGGCGTACAGCACGGTGACGATCACGCCGTTGGTCACCGTGGACAGGTAGCTGCTGCCCACCATCGCGAGGGTCATCAAGAACAGCGCCGAGAGTATGAGCGCGCCCACGCCGACGTGTGGGTTGCGCGGCCAGTAGCCGCCGAACAGGCGCGTCACCAGCACCACGGCCAGGGTGGTGGCGCTCACGTACACCAGCAGCATGAGGGCAAAGCCCAGCCACTTGCCCACCACCACCTCCCAGCGGCGGATGGGGCGGGCGAGGACGGCGTCGAGCAGCCGGCTGTCGACCTCAGATGAGATGCTGCCCACGGAGACGAAGATGGCGAGCAGGCTGCCGACAAAGGTGGTCACCTGCAGGCCGGCAAGCATGATGAAGACGCGGAAGATCGGCCGCGTCAGGTCCGTGAGGTTGGGCGAGCGCTCGATGCTGCGGTAGCCGAACCGTGCCCCGGCGGCATAGAGGCAGATAAACAGGATGGTCAGGAGGACCGCGCCGGCCATGATGCGCTTGCGCGCCGCCTCGTGCACAGTGAACCAGGTGAGGGTGGCGATCTGGCGCAGGGACCGGCGCATCGTTATTTGTCTCCCCCTTCTTCCACCGTTTCCACGAACAGCTCTTCGAGCGAGACGGTGCGCGGCGCCAAACGGTACAGGCGCGCGCCGCCGGCCGTCACCGCCGCGGCGATCGCCGGCAGCCGCTCTCGATCGCTGACGACGGCCGTGATGCGATGGCCGTTGCGCGCGAGGGAGCGACACAGGGGCGCCAGCGCCGCCAGCAGCTCCGGCGTGAGCGGCTCGGCCTCGATCTCCACCTCCAACTCCTGGCGCAAGAGCTCGGCCAGGGGACCTTCGCGCACCACCCGGCCGCGGTCCAGGATCGCGAGCCGGTCGCACACCTGCTCGACCTCGCTGAGCAGGTGGCTGTTCAGGAACACGGTGGTGCCCCGCTGGCGCAGGCGGTGAATGATCTCCCGCACCTCGCGTCGTCCGATGGGGTCGAGGGCGGAGGTCGGCTCGTCCAGGAACACCACCGCCGGGTCATGGATGATCGCTTGCGCCAGGCCGATGCGCTGCAGCATGCCTTTGGAGAAGCCGCGCAAACGGTCGTGCCGGCGCGCCGCCAGCCCCACCAGCTCCAGCACCTCCGGAATGCGCCGGCGCCGCTCGGTGGGCGACAGCCCAGCCAGGCGGCCGTGAAAGTCAAGGAACTCGTCTGCCCGCATCCACTCGTGGAAGCGGAACTGCTCCGGCAGAAAGCCGATACGCGCCCGCACGTGCACGTCCGTCACCGGATGGCCGAGGATGCGCGCCTCACCGGCGGTGGGGCGCACCAGGCCGAGCAGCATCTTCATGGCCGTGGTCTTGCCGGCGCCGTTGGGCCCCAGAAAGCCGAACACCTCGCCCCGTCGCACGGTGAGGGTCAGGTCGTCCACGGCGACCTTGTCCCCGTACTCCTTACGCAGGCCCACCGCCTCGATGGCGAGGCTGGGTTCCGGTGCGGTGGCCTCGGTGTCCGCGATCCTGCTCATGGATGCAACCCTGCGCGGCGTGCGACTCATCGGAGCGAGTCCGCCAGGCGGATAAGGGCCCGGCCGGTGAGCGGTGCGTCCAGCACGTGTAGCGCGCCGAAGCGTTGCCAAATCAGCGTGCCGCGCCCGGCGCGTTCGATGAGGAGTGCGTCGCCGGTGCTGTCGGCGCGGACCCGCCGCGCGGTGGCATCGGGCGGGATCGGCACGATCAGCGTGTTATCCCAGTCGTGCACGTTCTGGAGCTGCTGCGCCCGCTCCGGCGCCAGGAGCAGGCTGGCCTGGATGAGGCGCTCGCGCACCGCCTCCCACGGCGGGCCATCGGCGGTGCGTAGCCGCGGCGGTCGCCCGATCCACAGGGTGATGGCACCGGCCGGCTCGCGCCACACCTGCCGCACCGCCGCCGGGATATCGGCGTACACCGTGGTGGCCGCCTGGCGCGGGACGCGGGTGCCAGGTGGCAGCGCGGCCGACAGGAGGTCGCCCAGGGCCGCGTCGTTTAGGCGGATGGTGGCGGTCTGGTTCACGAACACCTGGACCCGAGGGGCCTGCGCCCGCCGCAGGGTGCGCACGTTGACATCTACCCGGTCCTGCGCGTCGTGGGCGGTGGCCACCTCTACTCCCTCTGGCAGCTCCACCTGTACCAGTCCGGCAAGGAGCTGCGGGTCAGTGCCAGGCAGGCGGGGTAGGGGGATATCGATGATCGCCAGCGGCTGGCGTGGGGCGGTGCGAAAGAGGGACAGGAAGGCGTGTGCCGTCTGCCGCGCCCGCGGCGAGAGAACGAGCAGCGCGGCCAGGGCGACCACCACCGCCGCCGGGACCAGGGGCCGGAGCCCGGCGGCCGGTGGGCGCAGGAGCGGGCGCGATCGACGAGCACCGGTGGTGGCCATAGTGAAAGAAAGGACCGGCGCCGTACCGGCACCGCTCTTCTCCCTAAGTATAGCCGTGGTGGTCGCCGCGCCGCCCGCGGGCCGCGGGAGGGGTCTCGCTGGTTCCTACCGATGGAAGCTGCCTATAATGGCTGCACGACCGGCGTGATCACATGTGGTGAGGACGTGCCGTTCCATGCCTCGGCTCGCAGATGTCCGTGCTCTCCTCGATGTGAAGAACATTCTCGTCCCCTCCGACGGCTCAACCGCATCCTACGAGGCGCTTGCACAGGCGATCACGGTGGCAAAGCGGAATAAAGGACACGTCACGGTGGTGCACGTGATCGAGGTCAAGCGCACGTTGCCGCTGGACGCGGAGATGATCGAGGAGGCGCAGCGCGGCGAGGAGATCCTGACCGAGGCGGAGCGGCTGGCTGAGGAGATGGACTTCACCATCGAGGGCGAGCTGTTGCAGGCGCGGGAGGCGGGGCACGCCATCGTTGATGAGGCGATGGAGCGGCGCGTGGACGCCATCGTGCTCGGTACCGAGTACAAGCGGCCGCTGGGCGAGTTCCAGCTCAGCCGCACCACGCAATACGTGCTCAAGCATGCCCCCTGCCAGGTGTGGGTATTCCGCATGCCGGCGCCCACCACCGGTGCCGACTGAGCCGTCTGTGGGAGGGAGGACCGTGCGGGTCGTGATCATGGGATGCGGCCGCGTCGGCGCGCAGCTCGCGGTGATGCTCGAGCGGCGCGGCCATGAGGTGACGGTGCTTGACACCAACCCCAACGCCTTTGAGCGGCTGCCGCGCGATTTCAAGGGCCGCAAACTGGTCGGCAACGGCATTGACCAGGATGTGCTGCGCCGGGCCGGCATCGAGCGGGCGGACGCATTTGTGGCCTGTACGCAGGGCGACAACCGCAACGTGATGGCGGCGCAGGTGGCCAAGCACATCTTCAACGTGCCGCGCGTGGTGAGCCGTATCTACGACCCCATCCGCGAAGAGATCTACCGCATGCTCGGCCTGCGCACGATCAGCCCCACCAAGGTCGGCGCCGAGCTGTTGATGAAGGCCGTCGAAGAGGAGGAGCCGTGATGCCCGCCGAGCCCGGAGGGGGTGCCGTCACGCCGCGGTAGGCTGTACCGGGTGGCTGCTCGCCGCGGGGGCTGCTGGCGAGGATATCCGGCATTGTGTGACGTGGAGCCATGTACATCATCATCGTCGGTGGCGGGAAGGTCGGGTTCTATCTGGCCAAGGAGCTGCTCGATGAGGGGCACGAGGTGCTGATCATCGAGAAAGACGAGCACGGGCCGCGCTCGGCCTATATCGCCGAGGAACTGGGCGACGTGGTCCTGCGCGGAGACGGTTGTGAGGCGGCGACGCAGGAGCTGGCCGGCACCGCCCGCGCGGATATGCTGATCGCGGTGACCGGGGACGACGAGGATAACCTGGTGGCCTGCCAGGTGGCCAAGAATAAGTTCGGCGTCAAACGCACGGTAGCGCGCATCAATAACCCCAAAAACGAGCTGATCTTTCGCAAGCTGGGCATCGACGTCACCGTGAGCGCCACCACGGCGATCTTGAACCAGATCGAGCAGGAGCTCCCGACCCACCGCCTGGTGCCGCTGGTGCACCTACGCGGCCGCCCCGACCTGGAGATGGTGGAGATTAAGATCCCGGCCGGGGCGCGGGTCATCGGCAAGCGCGCCAGCGAGGTGCTGCTACCGCAGGGCGCGCTCATCTCCCTGGTGGTGGACGCGGAGGGGAACCCACGCCTGCCGGCTGAGGCCGTCCTGCACGCGGAGGACGAGGTGATCGCCATCACGCGCGTGGAGGCCGAGGAGCAGCTCCGGCGGGCCCTCACCGAGCCGTGAGCGCCGGCGCAGGTGCAGCATGACGCGGGTCGCCTACCTCGGTCCGCCCGGAACGTTCGGCGAAACCGCCGCGCGCCGCTACGCCCCCGACGCCGACCACATCGGCCTGCCCACGCACGCGGGCGTGGTGGCCGCCGTGGCCTCCGGGATGGCCGATGAGGGCGTCTTGCCGGTGGAGAACAGCGTCGAAGGTTCCGTGAGCGAGACGCTGGACATCCTCATCCACGACGCGGACCTACGCATCCGTGGCGAGTTGATCGTGCCCGTCGAGCAGTGCCTGCTGGTGCGCCCGGGAATGCGCGCCGAGGACGTGCGGGTGATCTACTCGCACCCGCAGGCGCTGGGACAGTGCCGCGGCTTTCTGGAGCGCTGCTTTCCCACCGTGCGCCTGGAGGCCTCGCTCTCCACCGCGGCGGCGGTGCAGGAGATCTTCGCTCACGAGGACGCCGCGGCGATCGCCTCGGCGCGGGCGGCGGAGCTTCACGGCGCCGCGGTGCTGGCGCGTGGCATTCAGGACCGGCGCAACAACGTCACGCGGTTCGTGGTGCTGGCGCCGGAGGACCACCCGCCTACTGGCCGTGATAAGACCTCCATCGCCTTCACCACGCAGCACGACCGGCCGGGCACCCTGGTGAACATCTTGATCGAGTTCGCCCAGCGCGAGATCAACCTGACCAAGATCGAATCCCGCCCCTCCAAAGACGCCCTTGGGGTCTATATCTTTCTGGTCGATTTCGAGGGGCACCGCACGGACGCAGCCTGCGCGGAGGCGCTGGCGCGGGTACGCGCCAAGGCCTCGTGGCTGAAGGTGTTCGGCTCCTACCCGCGCGCCACGCTCGCCTCTTAGCGCGGAACCCTCCGCTTCAGGACACAACATGGCCGAGGAACCTTGCGGCCCCTCGGCCATGGTACCGGGTGCAACAGCGGGACTCTCCCCAGACCCTCGCGGGTCCGTTTGGCCGGCATGCGGCCTGAGCAGGGGCGGCGTCGCCGAGCGTCCCGGGCTCTCGGCCGGCTTCGCTCGCGGTGTCACCCGGCACAGTGACCGTACCCGGTGTACTCCCTGCCCGTCAAGAGGGAAACGGTCAAGTTTCTGAAATTTTTGGCCCGGAGTGCACTAGGATGGCCTCTGCTTCGGCCGTGACGATGCGGTAAACCTCGAGCAGCGGCAGGCCGCTGCGTGCCGCCAGGGCGCGGCAGACCTCGTACTCGGGCGCCACCCGCGGCGGCTCACCTGCCAGGCGCTTCACCTTGACCACGGCCGGTCCCAGGGACGACTGAAACTCGACGCGCTCGCGCTCGGCCTCGTAGCGCCGCACCTCGTGCGCGCGCACGCCCAGTGTGCTGGTTTCGCGCAGGAGGATATCCACCATCGTGGCCTCCTGCTCCGGCCGGCAGAGCACGGAGAGCATGGTGGCCGGCCGGTTCTTCTTCATCTGGATGGAGGTGAACCACACGTCGGCGGCGCCGGCCGCGAAGAGCCGGTCGAGGGCGTGGCCGAACAGCTCCGCCGACATATCGTCGATGTTGGTCTCCAGCACGACCATCGAGCGCACGCGGTCGGCCGCCTCCGTCTCACCCAGCACCACGCGCAGGACGTTGGGCCGGTCCGGCAGGTCGCGCCCACCTGCGCCCACGCCGCTGCCGGTCAGGCGCATGGCCGGCCGCTCGAATCGGCCCAGCGTGGTGAGCAGGGCGGCGCCGGTGGGGGTGATGAGCTCAACCTGTGGCTCGTCAGCGCCTGCGCGGACGGGCGCCCGCGCGGCGGCGAGCAGCGCCACGGTGGCCGGGGCGGGAACCGGCAACAGTCCGTGCCCCGTGTGCGCTGTGCCGCCGCCCAGCGGCAGGGGCGACACGTAAACCTGCTCAACGCCGAGCAGGCGCAGTGCTACCACCGCGCCGGTCACGTCGATGATGGCGTCTACCGCGCCCACCTCGTGGAAGTGCACGGCGTCCGGGGCGATCCCGTGCACGTGCGCCTCGGCCTTCGCCAGGGCGCGGAAGACCCGTGCCGCCCGCTCCCGGTCGGCGTCCGGCAGGCCGGAGCGATCCAGGATGTCAAGGATATCGGCCAGACGACGGGGTGGCTGGGCGTCGTCGGCGTGCACGCGCACGCGCGTGGCGGCCAGGCCGGCGCGGAGCACGCGCTGGACCTCGAGCCGCCAGCCGTCCAGCGGCAGCGAGGCCAGCTCGGCGTGCAGAGCGTCCGGCGACACGCCGGCGTCCACCAGGGCGCCCAGGATCATATCGCCGCTGGCGCCGGACACGCAGTCGAAATAGGCAACGCGCATGGTGCGTTCTACCGGGAGGCGCGGTCTCGGCCGCTCACGCCTCCGCTTGATCGCAGTGCCGCTCCTGGGCGGTGCGGTTGATCAACGCCGCCATGTAGCCGGCGCCGAAACCGTTGTCGATGTTGACCACCGCCACCCCCGCGGCGCAACTGTTCAGCATGGCCAGCAGGGCGGCCAGGCCGCCGAAGCTGGCGCCGTAGCCCACCGACGTGGGCACCGCGATCACCGGTACCGAGACCAGGCCCGCCACTACGCTGGGCAGCGCCCCCTCCATGCCGGCCACCACCACCAGCGCCCGCGCCCGCCGCAGGCGGTCCAGGCGGTCCAGCAAGCGGTGGATCCCCGCCACGCCGACGTCGTAGTGGCGCTCGACGGCGTTGCCCATCATCTCGGCGGTGAGGGCAGCCTCCTCCGCCACAGGCAGGTCCGCCGTGCCGGCGCACAGCACCATCACCCCGGGGCGGCGCGGCACGGGCGTGCGCTCCACGGTGATCACGCGCGCCTCCGTGTGGTAGACGGCATCGGGTACGCGGCTCTGCACCGCCGCGAACTGCTCTGGCGTGGCGCGAGTCACGAGCAGCCGCCCGGCACGCGCCGCGATGCGCTCGGCGATCAGCCCCACGTGCTCCGGGGTCTTGCCTGTGCCCAGCACCACCTCGGGGATGCCCGTGCGCAGCTCGCGGTGGTGGTCCAGTTTGGCGAAACCGAGGTCCTCGTACGGTAGGTCGCGCAGCGCCGCCAGCACGGTATCCACGTTCGTCTCACCGCGCTGAAGGCGCTCCAGTAGGGCGCGCAGGCGTGGCGCGTTGATCGTTATCCTCCTTACGGGATGGCTTGTGATCATGGAAGCACATCAGCCCGGTGGGCGCTACCGGCCCGGCCGTCCCGTACGGGCAACGTCGGAACGGGTTGGCGCGCGCCGGACGTGGTATCGACTCCTACCTCAACTGGATGTTGCGCCGCGCGCTGCGGCCGGCGTATGCTGCGCTGGCGACGGTTCCCGCCGTCGCGCACCGCCTGCCTGGAACAGGACCGGGCCTGCGTTGCCGAGCGGTGGATTCGCATTGGGAAGGGGTGCGGCATATGGGGATTATCGCGTGGATCGTCCTGGGCCTGATCGCCGGGGCTGTGGCCAAGCTGATCATGCCGGGGCGTGATCCCGGCGGCGTGATCGCCACGATTCTGATCGGGATCGCGGGCGCGCTGGTGGGCGGTTTCTTGTGGAGCGTCCTTACCGGCAACCGCAGCTACGGGGACCTTGACATCGGCGGCATCATCATCGCGGTGATCGGCAGCCTAATCGTGCTCGGTCTGTACCGGGCGCTGATGGGTCGGCGCGGCTACGCCTGAGCCCGGTGCGAACGGCCGCCGTTCGGGGCGGTGGTGGGAGCGTCAGCGGCTTCCATCACCGCCATTCGTTTTGCGCGGCCCTGTACGCTCCGAACGCGGGGTGCGGTACACTGGCGCCGCAGAGGTGACCGGGCATAGCGCTCCGGTCACACGGAGGCGGGAGCCATGTTTATCCATCACACGTTGGAGCGTGCGGTGCGGCTGTTTCGCGACCGCGAGGCGGTGGTGTGCGGCGCCACGCGGCTCACGTACCGCGAAGTGGGCGAACGGGTGGCGCGGTTGGCCGGGGCGCTGGCGGCGCAGGGGGTGGCGCCGGGTGACCGGGTGGGCATCGTCATGCCCAACTGCCATCGGTATATAGAGACCTACCTGGCCGCGGAGCGCGCCGGCGCGGTGCTGATCCCGCTCAACCACCGACTGGCGCCGGCCGAGCTGAGCGCTATCCTCACCGACGCCGAGGCGACGTGGCTGGTCACGAGCGTGGAGATGCTGGCCCTAGCCGAGGCGGGTGCTGCCACGGTGCCCAGCCTGCGCGGCATGGTGGTGGCCGGGGCGGCCGCGGCCGGCCGCACGGACCTCCTGGATTACGAGGCGGCGCTGGTCGCGGCCACGCCCATGGAGGGGGTGGCGCACCCGTGGCAGGAGCAAGACCTCGTCCAGCTCTACTACACCTCCGGTACCACCGGTCGGCCCAAGGGCGTCATGCTCTCCCAGCGCAACGTGATGAGCAACGCCTACCACGCCCTGCTCATCCACGGGCTGGGCAGCGAGGACGTCTGGCTGCACGCCGCGCCCATGTTCCACCTGGCCGACGCCTGGGCCGCCTGGACGGTCACCTGGGTGGGGGCACGGCATGTCTTCCTGCCCCAGTTCGACCCGACGGCGTTCCTGGAGCTGGTGCAGCGCGAGCGGGTAACGAAGACCCTGATCGTGCCCACCATGATCAACATGATCGTGAACCACCCCGACCTCCCCGCCTACGATACGCGCTCGCTGCGCCTGATCACGTTCGGCGCCTCGCCCATGCCGGCGGACCGGCTGCGGGCGGCGCTGACCGCCTTGCCGTGCCGGTTCTCGCAGTTGTACGGCATGACGGAGACCTCGCCGTTCGCCACCCAACTGCACCCGGAGGACATGGTGCTGGAGGGTGAGGAGCGCCTGGTGCGTCGGCTGTTGTCCTGTGGCCGGGAGATCCCAGGGGTGCGGGTGCGGGTGGCGCGCGACGACGGCCGCGAGGTGGCGCCGGGCGAGGTGGGTGAGATCATCATGGCCGGTCCCAACGTGATGCTCGGCTACTGGCGGCAGCCGGAGGCCACCGCCGCCGTGCTGCGCGATGGATGGATGTACTCGGGCGACCTGGCCACCGTGGACGATGAGGGCTACATCTTCATCGTGGACCGCAAGAAGGACATGATCATCACCGGCGGTGAGAACGTTTATTCCACCGAGGTGGAGGACGCGCTGTACAAGCACCCCGCGGTGCTGGAGGCGGCGGTGATCGGCGTGCCGGACGAGCGCTGGGGCGAGCGCGTGCATGCCGTGGTGGTGCTGCGCCCGGGCATGACGGCCACCGTCGAGGAGCTGCAGGCGTTCTGCCGTCGGCACATCGCCGGCTACAAGGTCCCCCGCTCGATGGACTTCGCCGAGTCGCTGCCCAAGACCGGCTCTGGCAAAATCCAGAAGGCCGAGCTGCGCGAGCGCTACTGGCAGGGCTACGAGCGGCGGGTGCATTAGCCGCGTGGCGGCCACGGCAGCGCCCCAGTGACATGGCCCGGTGGCGTGGAAGGAGAGATCAAGCGGCATGGAGATCGAATGGCTGCGCACGCTGTACACCTACAGCCGCTGGGCCAACGAGCGCGTGCTGGCGACGGCGGCGGCGCTCTCACCCGCCGAGTTCACCCGGCCGGGCGGGGTGGGGTATGGCTCGCTGCGCGACATCCTGGTGCACACGATGGCCGCCCAGTGGGTGTGGCTGTCCCGCTGGCGGGGCGTCTCGCCCACCGCCCTCTGGAACCCGGCCGACTTCCCGGACCTGGCCAGCATCCGCGCTCGCTGGCAGGAAGTGGAGGAGAGCACCGCCGCCTTCCTGGCAGGGCTTGAGGTCGATCGGCTCGGCGCCGAGGTGGTCTACGCCTCCACCCGCGGCGCGCCGCGCCGGCAGCCGCTGTGGCAACTCCTGCTGCATCAGGCCAACCACGCCACCCAACACCGCAGCGAGGCCGCCTACTTGCTCACCCAGATGGGCCACTCTCCGGGCGACCTCGACCTGTTGGCCTACTTGCTCCAAGGGGGGCGCTGACGGCCCTTTCCCTCACCGATTGGCCACCACCTGCGCGCTCGTCGTGCACCGTTCCCCCACCGACCCGAGGGGCCGCGTCGCCGCACCCAAGGCTAGGGTAGAGGTAGGGTGGTTGCGGCGCTCGTATCTACCGGTCCTGGAGGCACGCGATGGGTGCTGACCAATTGCCGTGTTCGTCTCGTCGCCTGGGCAGACTCACGGTGACGTTGGCCCTGCTGGTTCTCTGTCTGTCTGGTGGAACGCCGGCGCGTGCTGCCCCGGTCGAAGCCGGGTCGCGCATCCCCTGGCAGGGCGGCGCCTGGTATCTGCACGGTGCCAACCTGCCCTGGTACAACTGGAGCTGCGATTTTGGCTGCGGCGCCCAGGGCGGGGTGAGCGACCCGGCCGTGCGCGCCGCCCTGGAGCCTGTGCTACGCGCGGCCAGCGCCGGTGGCCTGCGCGTGGTGCGCTGGTGGATGTTCGAGGGCGGCGCTAAACCCATTCAGCGCGATGCGGACGGCGCGCCCACAAGGTTGGACCCGACCGTGTACGCGGATATCGATGCCGCCCTCGCCCTGGCCGAGGAGCATGATCTGTATTTCATCTTCGCCCTCTTTGCCGCACCCAGTGACGTACCGACGGGCTGGATCACCGACCCGGCGCAACGGATGCGGTTGGCGGAGACGCTGGCGCCGCTGTTTGCCCGCTACCGCGGTCAGCCGCGCCTGCTGGCCTGGGACCTGTTCAACGAGCCGGAGTGGGACATCTGGAACAACAAGGTGCCGGCGGAGGCGGTGCAGGCTACCGTGCGGGAGCTGGCAGCGGCGGTGCACGCCCACAGCGACGCCTACGTCACCGTCGGCTCGGCGATGCTGGACGGCCTGCCCCTGTGGGTGGGCCAAGGGCTCGATTACTACACCGCGCACTGGTACGACTACATGTCCGGCGGCAACTGGTGCGCCCTGTGCACGGACTACGCCGCCGTGCGGGCGCGCTACGGCCTAGACGCGCCGCTCGTCATCGGTGAGTTCTACGCCGGTCCCGACACCGGCGCGCGGGAGCGGTTCACCGCCTGGTACGACAAGGGCTACGCCGGGGCGCTGGCCTGGTCGCTCATCCCGGAGCGGACGTTTGATCGGATGGCGGTGGACCTAACGGCGGCGGCCGCGTTCGCGACGGCGCACGGCGATAGCGGCCCGCGCCGACAACAGCCGTGAGCCGGGCGGTTCCTGACCCAGACGCGCTTTCGCAGCGGTTGCGGGTTCACGGTCGGCGCGAGCGCAGCTCCTGCAGGAACACCAGGCGCACGATCCGGTCGCGGTCTCGTTCAGACAGGTCGAGAAAGCGCACCCCGGCCTGCCAGCCGGCACGTGTGGGTCGGCACCACACCGCCTGTGCTGGCAGCTCGCGCGGTGGGCCGTCCGGCAGCGACAGGCGGAGATAGAGCGTGTCACCGGCGCGCACCGGGCGGGGGGAGAGCAGTCGCGCGCCGCTGCCGCTCAGGTCCACCAGCCGCACCCAGCACAGCGCGGCGCGGCCGTCGGCGAGCAGGAGCGCCTGGACGGGTGCCAAGCCCGTGGCGGCGCGGTAGAACGCGCGCCGGTTCGCGGCCGGCCCGTCGAGCGCGGCGAGCCGCACCCGCAGCAGCGGCGGGCTGCCGACCTCGACGGAGAGCAGAACGACCGGCAGTCGCCGGCCGCTCCATGACATGAGCCAGGCGCTGGCACCCGGTTGGAACAGTTCCGGTTGCAGGGGCACCACCTCGGCCCGCAGCGCGAGCACGTCCCCGTGGATGGTGACGACGCGGCAGCCAAGCTCGATCGCCTGCCCCTCCTGCCCCACGGTGAGGCTTACCACCTCGTCCGGCGCGAACGTGGGCTCTCCCATCGGTGGCACGGTGCACCCTCGGCGCGAAGCTGAGCGCGGGTCTCTTGTGGGTATCGTGCGGGGCGGCCGGTCCTGAAGGGCGGTCGCCCGCCGGGGACCGTCAGGTGGTGGGTGGACAGCCGGCCATGCCGTTGGCGGGCAGGAATTCGGTAAGGGTCTGGCCGGATTCGACCACCCGGCGGGCGATCTCCGGCCCCACATAGCGAATATGCCAAGGCTCGTAGATGTAGCCGGTGATCGCCTCCTTGCCGGCCGGGTAGCTGATCACGAAGCCGAAGCGGGCCGCGTTCTGCTGCAGCCAGCGACCCTCCGGCGTGGTGCCGAAGTCCTCGCTGAGGTCGTAGGGACGCCGGGCCGTCGCCAGATCCACGGCCACACCGAGCTGGTGCTCGCTGTGACCAGGTTCCGCCACCTGGCGCCGCGCCTGCGCCTCACCGTACTGCCGGATCTCCTGTTGCAGGACCTGGGCCTGGTACTCGTAGGATCGGTAGCCGGACACGGCCACCATCGGGTAGCCCTCCTCGCGGGCGGCAGCCAGCAGTTTGACGAGCGCCTCCGCCGCCTCGCGCCGGAGTTGCACCGCCTGCCCCGCCACCCACTCTAGGGGAAGGGTGACCAGATCGGGCGGCACGTAGCTGGGCGGCAGCCCGACCGCGGGGGTCAGGAGGCACAGTTGCGGTCGTGGCGTCGCCGTGCGGGTCGGTGCGATGGTGGCGCGCACGATGGCGACCGTGGCCGCCGGGGCAGGCGTCTGGGCAAGGGAGCGAGCGCCGCCGCAGGCCGCCAGCGCCAGGAGGGCGGGAACCAGGAGGACACGCTTCATCTCTCCCATCCTAACGGGATCGGCGCTCCCGTTGACAGTCTTGCCGCGTCTGCGAATAATGCCATCACCGCGCCGTGGAGACCCCGAGTGCTGGCGCGGTGGATCGTCGCGAAGAGGCCGGCATGCGCGCCTACGTGGTTCGCCGCCTGCTGCTGATGGTCCCGGTAGTGGTTGGGGTCTCGGTTATCATTTTTTTCATCCTGCGCGCCATCCCGGGGGACGCCATCGACGCCCAGTTGCAGGAGGCCGGCCAGCTCACAGAGGCGGAGCGCGCGCAGGCACGGCGGGAGCTTGGCCTGGACAAACCCGTCTGGCAGCAGTACTTCATCTGGGTCAGCAATCTCCTGCGCGGCGATCTGGGTCGCTCCTATCTGAGCAAGCGAACGGTCGCCGAAGAGTTGAAGAACCGAGTTCCGGTTACCGCGGAGCTGGCTATCCTGACAATCTTAATTGTGATCGGCACCGGTATTCCCATCGGCATCTACTCTGCGGCTCGCCGGGACCGGCCCTCTGATTATATCGTGCGCAGTCTCAGCGTGATTGCTCTTTCAGCACCGACCTTCTGGATCGGTATCATGATGTTGTTCGTGCTATCGCGCTATTTCGGTTATTTCCCACCGATTGGGCAAGGATTCAATCTTTTCGAGGAACCTATTGCTAATTTGCAGGCCATGATCTTTCCGGCCTTGACACTGGCTGCACCCCTCTCCGCGGTGTCGATGCGTCTGACACGCTCACAGATGCTGGAGGTGCTGCGGCAGGACTACATCCGTACGGCGTGGGCCAAAGGTCTCTCTGAACGACAGGTTGTGTTGCGCCACGCGCTGAAGAACGCGCTCATTCCGGTGATCACGGTGCTTGGTGCCCAGCTCGGGGTATTACTCGGTGGCACGGTGATCACTGAGCAGGTGTTTACTATCCCTGGCACCGGTACGTTGCTGCGCACGGCTATCTTCAACCGCGATTATCCGTTGGTGCAGGCGATTATCCTGATACTGGCGCTTATCTTTGTGATATTGAACCTGATCGTCGACCTGCTCTACGCGCGGTTAGACCCGCGGATTCGGTATGAGTAGGGAGCTACGCGATGTGCCCGACGATGCCGGGTGATGGGCGGTGGCGTCGTGGAAAGGGGCAGCAGTGACGGGTGACCTGCACGTGGCTGCCGGTGGTGAATTGGTGGCGCTGCGGCGAGAGGGCCGCGGCACGGGCGGGGTACTGGCTGACCTCTGGCGCTTCGCCCGCCGCAAACCGGTCGGCGCCGCGGCGGGCGCGATCGTGCTGCTGGTAGCGCTGGCCGGCCTCTTTGCCGATCAGGTGGCCCCGCACGATCCGCTGAAGACCAACCCCCTCGATTCCCTGCGTGCGCCGAGCGCGACCTACCCGCTGGGCACCGATGTCCAGGGGCGCGACGTCCTCAGTCGGATCATCCACGGCACCCGTATCTCGCTGGGGGTGGGCGTGGCCGCCGTGCTATTCGGCGTATCCGTGGGCACGGTGGTGGGGCTGGTGAGCGGCTACTTCGGCGGGTGGCTTGACACAGGCTTGCAGCGCCTGATCGATATGTTGATGGCCTTCCCCACGCTGATCCTGGCGATGGCGATCGTCGCGGCCGCCGGCACCGGCCGGGGCACGTGGTCGCCGCAGCCGGGGTGGTGGGGCGTGCTGGCGGAGGTGTGGTCGGCGGTGCGCAATAACGCCAACCTGGTGCTGGCCATCGGTATCACCCTGATCCCCGGTGCCGCTCGTGTGGTGCGCGGTACGGTGCTCAGCGTGAAGCAGAACGCGTACGTGGAAGCGGCCCGCTCGCTCGGTGCTAGCCACACCCGCCTGATCGTGCGCCATATCCTGCCCAACGTGTTCGCACCCATTCTGGTGCTGGTGTCCGTGGTAATCGGGCAGGCGATCATCGCCGAGGCGTCGCTCAGCTTCCTGGGGCTGGGGGCGCAGGAGCCGACGCCGTCCTGGGGCCAGATGCTGTCTGGGTCGGCGCAGCGGTACATGGAGCAGGCGCCGTGGCTGGTGATCTTCCCCGGCCTGGCGATCGCGGTGGTCGTCTACTCGTTTAACATGTTCGGCGATGCCTTGCGTGACGTCTTGGACCCGCGTCTGCGCGGGCAGGATTGATCGGGCGGTTGCGACCGTGCGGGTGCATCGCGCCTGGCAGGTCCATGCTGCGGAGGTGCCTCCGGCGTCCGGCCGGATGGAGACTTCGCCACGATGAGGAGGGAGACGGGTATGACTACGGCACGGCGCAACACGGGCCGGTGGAGCCGGCGGGGACTGCTGGCCGCAGGCGGCGCGGCGGCGTTCCTGGCGGCCTGCGGCGGCGGGGAGAAGCAGGAGCGCGGCGCGGCCGGCACGCAGGTACCCGGTGGCGCCGCCGGGGCGCAAACACAGGCCCAGGCGGTCAAGCTCGGCGGCGTCCTGCGGTACCATATCCCCAAGGACCCCGGTAATTTGGACCCGCACCTGGCGACGGATTCCTCGACCACCGCCTTCGCCAACCTGGTGTACAACACCCTGCTTCGCTTCCGCACCGGGCCCGAGGTGGAAGTCCAGAGCCTCCAGATCGAAGGGGCGCTGGCCGAGAAGTGGGAGACGCCGGACACCCAGACCGTGATCCTCAAGGTGCGGCCCGGGGTCAAATGGCAGAACCGGCCGCCGCTGAATGGTCGAGCGTTCACGGCCGAGGATGTCAAATTCGGGATTTTGCGCATCGGCACGGACAAGCCTGAGTTCCAGCGCGCCACGTTTTTCAAAGGCATTGACCGCATTGATATCACAGATAAAGACACCGTTGTTATCAAACATAAGCAACCAAATGTTCCCTTTGTGACGTATCTTGCCGTGCCATATCACGTAATGATCTCGCGAGAAGTGGTCGAAGGCGATGACCCACGCGTGACAATGGTCGGTACCGGGCCGTTCATGCTGGATTCTTATACGCCAAACGGTAAAGCGATCTTCAAGAAGAATCCAGATTACTGGCGCAAGGACGCGCGTGGCCAGCAGCTTCCATACCTCGACGGTGTGGAGCTAGCAGGGCCGCAGGAACCGGCTGTGCGCCTGGACGCGTTCCGCGCCGGTCAGACTGACATCATCATCTTCGATAAAGCGGGTGACGCGGAGAGCGTGAAACGCCAGAATTCCAGTATTCAGAGCGAGAAGTTCACGCCATTTTTCTATTACATGGTGTACGGTTTCGATGTCACGCGCGGACCGTTGCAGGACGAGCGCGTACGCCAGGCCATCGCCTGTGTGATCGACCACGCCGCCATTCGCCGCGCCATCTTCCAAGATGAGGCCGTCCGCGCTACGCCGATTCCAGTCGGGTTTAAGGACTGGATCGCGGACTACAAAGAGCTTGATTTCTACTTCGATAAGCCGGATATCCAGCGCGGCAAGCAGCTTATGGAAGCCGCGGGACTGCCCAACGGCTTTAACGTGAAGATGGACACGAACGTCGCCTATACCGATGAGGCGGCGACGATGCCCCTGCTGCAGGATATGCTGCGCAAGATCAACATCAACGTGACGGACCTGCTCAAGATCGAACGGGCCCAGTTCCTCGGGCCGACTAACCGGCCGGGCGGCTTTGAGATGCGGCTATGGCACCACTCGGCCTTCTCGGAGCCGGATGAGTTTCTCACGAACTTCTACCAGCGCGGTGCCTCGCGCAATTACGGGGGCTGGGGCAGTGAGCGCATGGATGCGCTTATCAACCAGCAGCGCAACATCGCCGACAAGAACGAGCGTAAGAAGGTGCTGGTGGAGATCCAGAAGGAGCTGGCGCGGACCAACTGGCGCATCGGCCTGGAGCAGAACTACGAGTTCGTCGGCTGGTACAGCAAGGTGAAGGGCTGGCGCGCCCTGGCGGCCGATCCCGGCTACTACACGCTGCCCTTCGAGCACACCTGGTTGGACCGCTAGAGCCGATCCCCCGGCGGAGGAGGCACCGTCCGGCCCGCGCTCAGATCGCCGCCTGCTGTTCGCGGGCCTCGATGGCGGAGGCAAGCTCGAGGATCCGCTGGGCCCGCCGCGCGCGCGGCGCGTCGATGATGCGTCCGTCTAAGTGGGCGAACTCCTCACCGCGCTGCCGGGCCTCCTCGTGGGCGGCGTGCAGCCGCCGGGCGTAGGCGATTTCCTCCGCCGAGGGCCGGAAGACGGCGTTGACGATCGCCGCCTGCTCCGGGGTGAGCACCATCTTGCCGTGCAGGCCGAGCTGCCGGGCCTGGCTTACGTGCGCCAGCAAACCTTGCGACTCGCGCAGGAAGGGGTAGGCGCCATCGATCGCCAGCAGGTTGGCGGCACGGGCGCAGACGGCCAGGTGGCTGCGCGCGT
This sequence comes from Dehalococcoidia bacterium, assembly GCA_042408665.1. Taxonomy (GTDB): domain Bacteria; phylum Chloroflexota; class Dehalococcoidia; order CAUJGQ01; family CAUJGQ01; genus CAUJGQ01. Next base: position 58,503 of record JBHOQW010000235.1, read on the forward strand.
AGTGGAGCTCGTGCCCGTCGCGGCTTTGCTCCACCCCCATGTCGGCGCAAAACCCGCCCCCGTCCAGGGCCAGGGCCACCAGCCGCGGCGTGGCACGGGCGATGTCGCGCGCGTTGAGCAGGCCCTCGGCCGATTCCACGGCCGCGATCAGGCGCAGGCTGCCCTCCGCGAGGCCGACCTCAGCCTCGGCGTCGCGCAGCAGCGCCTCCACGTACCGCACGTGGTTAGCGGAAAGGGCGTGCGGCAGGACGTACCCGGTCACCTGGCCGCCGGCCGTGGCGCGGATATCCGCCTTGGCTAAAAGCGTGCTGGTGCGGTGGACGCGCACCCACAGCCGGTGCCGAGGGTGCAGCTCGGCGATGGCCGCGCGCACCGCCGCCCGCGCTTCCTCCGCCCGCTGGGGTGCCACGCCCTCGAGGTCCAGCACGATCGCGTCCGCGTGGCTGACGCGGGCGGCCTCCAGCCCGCCGCGGTCCAGCGCTGAGATCAGCAGCAGTGAGCGCAGCAACTCCACGGGCATGGGCCAACCTCCACGCGTCTATTGGCGCTCCCGCGTCAGTCTAGGCAATCGGGCCCGCCGGTTGAAGGGCAGGGTGGGAGGCAGCGTCTCGCTGGCCTAGAATGAAAGCGCGTCGCCGAGGCGGCGCGCGGAGAAGGACACGATGGCACGAGGACGGTGGGGCTGGTCCGGTGTGGGGATGGCCACGGTGGCCGGGTGGCTCGCCGCCTTCCTGGCCGCCGGTGCGGGTGAGGGGCGGCGTGCCGCAGCCGAGAGCGGCTTACCGGCCCTGCCGAAGCGCGGGCGGGAGGACGATGGGCACCCTGCCGCCGGCCAGGGCGGCCTGCGCGCCTTGTTCGGCCGCCTGGCCGAGGCGCTGGACGAGCAGGGGGCGCTCCTGCGCGAGCGGGTGGAAGGGCTCATCACCACCTATCGCCTGCTGCGCGCCATGGGCATGAGCGACCAGCAGATCGCCGCTCTCGTCGCCGAGACGGCGCGCGCGCAGCTGGCTCGGCGCCTCGGCGGCCGGACGCCGGAGCGTGACGAGCTGCGGCGGCTGTCGGACGCCGTGTTCATGATGGTCGTCCGGGCCGCAGAGGACGTGGACGAGCGCTTTGATCTCAAGGGCGACTTCGTGCGCCAGGTGCGCGACCTCGTCCAGGCCGCGCGGGTCGGGCGGGAGGACGCCCTGCATGCCTTTGAACGCGGCAGCGTCGCCGCGCGGGCGCTGTTGGCGCGGCTGCTGGAGCAGTTCGACGGCGGCCGGCCCGGGCCGGTGCACGAGGACGACGAGGGATGACCGGCGGCGATGACCTTCCCTTCCGCGTCGGCGCCGGCTATGACATCCACCGGTTTGGGGCGCGGCGGCCCCTGGTGCTGGGTGGGGTGCACGTCCCATGCGATTCGGGGCTGATCGGCCACAGCGATGCCGACGTCGTCCTGCACGCGGTGATCGATGCCTTGTTGGGCGCGGCCGGTCTGGGTGATATCGGGACCCACTTCCCGCCCGACGACCCGCGCTACAAGGACGCCGACTCCGGTGCGCTCCTGCGGCAGGTGGTGGCCGGGCTGCGCCGGGCAGCGTGCGAGCCGGTGAACGTGGATATCACCGTCATCGCCGAGCGCCCGCGCATCGCGCCCCATGCGGAGGCGATGCGCCGCGTTATCGCCGGCGCGCTCGGGGTCACGCCGGAGCAGGTGAGCGTCAAGGCCAAGAGCAACGAGGGGCTCGATGCGGTGGGCCGGGGTGAGGCGGTGGCGGCGTGGGCCGTGGCGCTGGTGCGTCGCCGTCGGCCGGACGCCGCAGACCCGCCTCCACCTTTGCTATAATGCTGCCGATCCCTGTGGGGACACCCGCATGTGCACCACCTTCTCCCCGGCCGGCGCGTTGGTCCCGGCGCGCGGCTGCGCGTGTCGTCGGGGGCGACTCCGGCACCGCTCGGAGTGCGCCCCGTGGCGAGCGACCGCCCCGCTGCCTTGGAGGAACGCGCCATGTCCCTGCTGCGCAGTATCAAGCGTGATATCGACGCCGCGCTGACGCGCGACCCGGCGGCGCGCAGCGCCCTGGAAGTCATCCTCGCTTATCCCGGGTTCCATGCCCGGCAGTTCCACCGCCTGGCGCACTGGTTGCACCGCAAGGGCGTGCCGATCATCCCGCGCCTGATCTCCCACATCAGCCGCATGCTCACCGGCATCGAGATCCATCCGGGCGCGGTGATCGGCGAGGGGCTGTTCATCGACCACGGCATGGGGGTGGTGATCGGCGAGACGGCGGTGATCGGCGACGATTGCCACCTGCTGCAGGGGGTGACGCTGGGCGGCACCAGCACCAAGCGGGTCAAGCGCCACCCGACGCTCGGCAATAACGTCACCGTCGGTGCGGGCGCCATCCTCCTCGGCGCGATCACCGTGGGAGACCACGCCCGCATCGGCGCCGGCTCGGTGGTGGTGTCCAACGTGCCACCGTACGCCACCGTGGTGGGTGTGCCGGGCCACATCATCGCCTACCATGATCCGGGCAACGACTCCGTCGTGCGGCTGCCGGACCCGGAGTGGGACCGGATCGAAGCGCTGGAGCAGCGTGTGCGCGAGTTGGAAGCGCGTCTGGAACGGCTCATGCGGGAGACGCCCGCACGGGCGGGTGAGCCGGCGGAGGATGTGACGCGATAACCGCCGACCAGCGTACCGGCGACCGCTACGAACCGCTGCGTTGAGAGACATCGATGAAGCTGTACAACACCATGACCCAGCAGGTGGCCGAGTTCGTCCCGCTCCGGGATGACGAGGTGACCATGTACGTCTGCGGGGTGACCCCGTACGACGAGGCGCACATCGGCCACGCCATGAGCGCCATCGTGTTCGACGTGCTGCGCCGCTACCTGGAGTACCGCGGCTACCGGGTGCACCACGTGCGCAACTTCACCGATATCGACGACAAAATCATCGAGCGGGCGCGCCAGCTCGGCGAAGAGCCGCTGGCGCTGGCCCGCCGGTATGCCGCGCGCTACGTGGAGGACATGGAGGCGCTGAACGTGTTGCCGCCCACGGTGGCCCCCTACGCCACCGAGGAGATCCCGACCATCATCGAGATGGTGCAGGGCCTGATCGACAAGGGGTACGCCTACGCCGCCAAGGGCGACGTCTACTTCCGGGTGACGCGCAAGCCGGACTACGGCAAGCTCTCGCACCAGTCGCTGGCGGCAATCATGGCGGGGGTGCGCGTGGAGGCCGACGAGACCAAAGAGCACCCGGCCGATTTCGCCCTGTGGAAGGCGGCCAAGCCGGGCGAGCCGTCCTGGGACAGCCCGTGGGGGCCGGGGCGGCCGGGCTGGCACATCGAGTGCTCGGCCATGGCGGTGCGGTATCTGGGCCCCTCCATCGACATCCACGGCGGCGGCACGGACCTCATCTTCCCGCACCACGAGAATGAGATCGCCCAGTCCGAGGCCTACACCGGCGTGGTGCCGTTCGTGAACTTCTGGGTGCACAACGGCATGATGCGCATGCACGGCGACAAGATGAGCAAGTCGCTGGGCAACTTCATCACCATCCGCGAGGCGGTGGAGCGCTACGGGGCGGACGCCCTGCGCCTGTTCATCCTCTCCGGAACCTACAGCAAGCCGCTCAACTTCACCGAGGAGGCGGTGCGCGGGCATCGAGCGGGGGCCGAGCGGCTGCGCTTCGCCGCCCGCCGGCCCGGCCGGGCGACGGGCACCGTGGAGGTGGACCCGGAGCCGTTCCGGCGCGCCTTCGAGGCGGCGATGGACGACGACCTCAACACCTCCGGCGCCGTCGCCGCCCTGTACGACCTGGCGGCCGCCATCAACCGCGGCCGCGACGCCGGCCACGGCATCGCGCTCGCCCAAGCCACCCTGCTGGAGCTGGCCGGCGTGCTCGGCCTGCGCCTGGAAGAGACGGAAGGGGAGGTGCTGGCCGCGCGGCCGTTCATCGACCTACTGGTGGAGGTGCGGGCGGAGCTGCGCGCGGCCAAACAGTACCTGCTGGCCGACCGCATCCGCGCCCGCCTGGCCGAGCTGGGCGTGACGCTGGAGGATAGCCCGTCCGGCACCAGGTGGCGTCTCGGCTGATGGGCCGCCGCGCCCCGCCCCTGGAGGCTTGACAGGATGCGGTATGATGGCTGCAGAAGTGCGCGTGGAAAGGAGGCGGACAGCGGTTCACCCCCAGCGCGGACCCGCAGCTCACCGCCGGCCACCAGGTGCTTGACAGCCGCTGCCTAGCTGGATATACTCCTCTCGGCTAGGTATGACCCTCTTTGTCCTTTTCTTCCCCGTTTCAGAGTTGCACGCGGTGCCCAGGTTCGGGGCCGTTCTGTCATCTGACGCAGCCGTCTGAGGAGCGCATAGGCATGACAACCGCCAGCGAGATCGTCCGGCGTCAGAGCGCCGTTCCGTCTGTCAAGCGCGATTACTCGCGCATCGGTCACGTGCTCGACATCCCGAAGCTCATCCAGGTCCAGCTCGACTCGTTCCGCTGGTTCCAGGAGGCGGGGCTGCGGGAGCTGCTGGACGAGATCTCCCCCATCCAGGACTTCACCGGCAACCGCATGGAGCTGGTGTTCGGTGAGTACTCCTTCGGCGAGCCGAAGTACTCGGAGATGGAGTGCCGTGAGCGCGACATGACCTACGCCGCGCCGCTGCGCGTCAACGTCGAGCTGCGCATCAAGGACACCGGCGAGGTCAAGGAGCAGGAGCTGTTCATGGGGGACTTCCCCCTCATGACGCAGCATGGCACGTTCATCATCAACGGCGCCGAGCGGGTGGTGGTCTCGCAGCTCGTGCGCTCGCCCGGTGCTTACTTCAGCATCGAGCAGGACCCGGCCTCCGGCCGCGGCCTGTGCTTCGCCAAGTTGATCCCCAACCGCGGCGCCTGGCTGGAGTTCGAGACCTCCAACAAGGACATCATCTCGGTGAAGGTGGACCGCAAGCGTAAGATCCCCGTCACCACGCTGCTGCGCGCCATCTACACCGACCCGAACATCGACGACGAAACCCAGCTCGGCACCGATGAGCAGATCCTGGCCCTGTTCGAGGATGTGGACACGGGCGAGCACCGCTACATCCAGCGCACGCTGGAGCGGGACGGCATCCCCGAGGGCCAGCGCCATAAGCGCGGCGCCATCACCGAGTTCTACAAGCGGCTGCGCCCGGGCGACCCGCCCACCCTGGAGAACGCCCGCCAGCTGCTCTACGGCCTGTTCTTCAACCCGCGTCGCTACGACCTGGGCCGCGTGGGCCGCTACAAGCTGAACAAGCGGCTGGGACTAGATGAGAGCGTCAAGACGCACATCCTCCGCCCGGAGGACCTCGTCGCCCTCATCAAGCAGATGATCCGCATCAACAACGGCCAGGGGAAGGGCGACGACATCGACCACCTGGGCAACCGGCGCGTGCGCGCCGTGGGCGAGCTGATCCAGAACCAGTTCCGCATCGGCCTCCTGCGCATGGAGCGGGTGGTGCGGGAGCGCATGACCATCACCGACCCGGACCAGGCCACGCCCTCGGCCCTGATCAACATCCGGCCGGTGGTGGCCGCCATGAAGGAGTTCTTCGGCGGCTCCCAGCTCTCGCAGTTCATGGACCAGACCAACCCGTTGGCCGAGCTGACGCACAAGCGGCGCCTGTCCGCGCTCGGCCCCGGCGGCCTCTGCCGCGACCGGGCCGGCTTCGACGTGCGTGACGTGCACAACAGCCACTACGGCCGCATCTGCCCGATCGAGACGCCGGAGGGCCCCAACATCGGCCTCATCGGCTCGCTGGCGACCTACGGCAAGGTCAACCCCTACGGGTTCATCGAGACGCCGTACCGCCGCGTGATCCGCGAGCTGCCCAAGGACTCGCCGCGCCTGGTGGGCCGCTACCTGCGCGAGGATATCGAAGGGGTGGCCCCGGCCGGCACGGAGATCACGCCGGAGCTGGCGCAGAAGTTGGCCGTCGGGCCGCTGGAACTGGTGCCGGTGCGGCCGTTCGTCTCCAACGACCCGCGCGATATCGAGTACATGTCCGCGGACGTGGAGGAGAACTTCGTCATCGCCCAGGCCAACGTCAAGCTGGACGAGCGCGGGCACTTTCTCGACGAGCGCATCGAGGCACGCACGCACGGCGAGTTCGTCGAGGCCACGCCGGACATGGTCCACTTCGTGGACGTCTCGCCCAAGCAGATCGTGTCGGTGGCGGCCTCGCTGATCCCGTTCCTGGAGCACGACGACGCCAACCGCGCCCTTATGGGCTCCAACATGCAGCGGCAGGCGGTGCCGCTGGTGCGGCCCGAGGTGCCCCTGGTGGGCACCGGCATGGAGCGCCAAGCGGCGGTGGATTCCGGCCAGGTGGTGGTGGCCAAGAAGGACGGTGAGGTGACCTCCGCTACCGCCCGCGCCATCACCGTGCGCTACGACGACGGCGAGGAGGAGACGTTCCCGCTGCTCAAGTTCGTGCGCTCCAACCAGGGCACGTGTATCAACCAGCGGCCGATCGTGGTCAAGGGCGAGCGCGTGCACGCCGGCCAACCGCTGGCCGATAGCTCCTCCACCGACCGCGGCGACCTGGCGCTGGGCCAGAGCGTGCTTGTGGCGTTCATGTCCTGGGAGGGCTACAACTTCGAGGACGCGATCATCATCTCGGAGCGGCTCGTCCGGGATGACGTCTTCACCTCCATCCACATCGAGAAACACGAAACCGAGGCCCGCGACACGAAGCTGGGCCCCGAGGAGATCACGCGCGATATCCCCAACGTGGGTGAGGACGCGCTCCGTGACCTCGATGAGAACGGCATCGTCCGTATCGGCGCCGAGGTCGGCCCCGGGGACATCCTAGTGGGCAAGATCACGCCCAAGGGCGAAACGGAGCTGACGGCGGAGGAGAAGCTGCTGCGCGCGATCTTCGGCGAGAAGGCGCGCGAGGTAAAAGACACCAGCCTGCGCGTGCCGCACGGCGAGCGCGGCAAGGTGATCGACGTCAAGGTCTTCGACCGCGAGGACCACGACGAGCTGGCGGCGGGGGTGAACAAGCTGGTGCGCGTCTCCATCGCCCAGCGGCGCAAGATCGCCGAGGGTGACAAGATGGCCGGCCGCCACGGCAACAAAGGCGTGGTGGCGCGCATCCTGCCCATCGAGGACATGCCCTTCCTGGAGGACGGCACGCCCGTGGACATCATCCTCAACCCGATCGGCGTGCCCAGCCGCATGAACGTGGGCCAGGTGCTGGAGACGCACTTGGGCTGGGCGGCCAAGAAGCTGGGCTTCCGCGCCATCACGCCGGTGTTCGACGGCGCCACCGACGTGCAGATCGAGGACGCGCTCGGTCGGGTGTGGATCGCCATGAAGGCCGACGCCCTCAGCGAGACGCCGCTGCCGGAGCACGACGGCCGCTACGAGAACCTGATCTGGGAACGGGTGCGCCCGTGGTTGGCCGAGCGCGGCTATAATGCCGACCGCATCTTCCGCGACGACGTGCCCGACTACCACGGCGAGGCACGCAAGGCCTGCCTGGAGCTGTGGCTGGAAGAGGTGATGCAGGATGAGGCGGTGCGGCCGCGTGTGGAGGAGGCGCTGCGACGGATCGGCGCCACCCAGGTGCGCGGGCTGACGTACGACCAGCTCGTCAATATCGGTGAGCACGTGCAGACGTACTGCAACATCGCGCCGCCCATCTTCGGCAAGCAAAAGCTGTACGACGGCCGTACCGGCGAGCCGTATGACCAGCCGGTCACGGTCGGCTACATCTACATGCTCAAGCTGGTGCACCAGGTGGAGGACAAGATCCACGCCCGCTCCACCGGCCCCTACTCGCTCATCACCCAGCAGCCGCTGGGCGGCAAGGCGCAGTTCGGCGGCCAGCGCTTCGGCGAGATGGAGGTGTGGGCGCTGGAGGCTTACGGTGCGGCGCATATCCTCCAGGAGCTGCTCACCGTCAAATCGGACGACATCGTCGGTCGCGTCAAGACCTACGAGGCGATCGTCAAAGGTGAGGACATCCTGGAGCCGGGGGTACCCGAGTCCTTCAAAGTGCTGGTCAAAGAGCTGCAGAGCCTCGGCCTGTCCGTCGAGGTGCTGAACGAGGAGGACGAGATGGTCGACCTTGGCCCGAGCGAGGCCGAGGTGCCGGAGTTGGGCATCAACATCAGCGGCCTGGAGCGCAGCGACGATTTCTGGAAGCTCTAACCCCGCCCGGCCCGCCGCCGCGGCCTGAGTGGGGCAAGACCCGGTGATTCAGCCTTAGAGGAAGGGAAACGGATGGAAGGCGGCGGCCGCGCGGCCATCGGGCGCCGCCCGCCTCCGTCCCGATGAAGCGAGGGAACCGTGCTCGAGGTCAACGACTTCAACGCCGTCCGCATCACGCTGGCGTCGCCGGAGAAGATCCGGGATTGGTCCTACGGTGAGGTGACCAAACCGGAGACGATCAACTACCGCACGCTCAAGCCGGAGAAGGACGGGCTCTTCGACGAGCGCATCTTCGGCCCGACGAAGGACTTCGAGTGCTACTGCGGCAAGTACAAGCGGGTCCGCTACAAGGGCATCATCTGCGATAAGTGCGGCGTCGAGGTGACGCGCGCCAAGGTACGGCGCGAGCGCATGGGCCACATCGAGCTCGCCTCGCCGGTGGCCCACATCTGGTTTGTGAAAGGCACCCCCAGCCGTCTGGGGCTGCTCCTCGATATCTCACCGCGCGCCCTGGAGCGGGTGCTGTACTTCGCCCAGTACATCATCACGCACGTCGATGAAGAGGCCAAACGGCGCGCGCTGGAGCAGCTGCGCGGCCAGGTGGAGGAGCGCGTGCGCGAGCGCACGCGGGACCTGCAGGCGCAGGTCGAGGCCATCCGCGCCGAGCTGGACGAACAGCGCCTGCAGATCGAGGCGCAGGTCGAAGCCCGCCGTCGGGAGCTGGAGGCGGAGCGCGAGCAGCGCATCAACGCGGTGGCGGCCTCCGGCATCTCCCCAGCCGAGGCGCAGCAGCGCGTGGAGGAGATCGAACGGGAGATCGCGGCGCAGCAGGCCGGCCTGAGCGAGATGCTGGAGGCTGGCCAGGAGGCGATTAACGCCGAGGAGCGCATCCGCACGGAGCCGATCTTCGACGAGATCCGCAAGGTGCGCGCCGAGGTGGAGCAGGAGTTCCGCGAGCAGCTCGAGGAGCTTGAGCACGAGATCCGGCCCCGCAAGCTGCACAACGAGAACAAGATCCGCGAGTGGCAGGAGCGCTGGCCGGACGTGTTCAAGGCCGGCATGGGCGCCGAGGCCATCCTGGAGATCCTCAAGGGCCTCGACCTCAACGCCATGCGCGACCAGCTCCAGCAGGAGATCAACTCCTCCTCCGGGCAGCGGCGCAAGAAGGCCACCAAGCGGCTGCGCATCGTGGAGGCGCTGCGCAAGAGCGGCAACCGGCCGGAGTGGATGATCTTCACCGTCCTGCCGGTGCTGCCGCCGGAGCTGCGGCCCATGGTCCAGCTCGATGGCGGGCGGTTCGCCACGTCCGACCTCAACGACCTCTACCGGCGCGTGATCAACCGCAACAACCGCTTGAAGCGGCTGCTGGAGCTGGGGGCGCCGGAGATCATCATCCGCAACGAGAAGCGGATGCTGCAGGAGGCGGTGGACTCGCTGATCGACAACGGCCGCCGCGGCCGTGCCGTCTCCGGCTCCGGCAACCACAAGCTCAAGTCCCTGAGCGACATGCTCAAGGGCAAGCAGGGGCGCTTCCGCCAGAACCTGCTGGGCAAGCGCGTGGACTACTCCGGCCGCTCGGTGATCGTGGTCGGCCCGGAGCTGAAGCTGCACCAGTGCGGCCTGCCCAAGCGCATGGCGCTGGAGCTGTTCAAGCCGTTTGTCATGCACAAGCTGGTGGCCAAGGGCCTGGCGCACAACATCAAGAGCGCCAAGCGCATCGTGGAGCGGGCGCGGCCAGAGGTCTGGGACGTGCTGGAGGAGGTGATCAAGGACCGGCCGGTACTGCTCAACCGCGCGCCCACCCTGCACCGCCTCGGAATCCAGGCCTTCGAGCCGGTGCTGATCGACGTCTCGGCCATCCAGATCCACCCGCTGGTCTGCTCGGCCTTTAACGCCGACTTCGACGGTGACCAGATGGCGGTGCACGTGCCGCTCAGCCGCTACGCGGTGGCCGAGGCGCGGCAGGTGATGCTGTCCACCAAGAACCTGCTGTTGCCCGCCTCCGGCGAGCCGACGGTGGCGCCCACGCTGGACATGGTGCTGGGCTGTTACTACATGACGCTGGTCAAACCGTGGGCCAAGGGCGCCTACCAGCCGGCCCAGAACGGCAATCCACCCCAGGGGGTGTACGGCTCGTTCGAGGAGGCCAAGCTGGCCCACGACCTGGGCGTCGTGGACCTGCAGGCTCCCATCCGCGTGCGCGACCGTAAGACGCGCGGCAAGCTGATCGAGACCACCGTTGGCCGCATCATCTTCAACGAGGTGCTGCCGGAGGACCTGTTCGACGACAGCGACGAGATGCTCTTCTTCAACACCGTCATGGACAAGAAGGAGTTGAAGAAGGTCGTCGCCCGCTGCTACCAGCGCCTCGGGAACGAGCGCACGGCCGAGGTGGTGGATGAGATCAAGCGCATCGGCTTTGAGTACGCCACGCGCTCCGGCATCACCATTGCCATGAACGATATCCGGGTGCCCGAGCGCAAGCAGGAGATCCTCGCCGAGGCCGAGCGTCAGGTGGCCGAGATCGAGGAACAATACCAGATGGGCCTCATCACGGATGAGGAGAAGTATGAGAAGACGGTCAAGATCTGGAACGACACCACGGACAAGGTCACCGAGGAGATCCAGCGCACCCTGAACCCCTACGGCTCCATCCACATGATGTCCAACTCCGGGGCCAAGGGAAACATCGCCCAGATCCGGCAGATGGCGGGCATGCGCGGCCTGATGACCGACCCGACCGGCCGCGTCATCGATTTGCCCATCCGCTCCTCGTTCCGTGAAGGGCTGTCCGTGCTGGAGTACTTCATCTCCACGCACGGGGCGCGCAAGGGCCTGGCCGACACCGCCCTGCGCACGGCCGACTCCGGTTACCTCACCCGCCGCCTGATCGACGTGGCGCAGGACGTGATCATCCTGATGGAGGACTGCGGCACCGAGGCCGGCATCTGGGTGGGCAAGCCGGAGGACCCCTCCGTGCTGGAGACGATGCAGGACCGCATCATCGGCCGGCTGGCGGCCTCGCCGATCGTGCATCCCGAGACCGGTGAGGTGCTCGTGGACCGCAACCAGGAGATCGACGAGGCGATGGCCGACCGCATCGTCGCGCTGGGCATCCAGAAGGTGCACGTCCGCTCGCCCCTGTCCTGCGAGGCGCCGCGCGGCCTCTGCCAGCGCTGCTACGGCCGCAACCTGGCCACCGGCAAGCTGGTTAACCTGCGTGAGGCGGTAGGCATCATCGCCGCCCAGTCCATCGGCGAGCCGGGCACCCAGCTCACCATGCGCACCTTCCACACCGGCGGTGTGGCCAGCCAGATGGACATCACCTCCGGTCTGCCGCGTGTGGACGAGATCTTCGAGGCGCGCCGGCCGAAGGGCCAGGCCGTTCTCTCGGAGATCGACGGGGTGGTGGAGGTGCTGCGCGAGGGAGACGTGCGCAAGGTGCGCGTCGTCTCCACCGAGCTCTACCGCGACGAGTACCACCTGCCCGAGGGCGCTGAACTGCTGGTAACCGAGGGGCAGGAGGTGGAGCAGGGCGCGCCGCTCGCCCGCCCGCCGGCCGGCATGGACGCCACCGCCGTGGCGGCCCTCACCGACCTGTCCGCGCGCATCAGCGGTCGGGTGCACATCGAGAGCCCCACGCACGTGGTGCTCTTCTACCAGTATGAGGACCGGCGGGAGTACGTCATCCCGGCGGCAGCTCGCCTGCTGGTGGAAAACGGCCAGATGGTGCACGCCGGCGACAAGCTCACCGAGGGGGCCAAGGACCCGCAGGATGTGCTCATCATCCAGGGGCGCGAGGCCGTGCAGCTCTACCTGGTGGAAGAGGTCCAGAAGGTTTACCGCTCCCAGGGTGTGAACATCAACGACAAGCACATCGAGGTGATCGTGCGGCAGATGCTGCGCCGCGTGCAGGTCGACACGCCCGGTGACACCCAGTACCTGCCCGGCGAGCTGATCGACCGCTTCGAGTTCGAAGAGACCAACCGCTCGATCATCGCCGAGGGCGGTGAGCCCGCCACCGCGCGCCCCGTGCTGCTGGGCGTGACCAAGGCCTCGCTCAGCACCGACTCCTTCCTGGCCGCGGCCAGCTTCCAGGAGACGACGCGCGTGCTCACGGAGGCGGCGATCAAGGGCGCGGTGGACCGGCTGCTCGGCCTTAAAGAGAACGTGATCATCGGCAAGCTCATCCCGGCGCGGGCGCCGATCGACGTGCCGCCACCGCCGCCGCGGCAGCGGCCGGAGCTGCCGCAGTTCGCGGGGATCGGCCCCGACGGCCGCCTGCTGGACGAGGGCGACGGGACCGCCCTGGCGCCGGAGATGTCGGCTGCTGATGCCGAGACCCATCTCGACGAAGAGGAGGGCTTGACCGAGACCGGCGAGGAGGAGCAGGAGGCCGTGCCGTTGGAGGCCCTGGCAGGGCCGGACGACGAGACGGCCGCGGAGGAGACGCTGCTGGACCCGGACGCCTCGCTGGAGGCGGAGCGAAGTGATCTGGGCATCGACCCGGACACGCTCAGCGGCGAGCGGCTCTAGGCCATCGGTCGGGTTGCTCCCACGGGGGTAGGGCTGACGAGCCCTACCCCCGTTCCCTGCCTGGCCCCTGCGCCCGGTCGCGGGCTGAGGCACGCGGGACGCGCGTGTTATCCTGCCTGAAAAGCCGGCGTGCGCCGCATGCGCCCGCGTCGGCTGGCGGAGGAACGTGATGACGGCCGGTGGGACGATGCCGGTGCCGGCACCGGCACCCGCGGTGGAAAGCGCCTACCAGACGGCGTTGGCGCAGTTCGACAAGGTCGCCGAGCGGCTGCACCTGGACCCCAACCTGCGGGAGGTGATGCGCACGCCACGGCGGGAGTTGACGGTGAACTTCCCGGTGAAGATGGACGACGGGAGCATCCGTGTGTTCACCGGCTACCGCGTGCAGCACTCCACCGCCCGCGGCCCGGCCAAGGGCGGCATCCGCTACCACCCGATGGTGACGCTCGATGAGGTCAAGGCGCTGGCCATGTGGATGACGTGGAAGTGCGCCGTGGTCAACCTGCCCTACGGCGGCGCCAAGGGCGGCGTGGCCGTGGACCCGAAGCTGCTGTCCGAGGCCGAGCTGGAGCGACTGACGCGCCGTTACGCCTCCGAGATCCAAATCATTATCGGGCCGGAAAAAGATATCCCGGCGCCGGATATGGGCACCGATGCCCGCATCATGGCCTGGTTCATGGACACCTACTCAATGAACCGAGGCTACGTGGTGCCGGGCGTGGTCACCGGCAAGCCGATCGCTGTGGGCGGCACGCGCGGCCGGGTCGACGCCACCGGTCGCGGCATCCTCTATATCGCGCAGGAGGCCTGCCGCGCGCGCGGGATCAGTCTAGAGGGGGCGACCGTCGCCGTCCAGGGTTTTGGCAACGTCGGCTCCAACGCGGCGCGGCTGCTGCGCAGCCAAGGCTGCCGCCTGGTGGCCGTGAGCGACGTGTCTGGCGGGGTGTACAACCCGAAGGGGCTCGAATGGCACGAGCTGCAATCTGTTAAGGAGCGGGGGCTGTCGCTCAGCCAGGCGAACGGAGATTTTGACCACATCACCAACGCCGAGTTACTGGAGCTTCCGGTCGATATTCTGGTGCCGGCCGCCCTGGAGAACCAGATCACGGCGCGCAACGCGCCGCGGGTGCGAGCCAAGATCATCATCGAAGGCGCCAACGGTCCTACCACCCCGGAGGCTGACCTCATCCTCGAGGAGAAGGGCGTGTTCGTGGTGCCCGACATCCTAGCCAACGCCGGCGGGGTCGTCGTCTCGTACTTTGAGTGGGTGCAGGACCTGCAATCGTTCTTCTGGGAGGAAGAAGAGGTTAACCTCCGGCTGAAGCGCATCATGACCCGGAGCTTTGACGAGGTGTACACCCTCGCCACGCGTGAAGGGGTCTCGATGCGGGAGGCGGCGTACATGCTCGCCCTGCGCCGCGAGGAGGAGGCGCTGCGCTATCGCGGTATCTTCCCGTAATCGAGACCCCCCTGTCGCAGGGCGCGGCCGGGGTGCGCTCCAAAGCAGGGACAGGTGAACACGCGTGGTGATGATGATTGAGGAGCGGGCCGCGTCCGGCGCTGGCGATGAGCTCGCGGACGCTGAGGCGCTGGAGCGGGTCCGCGCCGGTGACCATGACGCGTTTGCCGTGCTGGTGCGCCGCTACGAAGGCGGGCTGCGCCGATACCTGCGTCGGGCGCTGGACGACCCGGACCTGGCCGAGGACACGCTCCAGGACACCTTCCTGGAGTTGTTCCGGGCGGTACAGGCCGGAAGTGAGCTGCCGGCCCTCCAGGGATGGCTGTACCGTGCGGCCACGAACAACGCCCTGGACGCGGTACGCCGGCGCCGGTTCCGGCAACGGCTCCGCGACCTGGTGATGCGCGCTCAGCCGCTGGTGCGCGATCCGGGCGCGGAGACCGTGGAGCGCATGGCCGTCAACGCGGCCCTGCGCCGGCTGTCGCCGGCTGACCGCTTGGTGTTGCTGTTGAGCGTGCAGCAGGGCCTGGACTATCACGGCATCGCCCGGGTGCTGGAGATCGGTGAGACGGCCGCACGCCAGCGTGTGACGCGCGCCAAAGCTCGCTTCCGGAAGCACTACGAACAGGAACTCGACTATGCGCCTGCTCTCCCGCCGTCACCTAGCCGATGAACTCATCGTGGCCCTGCTGGACGGGGAGCTCTCCCCTGAAGAACGCACGGCGGCAGAGCACCACCTCGCGGCCTGCGGGCGCTGCGCCGATCTGCTCGTCCGCCAGGAACGGGCCAACCGCGCGCTCGCCCTCGAGCTAGCGGCGGACCTGGCCACCGGCGCGCCGGCCGAGGAGGCCGGTGTGCGCTGGCGCATTCGCCCGGCAGTCGGCGCCGCCGGCGCCGGTGTGCTGGCGGGTGCCGTCGGCGCACTGATGGTGGCCGGGCTGCTGGCCCGCCGGCACCGGCGCGCGTTGCTCGGCGCCGCCTGACACCCCGTCTCAAACCACGCCCACGGCGCGCGCCGGGCGATATCGCCCGCGTGGCAGGCCGTGCCTGTCCCACGCACGACGCTCCAGGGAGGTGCAGGTATGGGGTCGCTGCGTTGTTTCGCCTGTGGTCAGGCGCTCGGCGCCAGTCCTGTCTGCGACACGTGGGCGTGTGACCCCTGCCCGACATGCGGGCAATGTCGTCTCGAGGGCCCGGCGCATCGCCGGCGGGTGCCTAACCGCCCCTTATACCGAGAAACCGCCTTCGTGAACCGGCCGGACACACGGGCGCCGTGGCCTGCCCCCGTCTGAGCGGTCGGTCACCCCGCCCATCGCCCGCGGTGCGCCGTGAGGGCGCCGGGCCCGTGCGGTTCCGGCTACACTGGCGCTGAGATTTCCTGCCAGGAGCACGGCGATGACGGCGGCGCGCGGTGAGCGGCGGGCCATCGTGATGGTGTGGGACGGCCTGCGTCCGGACTTCGTCGGCCCGGAGCTGACCCCTAATCTCTGGCGACTGGCCGCCGCGGGCGTGCGGTTCACCAACAGTCATGCCGTCTTTCCCACGGTCACCCGCGTGAACGCCGCATCGATGGTGACAGGGTTGCTGCCCGGCCGGCACGGCATCCCCGGCAACGAGTTCTTCGCTCCGGGGGCCACGCAGAACGGCCGCCTCAACGCCGGCGACCACACCCATCTGGAGGCGTTGCGGACGGGGCGGGACGGGCGCGTGCTGTTCGCCCCCACCCTGGCCGAGCACGTGGCGCAGGCAGGCGGCCGCGCCGCCGTGGTGAGCAGTGGCAGCCCCGGCTCCGCCCTCCTCCAGCACCCCGAGGTGCGCCGCCACGGCGGCATCATGCTGCACCCGGCCAGTATCATCGGCGTTGACCTGAGCGACCTGACCGAACGGCTGGGGTCGCTGCCGCCGCGTGCCGTGCCCAACACGGCGATGAACGCTTGGTGCACGCGCGCCATCACCGACGTCCTCCTGGCCGACGACCCACCGCGTCTGATCCATTTCTGGCACTCCGACCCGGACGGTACGCAGCACGCGCGCGGCATCGGCCATCCCGACACCCTGCGCGCCATCCGTGACGCCGATCACAATCTGGGCGCAATCCTGGCCGCCCTGGAACGCCACGGTCTCGTCGGCGAAACGAACGTGATCGTGGCCTCCGACCACGGCTTCTCCACGCTCGTGCCGGGGGTGGACGTGGCCGAGGCGCTGGTGCGGGCCGGGGTGAAGGAGTCGCGCGAGAGCGACGACGTGGTCGTGTTCGGTGAGTGCATCTACGTGCGCGACCACGACCCGGACCGTGTGGCGGCCGTCGTGGCCTGCCTGCACCGCCTGCCGTCCATCGGCCCGCTCTTCACCGGTGGCGACAGGCCGCTGGTGGACGGCACGTTTGCGCTGGCGACGGTGGGCGCGGCCGGTCCCGCAGCGCCGGACGTGCTGTATTCGCGCCAGTGGGGGCACGAGCCGAACGAACACGGCTATCCGGGCACGGCCGCGGCCGTGTTCGGCGGCGGCCGGTACGTGGCCAGCCACGGGGCCATCAGCCCGTGGGACATCCGCAACACGCTCATCGTCGCCGGCCCGGACTTCAAGCAGGGGGTGGTGAGCGAGGTTCCGGCCGGCAACGTGGACATTATGCCCACGCTGTGCCACGTGCTAGGGCTGGGCGTGCCGCCGGGGCTGGATGGGCGCGTCCTGCACGAGGCGCTGCGCGACGGTCCCCACCCGACGTGGATGCGGGTCGAACGCACGCAGGTCGCGGTGGAGACGGACCGCCTGCGCCAGACCCTGCATTGCTCCGTGGTGGATGGCCACCGCTACGTGGACTACGGCACTATGGAGCGGTAACGCCGGCTGGAGCGATGGGCCGAGGCCCGTCTCACCCCGACCGTGACTCGGGCACGGCCGAGATGGCCGGGGACGCGGGTTCCACGCGTGGCAGCCGCGCCGCCAGGACTTCGACCAGGTGCAGGGCCTGCACCGGCCGCCCCGCCGCGCGCAGGCCGCCGCGAATGTGCAGCAGGCAGCCGGGGTTGTCCGTCACCACCACCGGCGCGCCGGTGGCCTCGATGTGCTCCAGTTTGCGCGCCAGGATGCGGCGGGCGACTTGCGGGTGCTCCAAGGAGAACGTGCCGCCGAAGCCGCAGCAAACGTTCGATTCCGCCATCTCGCGCACCTCGATGCCGCACACCTCGCGCAGCAACCGGCGCGCCTCCGGCCCCAGGCCCAGGCAGTTGGCCGACTGGCAGGCGTCGTGATAGGTGACCGGGCTGAGCGTCATCTGCCCGTCGCCCTCCTCGCCGGAGGTGCGGGCGAGCGCGCCGGCCGGCAGCCGGGCCACGTCGTTCACGAATCGGGTGAAGTCGCGCACGCGGGCGGCCAGCGCCTCGGCGCGCGCCCGCCACTCCGGCTCGTCACGCAGCAGGTGCGGCGCGTCCTGGGTGAGCATCACCACGCATGAGGTGGACGTGCTGACGATCGTGGCCTCCGGCTCCGCTTCCAGGGCCGTGATCGTCTGCTTGAGCAGCCGCCCGGCGCGTGCGCGGTCGCCGGCGTTGGCGGCCACCAGCCCGCAGCAGGTCCAGCCTTGGGGGATGGAGACCGTGCAGCCCAGCGCGCGCAGCACGCGCACCGCCGCCTCCCCGGTCTCCGGCTCGAACAGGTCCGTGATGCAGGCGGGGAAGTAGGCGACGCGCATTCCGGCGGCCTGCGACCCGGCGATGCGGGGTGGCGGCGGCTCGGCCAGCACAGGGCGCCTGCGGAACGGGGTCGGGCTCAGAGCCGGCAGGCTGCGCCAGGACAGCTGGTCACCGAGCAGCGGCAGGCCGTGCAGGTGGCCGTCGCGCACAAACGGTGCCTGCGCGAGACGCCCCAGCGCCTGTGCCGCGCCGCTGCTCATCGCCGTCACCGCCGCCCTCTTCTTAAGGGACAGGCCGTGGCGGGCGGCATAGCGCTGGCGCACGTCGATGATCTGGCGGGCGATGGGGATGGCGACCGGGCAGATCTGCTCGCAGGCGTTGCAGGAGGCGCAGAGCGTGTTCGGCTCGCCGGCGGCCTCCAGCCCGTGGTGGATGGCGGTGAGCACGAGCCCGATCGGCCCGGTGTAGATATAGCCGAAGGCGTGGCCGCCCACCACGGCGTAGGGCGGACACACGTTGGCGCAGGCGCCGCAGCGGATGCAGCGCAGGGCGTCGCGCAGGTCGGGGTCCTCGCGGGCCTGCCAGCGGCCGTTGTCCAGGAGGACGATGTGGTGCTCCAGCGGCCCGTGCACGCCCACGGCCAGGTCCATCTCGATGTCGCCGGAGCGGCTGGGGCCGGTGATCATGTTGACGTAGGTCGAAAAGCGCTGGCCGGCGGCGTTGCGGGCCAGCACGTCCAGGATCTGGGCCGCGTCGTCCAGCGTGGGCACGATCTTTTCCACCCCCATCACCGCCACGTGCACGGGTGGCAGCGTGGTCACCAGGTCAGCGTTGCCCTCGTTGGTGACGATGACGATGGTACCGGTGTCGGCGATGCCGATGTTGGCGCCGGTGATGCCCAAGTCGGCGCGCAGGAACTTCTCGCGCAGGGTGCGCCGGGCGAAGCGCACCAGCGCCCGGGTCTCCGGCGGCAGCGGCTCACCGCCGACGGCCGAGAACAGGTCGGCGATCTGCTCGCGCGTGAGGTGGATGGCGGGCGCGATCAGGTGCGAGGGGTGGTCGTGCGCGAGCTGGATGATCCACTCGCCCAGGTCGGTCTCCACCACCTCGATGCCCAGCCGCTCCAGGTGGGCGTTGAGCTCGATCTCCTCTGTGGCCATCGACTTGGACTTGACGGCCAGCTGCACGCCGTGCCGCTGGGCGATCTCACCGATAATGCGCCGGGCGTCGGCCGCCGTGGCCGCCAGGTGGACGTGGGTGCCCGCCCGTTCCGCCCGCTCGGTGAACCGCTCCACCAGCGCCGGCAGGTCGTCGATGGCCTTGGCCTTCATGCCCCCCAGGCGGCGTTGCACCTCGGCGAACTCCCCGGGAGCGAACAAGGCGTTGCGCCGGTCACGCAATGTGGTCAGCCCGCGCCGGAGCGCCACCGGGATGTGCTCGCTGCGCAGGCTGTGCGCCAGGCGCTTCTTGAACGGCTCGCGGCTGGACATATGAGAACCTCACGCGACAGGGCTGTGCACGGTGATGGTGGGCACCATCATACATGGGCGGCGCCGCTGGTGTCCGGGAGCGGTGTCGGGCGGAACAGTATACTTGAGGAGGGCTTGTGGCGGTGGTGAGGGCAACCTGAGGATGGGGCCGGCCACGGTGCCCATGCGAGCGACGCACGTCCTTGTCGTTGAAGATGACCCGGCGATGCAGCGCCTGCTGCGACGGACCCTGGAGCTGGCCGGCTATACGGTGACCGTCGCCGATGAGGGGTCCGCGGCGCTGGCGCTGGTTGATGCGGTGCGGCCGGACCTGGTGCTGCTGGACGTCGTGCTGCCGGGCATGGACGGGGTGGAGGTGTGTCGCCGGCTGCGCGCCCGCTCGCAGGTGCCGATCCTGATCATCAGCGCCATGGATCGCGAGGGCGACAAGGTCCGCGGCCTGGAAGCGGGCGCGGACGACTACATTACCAAGCCGTTCGCGGCCGGCGAGGTGATCGCGCGGGTGCGGGCGGTGTTGCGCCGCGCCGCCTGGAGCGGCGGCATGCCGCCGGGCGGCGTGCTGCGCGTCAAAGACTTGGAGATCGACCTCGAGCGGCATAGGGTGCACCGGGATGGCGTCCCGATCAGCCTCACGCCACTGGAGTTCCGGTTGCTGACGTATCTGGCCAGCCGTTCCGGCCGCGTGCTCACCCATACCATGATCTTGCAGGCGGTGTGGGGGAACGAGTACGCCGACGAGGTGCATATGCTCCGGGTCAATATCTCCCGCCTGCGCCAGAAAATCGAGCGGGACCCCGCGAAGCCGGCGATCATCCTGACCGTTCCCGGTGTCGGCTACACCGTGCCGGCGGACGCCTGATGGCCCCTGGCGCGCATGATGGCGGGCCCCATCCGTCGGACGGGCGATCGCGCGCTATCACGAGGTGGGAGGACGATGACGGCAGAGTGGGATGAGCTCGAACAGTTGTGCCGCGAGATCGAACAGGCGAGCGGCGAGGCCGCGGAGCGGCACGAGCGCCTGCGTGGCGAACGTGAGGCGCTTAAACCGGCGCTGGAGGAGATCGAGCGCTTCTGGCAGGAGCTAGCGCCCGAGCGGGCCCTGGAGCAGGTGCGCGACCGGCTCCTGGGCGGCAGCGCCCTCCTGCAGCGCGTGACCGCCGTGTACGGCCTGGAGCGGATGGCGGCTCTGGTGTGGCCGGCCGCCGCCGACCCGCGCCCGGAGCTGGCCGCGGCCAAGGGGGAGTACCGGGTGCAGGTGCTGCTGGGTCTCAACGAGCGGGGACGGCCGCGCGTCCGGGTCACCGGCGCCAAGCGGTTGGAGGCCATCCTGCCGGTGGCGCCGGAGAAGTTCCGGGCGGTGCTGCTGGGCGCGGTGCGGGCGCCGGAGCACGTGCTTTCGGAGGAGGCGGTCGAATCGGAGGCCGAGCGGGCGGAGCAGGTCCCAACGGACGGCGAGCGTCCGGCGCCATCGGCGGGTGAGGCGCCGTCCCAAGGGCGGCCCACACCGCCCCCACCCGACGAGCCGATCCCGATGGGCCCGGCCCCGAGCGGGAGCACGGAGCCGGAGGCCACGTCCGAGGGCTAACCGGTCCAGGCGAGCCGTCTATGTCTGGACAGTCCGTTCCGTGGTCGCACGCGTTGCCATCTGTTACTTTTCTTATCGCGTGCGATCCTTCACAATCAGATGAGAGGTTCGGAAGACCGACCGACGAAGCAGGCCTGACGAACGAGTGTGGAGGACGTCTGTCAATGGTTGATGGCAAGCGAGTGTACGACGCATGGGTGGCGATCCACCAGGCCGCGATCACCCTGGAGCGCGCGGTTGATGTGCGCCTGCGACCCTGGAACCTGAGCGGCTCGCAGGCCGCCGCGTTGAGCGTGCTGGTCCGACACGGACCACAGCGCATGTCCGACCTGGCCCGCTACCTATTGCAGCAAACCCAGACCACCACGGACCTGGTGGACCGACTGGAGCAGCGCGGTCTGGTGCGCCGCGTGCGCCACGCCACCGACCGACGCGTGGTGCTGGTCGAGGCGACGGATAAAGCCCGCGACCTGTTACAGGAGATCGGCGGCATCGGCTGGGGCGTCGGGCAGGAAGCCTTCGGGCAGCTCACGGCCGCCGAGCTCGACCGGCTGATCGACGCGGCCCGGCGGGTGCGCAACCGCGCCGCCGAGCTGGGCGGTATCCCGTTTGAGCACCTCACGTACGCGGAGGACCGCCTCCGCCTGGAGTCGGCACCGCTGGAGGCGGCCGCAGCCGACTGAACCCACGGCCAACGCGCGCGACCCGGCATACGCGATACGTGATATATGCCGCGTGCATGTGTTGCGTATCGCGTATCGCGTTCTCTGTCCGTCGCAGACGTCCTGTGGCGGACGTGACCCGTGGCGCGAGGCGGGCCAGACGTGCCCTTGTGGGCGGTGACGGACCGGCGTACCCTCGCAAGTACCCCGACCGTGTTGTGGTCCGTGATGCCATCGCCGATCCCGTGCCCGACCTGCGGTGAGGCGAACCGGAGCGGTGCCCGGTTTTGCAGCCGTTGTGGCCGCGCGCTCGCCGCGCCGACACCCCTGCCCTGCCCGCACTGCGGGGAGGAGAACCCGGCCGGGGCGCGCTTCTGCAATGGCTGCGGCACGCGCCTCGTGCCCGCGCTGCGTGTCCATCCACCGGCCGATGTGGCCGGGGCGCGGGTGGCCGGGGGCGGGCCGCGCCTGCTGTGGTGGCAGATCCCGGCCAGTTCCCTGCTGTACGCGCCCTCGTTCCGGGCCATGATCAGCATGCGTGTGGCGGCCGAGACCGCCGTCAACGCGCTCAGCTTCGGCATGCTGATCCAGATCGCACGTCGCTACGCTGAGGAGCCGCGGGCGGTAGGTATCCTCTCCGCGCTGGTGACGGTAGCGACCGTCGCCCCGGCCGCCCTGCTGGGACCGGTGGGCGGCGTGGTGGTGGACCGTGCCCCCAAGCGCCTGGTGCTGGTGGTGGCCAACCTGCTGCGGGCGCTGCTGTGCGTCGCCTTTCTCGTTCTGGGGACCGGCACCGCGGCCATCTACGCGCTCCTGGTGGCGATCACCGCCGTCACCCAATTCGCCACGCCCGCCGAGGCTGCCGTGGTGCCGCGGGTGGTGCCACCGGAGCGGCTGACGGCCGCCAACTCGTACTCAAATCTGGCCGAGTCCGCAGGTGCCCTGCTCGGCACCGCCATCCTGGCCCCGGCGATGGTCAAACTGTTCCGCGAACTGGAGCCGCTCATCCTGGTGTGCGCCGCGCTGCTGGGGTACGCCGCCCTGCGCGCGGTGGCCGTGCACCTCATGGTGCCGGAGACGCCGCCGACCGAGATGAACGCGGCCCGTAAGCCGTGGCTGGCGGGCACCCGCGAGTCCCTGGTGGAGGCGTGGCGCTGGTTAGCGGCGGACCGCTCTGCCTTCATCAGCATGTTGCTGGTGGTGCTGGCCAGCACCGCCAACCTGGTGATGGTGACGCTGGCGCCCCGCTTCACCAAGCAGGCACTGGGCGTGGAACCGGAGTTCGCGGTGTTCGTGTTTGGGCCGGCGGTGGTGGGCGTGCTCAGCGGCCTGGCGGCCACGCCGTGGCTGGCCCGGCGCGTGAACAAACGGCTGCTCGTGACCTGCGGCTTTCTGCTCATGGTGATCGTCTTGCTCTTGCTGGGCGCTATCGACCCCGTCACCGCCCTGCTCCGGCGGCTGGGGCCGTTCGGCTGGCTGCTGAGCAACGGGCCGCTCGGCTACCGGGATGGGCGCCTGGGCACGGCGCTCGTGCTGGCCGCCCCGCTCGGGTTTGGGCTGTCCATGGTGCAGGTGGCGGCCAACACCCTCCTGCACGAACGGGTGCCGCTGGCCATGCAGGGCCGGGTGTTCGCCTTGCAGGGGGCGGTGAAGAATGCCGCCGCGATCGTGCCGTTGTTAGTGCTGGGTGGTCTGGCCTCGCTGCTGGGCGACGTGCGCCCGGTGCTGGTCATTACCGCCGTCCTGGTGCTGTCCCTGGCCCTGTACGGCGCGGCGCGCAGCGCTCAGTGGAGCGGTGAGCGCATTGTGGGAACCCTGCCGACGGAGTCTGACGTGATGCCCGGCACCGTGGCACCCGAGCAGGCACCGCGGCAGGGCGGCTGAGCGCGGGCGCCGGTGCGGCGGGCGGCGGCCGCGGGTATACTGGGGCCAATCCCGGGCAGGAGGCAGCGCGCATGCGGGTGGGATTCATCGGTCTGGGCATCATGGGCAAGCCCATGGCGAAGAACCTGCTCAAGGCCGGCTTTGAGGTCATCGCCTACAACCGCAGCGAGGGGCCGCGGCGGGAGTTCGCCGCGGCCGGCGGGCGGCTGGCGGGGTCACCGGCCGAGGCGGCCCGCAATGCCGACGTCGTGATCACGATGGTCACCGACTCCCCCGACGTGGAGGAGGTCTGCCTGGGGCCGCACGGGATCATCGAGGGCGCCCGCCCGGGCACCATCGTGGTGGACATGTCTACCATCTCACCGGAGGTGACGCGGCGCATCGGCGCCCGGTTGGCGGAGCGCGGCATCCACATGCTGGACGCGCCCGTGAGCGGCGGCGACACCGGCGCCATCGCCGGCACGCTGTCCATCATGGTCGGGGGCGATGCGGCCGACCTCGAGCGGGTGCGGCCGGTGCTGGCGGCGATGGGCAAGCGCATCGTGCACTGCGGCCCGCTGGGCGCCGGCCAGACGGTGAAGCTCTGCAATCAGATCGCCGTGACGCTCACCAACCTGGCCGTGTGCGAGGCGCTGATCTTCGCCCAGAAAAGCGGGGTGGATCCGGCCCGCATGATCGAGGCGCTCAGCGCCGGCGCCGCCGGCTCGTGGCAGCTCAGCAATCTCGGCCCAAAGATGCTGCGCCGCGATTTCGCCCCCGGCTTCAAGGTCCGCTTGCAGCGCAAGGACCTGCGCCTGGCGCTGGAGAGCGCGCAGCAGATGGCCGCGGCGCTGCCCGGACTGGCGCTGGTGAGCCAGCTCTTCTCAGCCGTAGAGGCGGCCGGGTGCGGCGAGGAGGGCACGCAGGCGTTGATTAAGGCGTTAGAGCAGCTCAACGGCGTGCGGGTGGAGAGCGCCACCCCGGTGGCCGTTTAGCCGCGCCGCCAGAGGCGCCGCCACCACCGTCGGGTGCCGCCCGCGCGACCGGAGATGGCCGGCGGGGGCAGGGGTGGCGGCGCTTCACCCATCTCTCCGCCCAAGGCGAGGCAGGCGGCGTCGGCGTCACCTTCCAACACGTACACCTCCAGTGCCCAGGGGGAGGCGAGCGCACCTTGGGCCACGGACACCGGATCCCGGTTTTTGACCATACAGCGAATACCGGTCTGGGCGAGCGTCTCCTGGATGAGGTGCGCGGTGAGCGGGTTTTCGGCGATGGCCACGCGCACCAGCCGCTCGCGCGCGCGGTCCCGGTCGGCTGCATCGTTCATCAGTTCCAGATCCCCATCGTCTCGTACTTGAGGCGGCGCACACCGACGAGCTGCTGCGCGAGCGTCTCCAGGGCGCCGGTGAGCAACCGCTGCTCCACGGCCAGCCGCCGCAGCACCGAAAGCTCCTCCAGCAGGCGTTGCTTGGTGCGGTTTTCCAGCTCCAGGCGCGCCGCCACGTGGTCGGCGAGCGCCCCCGGCCGGGAGGGCAGGGCGATGGTGCGCGTCCACTCCCCGTTCACGGCCAGCATAAGGTGCGTGTACTGGCGGAACAGCTCGCCGACCCGCTGCGCCGCCTCCTGCGTTTCCGGCGCGTCTGCGTCCTCGTCCTCCAGGAACTCCACCGTGCCGGTGAGGTAGGGCTCACGCTGGGAGGTCTCTAGGATGCGAAAGCGTTGCACGCCGAGCGCCAGGATGTGCAGCCGGCCGCCCGGCGCGCGCTGCACGTTGCTGATGCGGGCGGTGGTGCCCACCTCAAACGGCACGGCCGGCCCGCCCACCTCCTGGCCGGAACGGATCAGCACCACCCCGAAAGGTGTGCCCTCGTCCAGGCAACGCTGGATCATAGTGAGGTAACGGGGCTCGAACACCTGCAACGGCAGGGTGGCCCCGGGGAAGAGCACGGTGTGCAGCGGAAAGAGGGGCAGATCGACCATGGCGCGGCGCCGGGCGCCCCGCGCACCCCTGGCCTCGGCCGGGGCGCCCGGCCCTCTGCCCTCTATTCTATTCCGGCCATCTGCTTGACGAGCCGCAGGGAGCGTTCGGCGTCGTAACTGCGGGCGATCATCAGCTTCTCCGCCTCCAGGCTCCCCTCGGCGTGGATGGCCAACACCTCCTGGTAGCCGCCGTAATCGGAGCTGGTCAGGTCTTTGACGAAGTTCATGGCGCGCAGGCGCTGGCGGCCGGTCACGCCGGCACGGCCCCCGTAGTAGTGGTCAAGCAGCGGCCCCAGCTCCTCGCTGGCCACGTCCTCCGCGCCCGGCCCGGTGACCAGCAGGCCGCCGGCGATGTCCTGCACGTCCTGCACGGCGGCGTGGTAATTGTGGGCGAAATGGTACTTGGCCATGTTCACGGTGAGCGTGTGCGGTACCGCGATGCCGTCACGCACGGTGCAGTGCTCGGCGGCGTGGTGCACGAGCGCCCGCAGCGTCTCGGCGTAGGAGATGAGGCGGATCAGCTTATCGCGCACGTGTGCGGCCCGGCTGATGCCGTTGTAATCGGCCAGGAGCTGAGCGGCGCCTACCAGCGCGTCCACCAGCGGCAGCTTATACGAGATGGCGGTGAAGCGGTGGAACTCCACAAAGCTGAGCGCTAGCGGGCCGGCGTACTGCCATTCGCGACAGAGGAAGACGCGCGACCACGGGACGAACACGTCGTCGAAGATGGTCGTGGTCTCCACCATCTTGTGGCGGGAGGTGATGGGAAACTCGAACGGGTCTTTGGGCTCGGCGTGGGCGCCGAAGGGGCTGGCGATGAGCTTGAGGCCGGGCGTGTTGACGGGTATCGCGAAGGCCACGGCATAGTCGGCGTCGCGCTCCGTCATGGCGCGCGTGGGGAGCACGATCACCTCGTTGACGTGCGTCGTGTTCGAGGTGTGCGTCTTAGCGCCGCGCACCACGATCCCGTCCGGCCGCTCCGCCACGATGCGGACGTAGTAATCGGGATGGGGCTGCTCGGCGGGGCTTTTGGCGCGGTCGCCCTTGACGTCCGTCTGGGCGACGGCCAGCGCCAGGTCGTTGTCCCGGCAGTACTTGTAATAGTCGAACACGCGGTGAGAGTAGTCGGTGCCGCGCTCGCGATCGATCTGACGCGCCACCAGCATCAGGCCGAACAGGGCGTCGGTGCCGATCTCCTTGATCAGCACCACCAGCGTGCGACCCAGCGCAGTGGCCTGCTCGATCAGCGCGGACCGCTGGAGCAGGTCCTGGGCGTTCTCGGGGATCTTGTAGTAGCGGGAATACGGCCCGTCCGGCCCATCCATCACGGCCAGGTCGCGGAACTCCGGCTCCTCGGCCATGGCGTAATCGATGCAGGCGTGGTTGACCGCGATGCCGATCACCGGGTGCGTCGTGACGTCTTCGACCCTCCGGCCGCGGAAGTAGACCGTGCGGCCGTCCCGCAGGCTGGCTTTGTACTCTTCCGGGGTACGCAGCGGCACGAGTTGCTCCTTCGCCCCGGCCGGTCCGGGGCATGAGATGCGTTCTGCGCCGCCATTGGAGCATCGGCCCCGTGAGAGAGTCAACCGATGTGGCCCGACGGGTGAAAGGTCAGGCCGCGTCCAGCCCGGCCTGACCGACGGGCATCAGCTCCCATTCAATGAACGCCCGGCCGCCGCACTTGCGGCAGTGAAGGGCACCGCCGCGCAGACGCAGCGTACGAGCCGGGTCGTCGCCGTGTGGCGGACGGTGCAGCACCAGGCGGCCGTCTTCGAGCAGCGTGATGTCCGCCAGGTAGCGACCGCACAGGAGGCAGCGCACCTCACCGCGGTCCCGCGGTCCGTTCATGTCTGTCACCCCTCGCTGCGCACCTCTCAACCGGGGCGCGCAGTTCCAGCATCCGTGGTGGTGACGGAGGCGGGGCATCCGGGAGGGGCCGGATGGTCGCGCGGTTGGTCTCCGGAAAGGCGCCGTGGGCCAGCCCGCGGGCTGGCCCACGGCGCCTTTCCGGAGACCAACCGCGCGACCATCCGGCCCCTCCCGGATGCCCCGCCTCCGTCACCACCACGGATGCTGGAACTGCGCGCCCCGGTTGAGAGGTGCGCAGCGAGGGGTGACAGACATGAACGGACCGCGGGACCGCGGTGAGGTGCGCTGCCTCCTGTGCGGTCGCTACCTGGCGGACATCACGCTGCTCGAAGACGGCCGCCTGGTGCTGCACCGTCCGCCACACGGCGACGACCCGGCTCGTACGCTGCGTCTGCGCGGCGGTGCCCTTCACTGCCGCAAGTGCGGCGGCCGGGCGTTCATTGAATGGGAGCTGATGCCCGTCGGTCAGGCCGGGCTGGACGCGGCCTGACCTTTCACCCGTCGGGCCACATCGGTTGACTCTCTCACGGGGCCGATGCTCCAATGGCGGCGCAGAACGCATCTCATGCCCCGGACCGGCCGGGGCGAAGGAGCAACTCGTGCCGCTGCGTACCCCGGAAGAGTACAAAGCCAGCCTGCGGGACGGCCGCACGGTCTACTTCCGCGGCCGGAGGGTCGAAGACGTCACGACGCACCCGGTGATCGGCATCGCGGTCAACCACGCCTGCATCGATTACGCCATGGCCGAGGAGCCGGAGTTCCGCGACCTGGCCGTGATGGATGGGCCGGACGGGCCGTATTCCCGCTACTACAAGATCCCCGAGAACGCCCAGGACCTGCTCCAGCGGTCCGCGCTGATCGAGCAGGCCACTGCGCTGGGTCGCACGCTGGTGGTGCTGATCAAGGAGATCGGCACCGACGCCCTGTTCGGCCTGATGCTGGTGGCGCGTCAGATCGATCGCGAGCGCGGCACCGACTACTCTCACCGCGTGTTCGACTATTACAAGTACTGCCGGGACAACGACCTGGCGCTGGCCGTCGCCCAGACGGACGTCAAGGGCGACCGCGCCAAAAGCCCCGCCGAGCAGCCCCATCCCGATTACTACGTCCGCATCGTGGCGGAGCGGCCGGACGGGATCGTGGTGCGCGGCGCTAAGACGCACACCTCGAACACGACGCACGTCAACGAGGTGATCGTGCTCCCCACGCGCGCCATGACGGAGCGCGACGCCGACTATGCCGTGGCCTTCGCGATACCCGTCAACACGCCCGGCCTCAAGCTCATCGCCAGCCCCTTCGGCGCCCACGCCGAGCCCAAAGACCCGTTCGAGTTTCCCATCACCTCCCGCCACAAGATGGTGGAGACCACGACCATCTTCGACGACGTGTTCGTCCCGTGGTCGCGCGTCTTCCTCTGTCGCGAATGGCAGTACGCCGGCCCGCTAGCGCTCAGCTTTGTGGAGTTCCACCGCTTCACCGCCATCTCGTATAAGCTGCCGCTGGTGGACGCGCTGGTAGGCGCCGCTCAGCTCCTGGCCGATTACAACGGCATCAGCCGGGCCGCACACGTGCGCGATAAGCTGATCCGCCTCATCTCCTACGCCGAGACGCTGCGGGCGCTCGTGCACCACGCCGCCGAGCACTGCACCGTGCGTGACGGCATCGCGGTACCGCACACGCTCACCGTGAACATGGCCAAGTACCATTTCGCCCACAATTACCACGCCGCCGTGCAGGACGTGCAGGACATCGCCGGCGGCCTGCTGGTCACCGGGCCGGGCGCGGAGGACGTGGCCAGCGAGGAGCTGGGGCCGCTGCTTGACCACTACTACGGGGGCCGTGCCGGCGTGACCGGCCGCCAGCGCCTGCGCGCCATGAACTTCGTCAAAGACCTGACCAGCTCCGATTACGGCGGCTACCAGGAGGTGTTGGCCATCCACGCCGAGGGGAGCCTGGAGGCGGAGAAGCTGATGATCGCCCGCAGTTACGACGCCGAACGCTCCCTGCGGCTCGTCAAGCAGATGGCCGGAATAGAATAGAGGGCAGAGGGCCGGGCGCCCCGGCCGAGGCCAGGGGTGCGCGGGGCGCCCGGCGCCGCGCCATGGTCGATCTGCCCCTCTTTCCGCTGCACACCGTGCTCTTCCCCGGGGCCACCCTGCCGTTGCAGGTGTTCGAGCCCCGTTACCTCACTATGATCCAGCGTTGCCTGGACGAGGGCACACCTTTCGGGGTGGTGCTGATCCGTTCCGGCCAGGAGGTGGGCGGGCCGGCCGTGCCGTTTGAGGTGGGCACCACCGCCCGCATCAGCAACGTGCAGCGCGCGCCGGGCGGCCGGCTGCACATCCTGGCGCTCGGCGTGCAACGCTTTCGCATCCTAGAGACCTCCCAGCGTGAGCCCTACCTCACCGGCACGGTGGAGTTCCTGGAGGACGAGGACGCAGACGCGCCGGAAACGCAGGAGGCGGCGCAGCGGGTCGGCGAGCTGTTCCGCCAGTACACGCACCTTATGCTGGCCGTGAACGGGGAGTGGACGCGCACCATCGCCCTGCCCTCCCGGCCGGGGGCGCTCGCCGACCACGTGGCGGCGCGCCTGGAGCTGGAAAACCGCACCAAGCAACGCCTGCTGGAGGAGCTTTCGGTGCTGCGGCGGCTGGCCGTGGAGCAGCGGTTGCTCACCGGCGCCCTGGAGACGCTCGCGCAGCAGCTCGTCGGTGTGCGCCGCCTCAAGTACGAGACGATGGGGATCTGGAACTGATGAACGATGCAGCCGACCGGGACCGCGCGCGCGAGCGGCTGGTGCGCGTGGCCATCGCCGAAAACCCGCTCACCGCGCACCTCATCCAGGAGACGCTCGCCCAGACCGGTATTCGCTGTATGGTCAAAAACCGGGATCCGGTGTCCGTGGCCCAAGGTGCGCTCGCCTCCCCCTGGGCACTGGAGGTGTACGTGTTGGAAGGTGACGCCGACGCCGCCTGCCTCGCCTTGGGCGGAGAGATGGGTGAAGCGCCGCCACCCCTGCCCCCGCCGGCCATCTCCGGTCGCGCGGGCGGCACCCGACGGTGGTGGCGGCGCCTCTGGCGGCGCGGCTAAACGGCCACCGGGGTGGCGCTCTCCACCCGCACGCCGTTGAGCTGCTCTAACGCCTTAATCAACGCCTGCGTGCCCTCCTCGCCGCACCCGGCCGCCTCTACGGCTGAGAAGAGCTGGCTCACCAGCGCCAGTCCGGGCAGCGCCGCGGCCATCTGCTGCGCGCTCTCCAGCGCCAGGCGCAGGTCCTTGCGCTGCAAGCGGACCTTGAAGCCGGGGGCGAAATCGCGGCGCAGCATCTTTGGGCCGAGATTGCTGAGCTGCCACGAGCCGGCGGCGCCGGCGCTGAGCGCCTCGATCATGCGGGCCGGATCCACCCCGCTTTTCTGGGCGAAGATCAGCGCCTCGCACACGGCCAGGTTGGTGAGCGTCACGGCGATCTGATTGCAGAGCTTCACCGTCTGGCCGGCGCCCAGCGGGCCGCAGTGCACGATGCGCTTGCCCATCGCCGCCAGCACCGGCCGCACCCGCTCGAGGTCGGCCGCATCGCCCCCGACCATGATGGACAGCGTGCCGGCGATGGCGCCGGTGTCGCCGCCGCTCACGGGCGCGTCCAGCATGTGGATGCCGCGCTCCGCCAACCGGGCGCCGATGCGCCGCGTCACCTCCGGTGAGATGGTAGACATGTCCACCACGATGGTGCCCGGGCGGGCGCCCTCGATGATCCCGTGCGGCCCCAGGCAGACCTCCTCCACGTCGGGGGAGTCGGTGACCATCGTGATCACGACGTCGGCATTGCGGGCCGCCTCGGCCGGTGACCCCGCCAGCCGCCCGCCGGCCGCGGCGAACTCCCGCCGCGGCCCCTCGCTGCGGTTGTAGGCGATGACCTCAAAGCCGGCCTTGAGCAGGTTCTTCGCCATGGGCTTGCCCATGATGCCCAGACCGATGAATCCCACCCGCATGCGCGCTGCCTCCTGCCCGGGATTGGCCCCAGTATACCCGCGGCCGCCGCCCGCCGCACCGGCGCCCGCGCTCAGCCGCCCTGCCGCGGTGCCTGCTCGGGTGCCACGGTGCCGGGCATCACGTCAGACTCCGTCGGCAGGGTTCCCACAATGCGCTCACCGCTCCACTGAGCGCTGCGCGCCGCGCCGTACAGGGCCAGGGACAGCACCAGGACGGCGGTAATGACCAGCACCGGGCGCACGTCGCCCAGCAGCGAGGCCAGACCACCCAGCACTAACAACGGCACGATCGCGGCGGCATTCTTCACCGCCCCCTGCAAGGCGAACACCCGGCCCTGCATGGCCAGCGGCACCCGTTCGTGCAGGAGGGTGTTGGCCGCCACCTGCACCATGGACAGCCCAAACCCGAGCGGGGCGGCCAGCACGAGCGCCGTGCCCAGGCGCCCATCCCGGTAGCCGAGCGGCCCGTTGCTCAGCAGCCAGCCGAACGGCCCCAGCCGCCGGAGCAGGGCGGTGACGGGGTCGATAGCGCCCAGCAAGAGCAAGACGATCACCATGAGCAGAAAGCCGCAGGTCACGAGCAGCCGTTTGTTCACGCGCCGGGCCAGCCACGGCGTGGCCGCCAGGCCGCTGAGCACGCCCACCACCGCCGGCCCAAACACGAACACCGCGAACTCCGGTTCCACGCCCAGTGCCTGCTTGGTGAAGCGGGGCGCCAGCGTCACCATCACCAGGTTGGCGGTGCTGGCCAGCACCACCAGCAACATGCTGATGAAGGCAGAGCGGTCCGCCGCTAACCAGCGCCACGCCTCCACCAGGGACTCGCGGGTGCCCGCCAGCCACGGCTTACGGGCCGCGTTCATCTCGGTCGGCGGCGTCTCCGGCACCATGAGGTGCACGGCCACCGCGCGCAGGGCGGCGTACCCCAGCAGCGCGGCGCACACCAGGATGAGCGGCTCCAGTTCGCGGAACAGTTTGACCATCGCCGGGGCCAGGATGGCGGTGCCGAGCAGGGCACCTGCGGACTCGGCCAGATTTGAGTACGAGTTGGCGGCCGTCAGCCGCTCCGGTGGCACCACCCGCGGCACCACGGCAGCCTCGGCGGGCGTGGCGAATTGGGTGACGGCGGTGATCGCCACCAGGAGCGCGTAGATGGCCGCGGTGCCGGTCCCCAGAACGAGAAAGGCGACGCACAGCAGCGCCCGCAGCAGGTTGGCCACCACCAGCACCAGGCGCTTGGGGGCACGGTCCACCACCACGCCGCCCACCGGTCCCAGCAGGGCGGCCGGGGCGACGGTCGCTACCGTCACCAGCGCGGAGAGGATACCTACCGCCCGCGGCTCCTCAGCGTAGCGACGTGCGATCTGGATCAGCATGCCGAAGCTGAGCGCGTTGACGGCGGTCTCGGCCGCCACACGCATGCTGATCATGGCCCGGAACGAGGGCGCGTACAGCAGGGAACTGGCCGGGATCTGCCACCACAGCAGGCGCGGCCCGCCCCCGGCCACCCGCGCCCCGGCCACATCGGCCGGTGGATGGACACGCAGCGCGGGCACGAGGCGCGTGCCGCAGCCATTGCAGAAGCGCGCCCCGGCCGGGTTCTCCTCCCCGCAGTGCGGGCAGGGCAGGGGTGTCGGCGCGGCGAGCGCGCGGCCACAACGGCTGCAAAACCGGGCACCGCTCCGGTTCGCCTCACCGCAGGTCGGGCACGGGATCGGCGATGGCATCACGGACCACAACACGGTCGGGGTACTTGCGAGGGTACGCCGGTCCGTCACCGCCCACAAGGGCACGTCTGGCCCGCCTCGCGCCACGGGTCACGTCCGCCACAGGACGTCTGCGACGGACAGAGAACGCGATACGCGATACGCAACACATGCACGCGGCATATATCACGTATCGCGTATGCCGGGTCGCGCGCGTTGGCCGTGGGTTCAGTCGGCTGCGGCCGCCTCCAGCGGTGCCGACTCCAGGCGGAGGCGGTCCTCCGCGTACGTGAGGTGCTCAAACGGGATACCGCCCAGCTCGGCGGCGCGGTTGCGCACCCGCCGGGCCGCGTCGATCAGCCGGTCGAGCTCGGCGGCCGTGAGCTGCCCGAAGGCTTCCTGCCCGACGCCCCAGCCGATGCCGCCGATCTCCTGTAACAGGTCGCGGGCTTTATCCGTCGCCTCGACCAGCACCACGCGTCGGTCGGTGGCGTGGCGCACGCGGCGCACCAGACCGCGCTGCTCCAGTCGGTCCACCAGGTCCGTGGTGGTCTGGGTTTGCTGCAATAGGTAGCGGGCCAGGTCGGACATGCGCTGTGGTCCGTGTCGGACCAGCACGCTCAACGCGGCGGCCTGCGAGCCGCTCAGGTTCCAGGGTCGCAGGCGCACATCAACCGCGCGCTCCAGGGTGATCGCGGCCTGGTGGATCGCCACCCATGCGTCGTACACTCGCTTGCCATCAACCATTGACAGACGTCCTCCACACTCGTTCGTCAGGCCTGCTTCGTCGGTCGGTCTTCCGAACCTCTCATCTGATTGTGAAGGATCGCACGCGATAAGAAAAGTAACAGATGGCAACGCGTGCGACCACGGAACGGACTGTCCAGACATAGACGGCTCGCCTGGACCGGTTAGCCCTCGGACGTGGCCTCCGGCTCCGTGCTCCCGCTCGGGGCCGGGCCCATCGGGATCGGCTCGTCGGGTGGGGGCGGTGTGGGCCGCCCTTGGGACGGCGCCTCACCCGCCGATGGCGCCGGACGCTCGCCGTCCGTTGGGACCTGCTCCGCCCGCTCGGCCTCCGATTCGACCGCCTCCTCCGAAAGCACGTGCTCCGGCGCCCGCACCGCGCCCAGCAGCACCGCCCGGAACTTCTCCGGCGCCACCGGCAGGATGGCCTCCAACCGCTTGGCGCCGGTGACCCGGACGCGCGGCCGTCCCCGCTCGTTGAGACCCAGCAGCACCTGCACCCGGTACTCCCCCTTGGCCGCGGCCAGCTCCGGGCGCGGGTCGGCGGCGGCCGGCCACACCAGAGCCGCCATCCGCTCCAGGCCGTACACGGCGGTCACGCGCTGCAGGAGGGCGCTGCCGCCCAGGAGCCGGTCGCGCACCTGCTCCAGGGCCCGCTCGGGCGCTAGCTCCTGCCAGAAGCGCTCGATCTCCTCCAGCGCCGGTTTAAGCGCCTCACGTTCGCCACGCAGGCGCTCGTGCCGCTCCGCGGCCTCGCCGCTCGCCTGTTCGATCTCGCGGCACAACTGTTCGAGCTCATCCCACTCTGCCGTCATCGTCCTCCCACCTCGTGATAGCGCGCGATCGCCCGTCCGACGGATGGGGCCCGCCATCATGCGCGCCAGGGGCCATCAGGCGTCCGCCGGCACGGTGTAGCCGACACCGGGAACGGTCAGGATGATCGCCGGCTTCGCGGGGTCCCGCTCGATTTTCTGGCGCAGGCGGGAGATATTGACCCGGAGCATATGCACCTCGTCGGCGTACTCGTTCCCCCACACCGCCTGCAAGATCATGGTATGGGTGAGCACGCGGCCGGAACGGCTGGCCAGATACGTCAGCAACCGGAACTCCAGTGGCGTGAGGCTGATCGGGACGCCATCCCGGTGCACCCTATGCCGCTCGAGGTCGATCTCCAAGTCTTTGACGCGCAGCACGCCGCCCGGCGGCATGCCGCCGCTCCAGGCGGCGCGGCGCAACACCGCCCGCACCCGCGCGATCACCTCGCCGGCCGCGAACGGCTTGGTAATGTAGTCGTCCGCGCCCGCTTCCAGGCCGCGGACCTTGTCGCCCTCGCGATCCATGGCGCTGATGATCAGGATCGGCACCTGCGAGCGGGCGCGCAGCCGGCGACACACCTCCACCCCGTCCATGCCCGGCAGCACGACGTCCAGCAGCACCAGGTCCGGCCGCACCGCATCAACCAGCGCCAGCGCCGCGGACCCCTCATCGGCGACGGTCACCGTATAGCCGGCCAGCTCCAGGGTCCGTCGCAGCAGGCGCTGCATCGCCGGGTCATCTTCAACGACAAGGACGTGCGTCGCTCGCATGGGCACCGTGGCCGGCCCCATCCTCAGGTTGCCCTCACCACCGCCACAAGCCCTCCTCAAGTATACTGTTCCGCCCGACACCGCTCCCGGACACCAGCGGCGCCGCCCATGTATGATGGTGCCCACCATCACCGTGCACAGCCCTGTCGCGTGAGGTTCTCATATGTCCAGCCGCGAGCCGTTCAAGAAGCGCCTGGCGCACAGCCTGCGCAGCGAGCACATCCCGGTGGCGCTCCGGCGCGGGCTGACCACATTGCGTGACCGGCGCAACGCCTTGTTCGCTCCCGGGGAGTTCGCCGAGGTGCAACGCCGCCTGGGGGGCATGAAGGCCAAGGCCATCGACGACCTGCCGGCGCTGGTGGAGCGGTTCACCGAGCGGGCGGAACGGGCGGGCACCCACGTCCACCTGGCGGCCACGGCGGCCGACGCCCGGCGCATTATCGGTGAGATCGCCCAGCGGCACGGCGTGCAGCTGGCCGTCAAGTCCAAGTCGATGGCCACAGAGGAGATCGAGCTCAACGCCCACCTGGAGCGGCTGGGCATCGAGGTGGTGGAGACCGACCTGGGCGAGTGGATCATCCAGCTCGCGCACGACCACCCCTCGCACCTGATCGCGCCCGCCATCCACCTCACGCGCGAGCAGATCGCCGACCTGTTCTCGGCCGTCGGCGGTGAGCCGCTGCCGCCGGAGACCCGGGCGCTGGTGCGCTTCGCCCGGCGCACCCTGCGCGAGAAGTTCCTGCGCGCCGACTTGGGCATCACCGGCGCCAACATCGGCATCGCCGACACCGGTACCATCGTCATCGTCACCAACGAGGGCAACGCTGACCTGGTGACCACGCTGCCACCCGTGCACGTGGCGGTGATGGGGGTGGAAAAGATCGTGCCCACGCTGGACGACGCGGCCCAGATCCTGGACGTGCTGGCCCGCAACGCCGCCGGCCAGCGCTTTTCGACCTACGTCAACATGATCACCGGCCCCAGCCGCTCCGGCGACATCGAGATGGACCTGGCCGTGGGCGTGCACGGGCCGCTGGAGCACCACATCGTCCTCCTGGACAACGGCCGCTGGCAGGCCCGCGAGGACCCCGACCTGCGCGACGCCCTGCGCTGCATCCGCTGCGGCGCCTGCGCCAACGTGTGTCCGCCCTACGCCGTGGTGGGCGGCCACGCCTTCGGCTATATCTACACCGGGCCGATCGGGCTCGTGCTCACCGCCATCCACCACGGGCTGGAGGCCGCCGGCGAGCCGAACACGCTCTGCGCCTCCTGCAACGCCTGCGAGCAGATCTGCCCGGTCGCCATCCCCATCGCCCGCCAGATCATCGACGTGCGCCAGCGCTATGCCGCCCGCCACGGCCTGTCCCTTAAGAAGAGGGCGGCGGTGACGGCGATGAGCAGCGGCGCGGCACAGGCGCTGGGGCGTCTCGCGCAGGCACCGTTTGTGCGCGACGGCCACCTGCACGGCCTGCCGCTGCTCGGTGACCAGCTGTCCTGGCGCAGCCTGCCGGCTCTGAGCCCGACCCCGTTCCGCAGGCGCCCTGTGCTGGCCGAGCCGCCGCCACCCCGCATCGCCGGGTCGCAGGCCGCCGGAATGCGCGTCGCCTACTTCCCCGCCTGCATCACGGACCTGTTCGAGCCGGAGACCGGGGAGGCGGCGGTGCGCGTGCTGCGCGCGCTGGGCTGCACGGTCTCCATCCCCCAAGGCTGGACCTGCTGCGGGCTGGTGGCCGCCAACGCCGGCGACCGCGCACGCGCCGGGCGGCTGCTCAAGCAGACGATCACGGCCCTGGAAGCGGAGCCGGAGGCCACGATCGTCAGCACGTCCACCTCATGCGTGGTGATGCTCACCCAGGACGCGCCGCACCTGCTGCGTGACGAGCCGGAGTGGCGGGCGCGCGCCGAGGCGCTGGCCGCCCGCGTGCGCGACTTCACCCGATTCGTGAACGACGTGGCCCGGCTGCCGGCCGGCGCGCTCGCCCGCACCTCCGGCGAGGAGGGCGACGGGCAGATGACGCTCAGCCCGGTCACCTATCACGACGCCTGCCAGTCGGCCAACTGCCTGGGCCTGGGGCCGGAGGCGCGCCGGTTGCTGCGCGAGGTGTGCGGCATCGAGGTGCGCGAGATGGCGGAATCGAACGTTTGCTGCGGCTTCGGCGGCACGTTCTCCTTGGAGCACCCGCAAGTCGCCCGCCGCATCCTGGCGCGCAAACTGGAGCACATCGAGGCCACCGGCGCGCCGGTGGTGGTGACGGACAACCCCGGCTGCCTGCTGCACATTCGCGGCGGCCTGCGCGCGGCGGGGCGGCCGGTGCAGGCCCTGCACCTGGTCGAAGTCCTGGCGGCGCGGCTGCCACGCGTGGAACCCGCGTCCCCGGCCATCTCGGCCGTGCCCGAGTCACGGTCGGGGTGAGACGGGCCTCGGCCCATCGCTCCAGCCGGCGTTACCGCTCCATAGTGCCGTAGTCCACGTAGCGGTGGCCATCCACCACGGAGCAATGCAGGGTCTGGCGCAGGCGGTCCGTCTCCACCGCGACCTGCGTGCGTTCGACCCGCATCCACGTCGGGTGGGGACCGTCGCGCAGCGCCTCGTGCAGGACGCGCCCATCCAGCCCCGGCGGCACGCCCAGCCCTAGCACGTGGCACAGCGTGGGCATAATGTCCACGTTGCCGGCCGGAACCTCGCTCACCACCCCCTGCTTGAAGTCCGGGCCGGCGACGATGAGCGTGTTGCGGATGTCCCACGGGCTGATGGCCCCGTGGCTGGCCACGTACCGGCCGCCGCCGAACACGGCCGCGGCCGTGCCCGGATAGCCGTGTTCGTTCGGCTCGTGCCCCCACTGGCGCGAATACAGCACGTCCGGCGCTGCGGGACCGGCCGCGCCCACCGTCGCCAGCGCAAACGTGCCGTCCACCAGCGGCCTGTCGCCACCGGTGAAGAGCGGGCCGATGGACGGCAGGCGGTGCAGGCAGGCCACGACGGCCGCCACACGGTCCGGGTCGTGGTCGCGCACGTAGATGCACTCACCGAACACGACCACGTCGTCGCTCTCGCGCGACTCCTTCACCCCGGCCCGCACCAGCGCCTCGGCCACGTCCACCCCCGGCACGAGCGTGGAGAAGCCGTGGTCGGAGGCCACGATCACGTTCGTTTCGCCGACGAGACCGTGGCGTTCCAGGGCGGCCAGGATTGCGCCCAGATTGTGATCGGCGTCACGGATGGCGCGCAGGGTGTCGGGATGGCCGATGCCGCGCGCGTGCTGCGTACCGTCCGGGTCGGAGTGCCAGAAATGGATCAGACGCGGTGGGTCGTCGGCCAGGAGGACGTCGGTGATGGCGCGCGTGCACCAAGCGTTCATCGCCGTGTTGGGCACGGCACGCGGCGGCAGCGACCCCAGCCGTTCGGTCAGGTCGCTCAGGTCAACGCCGATGATACTGGCCGGGTGCAGCATGATGCCGCCGTGGCGGCGCACCTCGGGGTGCTGGAGGAGGGCGGAGCCGGGGCTGCCACTGCTCACCACGGCGGCGCGGCCGCCTGCCTGCGCCACGTGCTCGGCCAGGGTGGGGGCGAACAGCACGCGCCCGTCCCGCCCCGTCCGCAACGCCTCCAGATGGGTGTGGTCGCCGGCGTTGAGGCGGCCGTTCTGCGTGGCCCCCGGAGCGAAGAACTCGTTGCCGGGGATGCCGTGCCGGCCGGGCAGCAACCCTGTCACCATCGATGCGGCGTTCACGCGGGTGACCGTGGGAAAGACGGCATGACTGTTGGTGAACCGCACGCCCGCGGCGGCCAGTCGCCAGAGATTAGGGGTCAGCTCCGGGCCGACGAAGTCCGGACGCAGGCCGTCCCACACCATCACGATGGCCCGCCGCTCACCGCGCGCCGCCGTCATCGCCGTGCTCCTGGCAGGAAATCTCAGCGCCAGTGTAGCCGGAACCGCACGGGCCCGGCGCCCTCACGGCGCACCGCGGGCGATGGGCGGGGTGACCGACCGCTCAGACGGGGGCAGGCCACGGCGCCCGTGTGTCCGGCCGGTTCACGAAGGCGGTTTCTCGGTATAAGGGGCGGTTAGGCACCCGCCGGCGATGCGCCGGGCCCTCGAGACGACATTGCCCGCATGTCGGGCAGGGGTCACACGCCCACGTGTCGCAGACAGGACTGGCGCCGAGCGCCTGACCACAGGCGAAACAACGCAGCGACCCCATACCTGCACCTCCCTGGAGCGTCGTGCGTGGGACAGGCACGGCCTGCCACGCGGGCGATATCGCCCGGCGCGCGCCGTGGGCGTGGTTTGAGACGGGGTGTCAGGCGGCGCCGAGCAACGCGCGCCGGTGCCGGCGGGCCAGCAGCCCGGCCACCATCAGTGCGCCGACGGCACCCGCCAGCACACCGGCGCCGGCGGCGCCGACTGCCGGGCGAATGCGCCAGCGCACACCGGCCTCCTCGGCCGGCGCGCCGGTGGCCAGGTCCGCCGCTAGCTCGAGGGCGAGCGCGCGGTTGGCCCGTTCCTGGCGGACGAGCAGATCGGCGCAGCGCCCGCAGGCCGCGAGGTGGTGCTCTGCCGCCGTGCGTTCTTCAGGGGAGAGCTCCCCGTCCAGCAGGGCCACGATGAGTTCATCGGCTAGGTGACGGCGGGAGAGCAGGCGCATAGTCGAGTTCCTGTTCGTAGTGCTTCCGGAAGCGAGCTTTGGCGCGCGTCACACGCTGGCGTGCGGCCGTCTCACCGATCTCCAGCACCCGGGCGATGCCGTGATAGTCCAGGCCCTGCTGCACGCTCAACAGCAACACCAAGCGGTCAGCCGGCGACAGCCGGCGCAGGGCCGCGTTGACGGCCATGCGCTCCACGGTCTCCGCGCCCGGATCGCGCACCAGCGGCTGAGCGCGCATCACCAGGTCGCGGAGCCGTTGCCGGAACCGGCGCCGGCGTACCGCGTCCAGGGCGTTGTTCGTGGCCGCACGGTACAGCCATCCCTGGAGGGCCGGCAGCTCACTTCCGGCCTGTACCGCCCGGAACAACTCCAGGAAGGTGTCCTGGAGCGTGTCCTCGGCCAGGTCCGGGTCGTCCAGCGCCCGACGCAGGTATCGGCGCAGCCCGCCTTCGTAGCGGCGCACCAGCACGGCAAACGCGTCATGGTCACCGGCGCGGACCCGCTCCAGCGCCTCAGCGTCCGCGAGCTCATCGCCAGCGCCGGACGCGGCCCGCTCCTCAATCATCATCACCACGCGTGTTCACCTGTCCCTGCTTTGGAGCGCACCCCGGCCGCGCCCTGCGACAGGGGGGTCTCGATTACGGGAAGATACCGCGATAGCGCAGCGCCTCCTCCTCGCGGCGCAGGGCGAGCATGTACGCCGCCTCCCGCATCGAGACCCCTTCACGCGTGGCGAGGGTGTACACCTCGTCAAAGCTCCGGGTCATGATGCGCTTCAGCCGGAGGTTAACCTCTTCTTCCTCCCAGAAGAACGATTGCAGGTCCTGCACCCACTCAAAGTACGAGACGACGACCCCGCCGGCGTTGGCTAGGATGTCGGGCACCACGAACACGCCCTTCTCCTCGAGGATGAGGTCAGCCTCCGGGGTGGTAGGACCGTTGGCGCCTTCGATGATGATCTTGGCTCGCACCCGCGGCGCGTTGCGCGCCGTGATCTGGTTCTCCAGGGCGGCCGGCACCAGAATATCGACCGGAAGCTCCAGTAACTCGGCGTTGGTGATGTGGTCAAAATCTCCGTTCGCCTGGCTGAGCGACAGCCCCCGCTCCTTAACAGATTGCAGCTCGTGCCATTCGAGCCCCTTCGGGTTGTACACCCCGCCAGACACGTCGCTCACGGCCACCAGGCGGCAGCCTTGGCTGCGCAGCAGCCGCGCCGCGTTGGAGCCGACGTTGCCAAAACCCTGGACGGCGACGGTCGCCCCCTCTAGACTGATCCCGCGCGCGCGGCAGGCCTCCTGCGCGATATAGAGGATGCCGCGACCGGTGGCGTCGACCCGGCCGCGCGTGCCGCCCACAGCGATCGGCTTGCCGGTGACCACGCCCGGCACCACGTAGCCTCGGTTCATTGAGTAGGTGTCCATGAACCAGGCCATGATGCGGGCATCGGTGCCCATATCCGGCGCCGGGATATCTTTTTCCGGCCCGATAATGATTTGGATCTCGGAGGCGTAACGGCGCGTCAGTCGCTCCAGCTCGGCCTCGGACAGCAGCTTCGGGTCCACGGCCACGCCGCCCTTGGCGCCGCCGTAGGGCAGGTTGACCACGGCGCACTTCCACGTCATCCACATGGCCAGCGCCTTGACCTCATCGAGCGTCACCATCGGGTGGTAGCGGATGCCGCCCTTGGCCGGGCCGCGGGCGGTGGAGTGCTGCACGCGGTAGCCGGTGAACACACGGATGCTCCCGTCGTCCATCTTCACCGGGAAGTTCACCGTCAACTCCCGCCGTGGCGTGCGCATCACCTCCCGCAGGTTGGGGTCCAGGTGCAGCCGCTCGGCGACCTTGTCGAACTGCGCCAACGCCGTCTGGTAGGCGCTTTCCACCGCGGGTGCCGGTGCCGGCACCGGCATCGTCCCACCGGCCGTCATCACGTTCCTCCGCCAGCCGACGCGGGCGCATGCGGCGCACGCCGGCTTTTCAGGCAGGATAACACGCGCGTCCCGCGTGCCTCAGCCCGCGACCGGGCGCAGGGGCCAGGCAGGGAACGGGGGTAGGGCTCGTCAGCCCTACCCCCGTGGGAGCAACCCGACCGATGGCCTAGAGCCGCTCGCCGCTGAGCGTGTCCGGGTCGATGCCCAGATCACTTCGCTCCGCCTCCAGCGAGGCGTCCGGGTCCAGCAGCGTCTCCTCCGCGGCCGTCTCGTCGTCCGGCCCTGCCAGGGCCTCCAACGGCACGGCCTCCTGCTCCTCCTCGCCGGTCTCGGTCAAGCCCTCCTCTTCGTCGAGATGGGTCTCGGCATCAGCAGCCGACATCTCCGGCGCCAGGGCGGTCCCGTCGCCCTCGTCCAGCAGGCGGCCGTCGGGGCCGATCCCCGCGAACTGCGGCAGCTCCGGCCGCTGCCGCGGCGGCGGTGGCGGCACGTCGATCGGCGCCCGCGCCGGGATGAGCTTGCCGATGATCACGTTCTCTTTAAGGCCGAGCAGCCGGTCCACCGCGCCCTTGATCGCCGCCTCCGTGAGCACGCGCGTCGTCTCCTGGAAGCTGGCCGCGGCCAGGAAGGAGTCGGTGCTGAGCGAGGCCTTGGTCACGCCCAGCAGCACGGGGCGCGCGG
Source organism: Dehalococcoidia bacterium (assembly GCA_042408665.1). GTDB lineage: Bacteria > Chloroflexota > Dehalococcoidia > CAUJGQ01 > CAUJGQ01 > CAUJGQ01. The sequence continues at coordinate 101,040 of JBHOQW010000235.1, forward strand.
TGGCGGGCTCACCGCCCTCGGCGATGATCGAGCGGTTGGTCTCTTCGAACTCGAAGCGGTCGATCAGCTCGCCGGGCAGGTACTGGGTGTCACCGGGCGTGTCGACCTGCACGCGGCGCAGCATCTGCCGCACGATCACCTCGATGTGCTTGTCGTTGATGTTCACACCCTGGGAGCGGTAAACCTTCTGGACCTCTTCCACCAGGTAGAGCTGCACGGCCTCGCGCCCCTGGATGATGAGCACATCCTGCGGGTCCTTGGCCCCCTCGGTGAGCTTGTCGCCGGCGTGCACCATCTGGCCGTTTTCCACCAGCAGGCGAGCTGCCGCCGGGATGACGTACTCCCGCCGGTCCTCATACTGGTAGAAGAGCACCACGTGCGTGGGGCTCTCGATGTGCACCCGACCGCTGATGCGCGCGGACAGGTCGGTGAGGGCCGCCACGGCGGTGGCGTCCATGCCGGCCGGCGGGCGGGCGAGCGGCGCGCCCTGCTCCACCTCCTGCCCCTCGGTTACCAGCAGTTCAGCGCCCTCGGGCAGGTGGTACTCGTCGCGGTAGAGCTCGGTGGAGACGACGCGCACCTTGCGCACGTCTCCCTCGCGCAGCACCTCCACCACCCCGTCGATCTCCGAGAGAACGGCCTGGCCCTTCGGCCGGCGCGCCTCGAAGATCTCGTCCACACGCGGCAGACCGGAGGTGATGTCCATCTGGCTGGCCACACCGCCGGTGTGGAAGGTGCGCATGGTGAGCTGGGTGCCCGGCTCGCCGATGGACTGGGCGGCGATGATGCCTACCGCCTCACGCAGGTTAACCAGCTTGCCGGTGGCCAGGTTGCGGCCGTAGCAGCGCTGGCAGAGGCCGCGCGGCGCCTCGCAGGACAGGGGCGAGCGGACGTGCACCTTCTGGATGCCCAGCGCGACGATGCGGTCGGCCATCGCCTCGTCGATCTCCTGGTTGCGGTCCACGAGCACCTCACCGGTCTCGGGATGCACGATCGGCGAGGCCGCCAGCCGGCCGATGATGCGGTCCTGCATCGTCTCCAGCACGGAGGGGTCCTCCGGCTTGCCCACCCAGATGCCGGCCTCGGTGCCGCAGTCCTCCATCAGGATGATCACGTCCTGCGCCACGTCGATCAGGCGGCGGGTGAGGTAACCGGAGTCGGCCGTGCGCAGGGCGGTGTCGGCCAGGCCCTTGCGCGCCCCGTGCGTGGAGATGAAGTACTCCAGCACGGACAGCCCTTCACGGAACGAGGAGCGGATGGGCAAATCGATGACGCGGCCGGTCGGGTCGGTCATCAGGCCGCGCATGCCCGCCATCTGCCGGATCTGGGCGATGTTTCCCTTGGCCCCGGAGTTGGACATCATGTGGATGGAGCCGTAGGGGTTCAGGGTGCGCTGGATCTCCTCGGTGACCTTGTCCGTGGTGTCGTTCCAGATCTTGACCGTCTTCTCATACTTCTCCTCATCCGTGATGAGGCCCATCTGGTATTGTTCCTCGATCTCGGCCACCTGACGCTCGGCCTCGGCGAGGATCTCCTGCTTGCGCTCGGGCACCCGGATATCGTTCATGGCAATGGTGATGCCGGAGCGCGTGGCGTACTCAAAGCCGATGCGCTTGATCTCATCCACCACCTCGGCCGTGCGCTCGTTCCCGAGGCGCTGGTAGCAGCGGGCGACGACCTTCTTCAACTCCTTCTTGTCCATGACGGTGTTGAAGAAGAGCATCTCGTCGCTGTCGTCGAACAGGTCCTCCGGCAGCACCTCGTTGAAGATGATGCGGCCAACGGTGGTCTCGATCAGCTTGCCGCGCGTCTTACGGTCGCGCACGCGGATGGGAGCCTGCAGGTCCACGACGCCCAGGTCGTGGGCCAGCTTGGCCTCCTCGAACGAGCCGTACACCCCCTGGGGTGGATTGCCGTTCTGGGCCGGCTGGTAGGCGCCCTTGGCCCACGGTTTGACCAGCGTCATGTAGTAACAGCCCAGCACCATGTCCAGCGTGGGCGCCACCGTCGGCTCGCCGGAGGCGGGCAACAGCAGGTTCTTGGTGGACAGCATCACCTGCCGCGCCTCGGCCACCGCGTAGCGGCTGAGCGGCACGTGCACCGCCATCTGGTCACCGTCGAAGTCGGCGTTAAAGGCCGAGCAGACCAGCGGGTGGATCTGGATGGCCGAGACGTCGATCAGCACCGGCTCGAAGGCCTGGATTCCGAGGCGGTGCAGGGTGGGCGCGCGGTTGAGCAGTACCGGCCGGTCCTTGATCACCTCCTCCAGCACGTCCCAGACCTCTGGCCGCGCCCGCTCCACGATGCGCTTGGCGCTCTTGATGTTGTGCGCCAGGCCCTTGGCCACCAGCTTGTGCATGACAAACGGCTTGAACAGCTCCAGCGCCATGCGCTTGGGCAGGCCGCACTGGTGCAGCTTCAGCTCCGGGCCGACCACGATCACCGAGCGGCCGGAGTAGTCCACGCGCTTGCCCAGCAGGTTCTGGCGGAAGCGCCCCTGCTTGCCCTTGAGCATGTCGCTCAGGGACTTGAGCTTGTGGTTGCCGGAGCCGGAGACGGCACGGCCGCGGCGGCCGTTGTCGATCAGCGAGTCCACCGCCTCCTGCAGCATCCGCTTCTCGTTGCGGATGATGATCTCCGGCGCCCCCAGCTCCAGCAGCCGCTTCAAGCGGTTGTTGCGGTTGATCACGCGCCGGTAGAGGTCGTTGAGGTCGGACGTGGCGAACCGCCCGCCATCGAGCTGGACCATGGGCCGCAGCTCCGGCGGCAGCACCGGCAGGACGGTGAAGATCATCCACTCCGGCCGGTTGCCGCTCTTGCGCAGCGCCTCCACGATGCGCAGCCGCTTGGTGGCCTTCTTGCGCCGCTGCCCGGAGGAGGAGTTGATCTCCTGCTGGAGCTGGTCGCGCATGGCGTTGAGGTCGAGGCCCTTGAGGATCTCCAGGATGGCCTCGGCGCCCATGCCGGCCTTGAACACGTCCGGCCAGCGCTCCTGCCACTCGCGGATCTTGTTCTCGTTGTGCAGCTTGCGGGGCCGGATCTCGTGCTCAAGCTCCTCGAGCTGCTCGCGGAACTCCTGCTCCACCTCGGCGCGCACCTTGCGGATCTCGTCGAAGATCGGCTCCGTGCGGATGCGCTCCTCGGCGTTAATCGCCTCCTGGCCAGCCTCCAGCATCTCGCTCAGGCCGGCCTGCTGCGCCGCGATCTCCCGTTCGATCTCCTCCACGCGCTGCTGCGCCTCGGCTGGGGAGATGCCGGAGGCCGCCACCGCGTTGATGCGCTGCTCGCGCTCCGCCTCCAGCTCCCGACGGCGGGCTTCGACCTGCGCCTCGATCTGCAGGCGCTGTTCGTCCAGCTCGGCGCGGATGGCCTCGACCTGCGCCTGCAGGTCCCGCGTGCGCTCGCGCACGCGCTCCTCCACCTGGCCGCGCAGCTGCTCCAGCGCGCGCCGTTTGGCCTCTTCATCGACGTGCGTGATGATGTACTGGGCGAAGTACAGCACCCGCTCCAGGGCGCGCGGTGAGATATCGAGGAGCAGCCCCAGACGGCTGGGGGTGCCTTTCACAAACCAGATGTGGGCCACCGGCGAGGCGAGCTCGATGTGGCCCATGCGCTCGCGCCGTACCTTGGCGCGCGTCACCTCGACGCCGCACTTATCGCAGATGATGCCCTTGTAGCGGACCCGCTTGTACTTGCCGCAGTAGCACTCGAAGTCCTTCGTCGGGCCGAAGATGCGCTCGTCGAAGAGCCCGTCCTTCTCCGGCTTGAGCGTGCGGTAGTTGATCGTCTCCGGTTTGGTCACCTCACCGTAGGACCAATCCCGGATCTTCTCCGGCGACGCCAGCGTGATGCGGACGGCGTTGAAGTCGTTGACCTCGAGCACGGTTCCCTCGCTTCATCGGGACGGAGGCGGGCGGCGCCCGATGGCCGCGCGGCCGCCGCCTTCCATCCGTTTCCCTTCCTCTAAGGCTGAATCACCGGGTCTTGCCCCACTCAGGCCGCGGCGGCGGGCCGGGCGGGGTTAGAGCTTCCAGAAATCGTCGCTGCGCTCCAGGCCGCTGATGTTGATGCCCAACTCCGGCACCTCGGCCTCGCTCGGGCCAAGGTCGACCATCTCGTCCTCCTCGTTCAGCACCTCGACGGACAGGCCGAGGCTCTGCAGCTCTTTGACCAGCACTTTGAAGGACTCGGGTACCCCCGGCTCCAGGATGTCCTCACCTTTGACGATCGCCTCGTAGGTCTTGACGCGACCGACGATGTCGTCCGATTTGACGGTGAGCAGCTCCTGGAGGATATGCGCCGCACCGTAAGCCTCCAGCGCCCACACCTCCATCTCGCCGAAGCGCTGGCCGCCGAACTGCGCCTTGCCGCCCAGCGGCTGCTGGGTGATGAGCGAGTAGGGGCCGGTGGAGCGGGCGTGGATCTTGTCCTCCACCTGGTGCACCAGCTTGAGCATGTAGATGTAGCCGACCGTGACCGGCTGGTCATACGGCTCGCCGGTACGGCCGTCGTACAGCTTTTGCTTGCCGAAGATGGGCGGCGCGATGTTGCAGTACGTCTGCACGTGCTCACCGATATTGACGAGCTGGTCGTACGTCAGCCCGCGCACCTGGGTGGCGCCGATCCGTCGCAGCGCCTCCTCCACACGCGGCCGCACCGCCTCATCCTGCATCACCTCTTCCAGCCACAGCTCCAGGCAGGCCTTGCGTGCCTCGCCGTGGTAGTCGGGCACGTCGTCGCGGAAGATGCGGTCGGCATTATAGCCGCGCTCGGCCAACCACGGGCGCACCCGTTCCCAGATCAGGTTCTCGTAGCGGCCGTCGTGCTCCGGCAGCGGCGTCTCGCTGAGGGCGTCGGCCTTCATGGCGATCCACACCCGACCGAGCGCGTCCTCGATCTGCACGTCGGTGGCGCCGTCGAACACCGGCGTGATGGCGCGGAAGCCCAGCTTCTTGGCCGCCCAGCCCAAGTGCGTCTCCAGCACCTGGCCCACGTTCATGCGGCTGGGCACGCCGATCGGGTTGAGGATGATGTCCACGGGCGTGCCGTCCTCCAGGAAGGGCATGTCCTCGATGGGCAGGATGCGCGCCACCACGCCTTTGTTGCCGTGGCGGCCGGCCATCTTGTCACCCTCGGCGATCTTGCGCCGCTGGGCGATGGAGACGCGCACCAGCTTGTTCACCCCCGCCGCCAGCTCGTCGTGGTCCTCGCGGTCGAAGACCTTGACGTCGATCACCTTGCCGCGCTCGCCGTGCGGCACGCGCAGGCTGGTGTCTTTTACCTCGCGCGCCTTCTCGCCGAAGATCGCGCGCAGCAGCTTCTCCTCCGCCGTCAGCTCCGTTTCGCCCTTGGGCGTGATCTTGCCCACTAGGATGTCCCCGGGGCCGACCTCGGCGCCGATACGGACGATGCCGTTCTCATCGAGGTCACGGAGCGCGTCCTCACCCACGTTGGGGATATCGCGCGTGATCTCCTCGGGGCCCAGCTTCGTGTCGCGGGCCTCGGTTTCGTGTTTCTCGATGTGGATGGAGGTGAAGACGTCATCCCGGACGAGCCGCTCCGAGATGATGATCGCGTCCTCGAAGTTGTAGCCCTCCCAGGACATGAACGCCACAAGCACGCTCTGGCCCAGCGCCAGGTCGCCGCGGTCGGTGGAGGAGCTATCGGCCAGCGGTTGGCCGGCGTGCACGCGCTCGCCCTTGACCACGATCGGCCGCTGGTTGATACACGTGCCCTGGTTGGAGCGCACGAACTTGAGCAGCGGGAACGTCTCCTCCTCGCCGTCGTCGTAGCGCACGGTGATGGCGCGGGCGGTAGCGGAGGTCACCTCACCGTCCTTCTTGGCCACCACCACCTGGCCGGAATCCACCGCCGCTTGGCGCTCCATGCCGGTGCCCACCAGGGGCACCTCGGGCCGCACCAGCGGCACCGCCTGCCGCTGCATGTTGGAGCCCATAAGGGCGCGGTTGGCGTCGTCGTGCTCCAGGAACGGGATCAGCGAGGCCGCCACCGACACGATCTGCTTGGGCGAGACGTCCACGAAGTGGACCATGTCCGGCGTGGCCTCGACGAACTCGCCGTGCGTGCGTGCCTCGATGCGCTCGTCGAGAAAGTGCCCGCGCTCGTCCAGCTTGACGTTGGCCTGGGCGATGACGAAGTTCTCCTCCACGTCCGCGGACATGTACTCGATATCGCGCGGGTCGTTGGAGACGAACGGCCGCACCGGCACCAGTTCCAGCGGCCCGACGGCCAACTTCTGCGCCAGCTCCGGCGTGATCTCCGTGCCGGCCGGGGCCACCCCTTCGATATCCTCGCGCAGGTAGCGGCCCACCAGGCGCGGCGAGTCCTTGGGCAGCTCGCGGATCACGCGGCGGTACGGCGTCTCGATGAACCCGTAGGGGTTGACCTTGCCGTAGGTCGCCAGCGAGCCGATGAGGCCGATGTTGGGGCCCTCCGGCGTCTCGATCGGGCAGATGCGGCCGTAGTGGCTGTTGTGCACGTCACGCACGTCGAAGCCGGCCCGGTCGCGGCAGAGGCCGCCGGGGCCGAGCGCGGACAGGCGCCGCTTGTGCGTCAGCTCGGCCAACGGGTTGGTCTGGTCCATGAACTGCGAGAGCTGGGAGCCGCCGAAGAACTCCTTCATGGCGGCCACCACCGGCCGGATGTTGATCAGGGCCGAGGGCGTGGCCTGGTCCGGGTCGGTGATGGTCATGCGCTCCCGCACCACCCGCTCCATGCGCAGGAGGCCGATGCGGAACTGGTTCTGGATCAGCTCGCCCACGGCGCGCACGCGCCGGTTGCCCAGGTGGTCGATGTCGTCGCCCTTCCCCTGGCCGTTGTTGATGCGGATCATCTGCTTGATGAGGGCGACGAGGTCCTCCGGGCGGAGGATGTGCGTCTTGACGCTCTCATCTAGTCCCAGCCGCTTGTTCAGCTTGTAGCGGCCCACGCGGCCCAGGTCGTAGCGACGCGGGTTGAAGAACAGGCCGTAGAGCAGCTGGCGGGCGTTCTCCAGGGTGGGCGGGTCGCCCGGGCGCAGCCGCTTGTAGAACTCGGTGATGGCGCCGCGCTTATGGCGCTGGCCCTCGGGGATGCCGTCCCGCTCCAGCGTGCGCTGGATGTAGCGGTGCTCGCCCGTGTCCACATCCTCGAACAGGGCCAGGATCTGCTCATCGGTGCCGAGCTGGGTTTCGTCGTCGATGTTCGGGTCGGTGTAGATGGCGCGCAGCAGCGTGGTGACGGGGATCTTACGCTTGCGGTCCACCTTCACCGAGATGATGTCCTTGTTGGAGGTCTCGAACTCCAGCCAGGCGCCGCGGTTGGGGATCAACTTGGCGAAGCACAGGCCGCGGCCGGAGGCCGGGTCCTGCTCGATGCTGAAGTAAGCACCGGGCGAGCGCACGAGCTGCGAGACCACCACCCGCTCGGCGCCGTTGATGATGAACGTGCCATGCTGCGTCATGAGGGGGAAGTCCCCCATGAACAGCTCCTGCTCCTTGACCTCGCCGGTGTCCTTGATGCGCAGCTCGACGTTGACGCGCAGCGGCGCGGCGTAGGTCATGTCGCGCTCACGGCACTCCATCTCCGAGTACTTCGGCTCGCCGAAGGAGTACTCACCGAACACCAGCTCCATGCGGTTGCCGGTGAAGTCCTGGATGGGGGAGATCTCGTCCAGCAGCTCCCGCAGCCCCGCCTCCTGGAACCAGCGGAACGAGTCGAGCTGGACCTGGATGAGCTTCGGGATGTCGAGCACGTGACCGATGCGCGAGTAATCGCGCTTGACAGACGGAACGGCGCTCTGACGCCGGACGATCTCGCTGGCGGTTGTCATGCCTATGCGCTCCTCAGACGGCTGCGTCAGATGACAGAACGGCCCCGAACCTGGGCACCGCGTGCAACTCTGAAACGGGGAAGAAAAGGACAAAGAGGGTCATACCTAGCCGAGAGGAGTATATCCAGCTAGGCAGCGGCTGTCAAGCACCTGGTGGCCGGCGGTGAGCTGCGGGTCCGCGCTGGGGGTGAACCGCTGTCCGCCTCCTTTCCACGCGCACTTCTGCAGCCATCATACCGCATCCTGTCAAGCCTCCAGGGGCGGGGCGCGGCGGCCCATCAGCCGAGACGCCACCTGGTGCCGGACGGGCTATCCTCCAGCGTCACGCCCAGCTCGGCCAGGCGGGCGCGGATGCGGTCGGCCAGCAGGTACTGTTTGGCCGCGCGCAGCTCCGCCCGCACCTCCACCAGTAGGTCGATGAACGGCCGCGCGGCCAGCACCTCCCCTTCCGTCTCTTCCAGGCGCAGGCCGAGCACGCCGGCCAGCTCCAGCAGGGTGGCTTGGGCGAGCGCGATGCCGTGGCCGGCGTCGCGGCCGCGGTTGATGGCGGCCGCCAGGTCGTACAGGGCGGCGACGGCGCCGGAGGTGTTGAGGTCGTCGTCCATCGCCGCCTCGAAGGCGCGCCGGAACGGCTCCGGGTCCACCTCCACGGTGCCCGTCGCCCGGCCGGGCCGGCGGGCGGCGAAGCGCAGCCGCTCGGCCCCCGCTCGATGCCCGCGCACCGCCTCCTCGGTGAAGTTGAGCGGCTTGCTGTAGGTTCCGGAGAGGATGAACAGGCGCAGGGCGTCCGCCCCGTAGCGCTCCACCGCCTCGCGGATGGTGATGAAGTTGCCCAGCGACTTGCTCATCTTGTCGCCGTGCATGCGCATCATGCCGTTGTGCACCCAGAAGTTCACGAACGGCACCACGCCGGTGTAGGCCTCGGACTGGGCGATCTCATTCTCGTGGTGCGGGAAGATGAGGTCCGTGCCGCCGCCGTGGATGTCGATGGAGGGGCCCAGATACCGCACCGCCATGGCCGAGCACTCGATGTGCCAGCCCGGCCGCCCCGGCCCCCACGGGCTGTCCCAGGACGGCTCGCCCGGCTTGGCCGCCTTCCACAGGGCGAAATCGGCCGGGTGCTCTTTGGTCTCGTCGGCCTCCACGCGCACCCCCGCCATGATTGCCGCCAGCGACTGGTGCGAGAGCTTGCCGTAGTCCGGCTTGCGCGTCACCCGGAAGTAGACGTCGCCCTTGGCGGCGTAGGCGTACCCCTTGTCGATCAGGCCCTGCACCATCTCGATGATGGTCGGGATCTCCTCGGTGGCGTAGGGGGCCACCGTGGGCGGCAACACGTTCAGCGCCTCCATGTCCTCCACGTAGCGCGCGGCATACCGGCGGGCCAGCGCCAGCGGCTCTTCGCCGAGCTGGCGCGCCCGCTCGATGATTTTGTCGTCGATATCGGTGAAGTTGCGCACGTGGTGCACCCGGTAGCCGCGGTACTCCAGGTAGCGGCGCAGCACGTCGAACACGATGGCGCTCATGGCGTGGCCGATGTGCGCCTCGTCGTACGGGGTCACCCCGCAGACGTACATGGTCACCTCGTCATCCCGGAGCGGGACGAACTCGGCCACCTGCTGGGTCATGGTGTTGTACAGCTTCATCGATGTCTCTCAACGCAGCGGTTCGTAGCGGTCGCCGGTACGCTGGTCGGCGGTTATCGCGTCACATCCTCCGCCGGCTCACCCGCCCGTGCGGGCGTCTCCCGCATGAGCCGTTCCAGACGCGCTTCCAACTCGCGCACACGCTGCTCCAGCGCTTCGATCCGGTCCCACTCCGGGTCCGGCAGCCGCACGACGGAGTCGTTGCCCGGATCATGGTAGGCGATGATGTGGCCCGGCACACCCACCACGGTGGCGTACGGTGGCACGTTGGACACCACCACCGAGCCGGCGCCGATGCGGGCGTGGTCTCCCACGGTGATCGCGCCGAGGAGGATGGCGCCCGCACCGACGGTGACGTTATTGCCGAGCGTCGGGTGGCGCTTGACCCGCTTGGTGCTGGTGCCGCCCAGCGTCACCCCCTGCAGCAGGTGGCAATCGTCGCCGATCACCGCCGTCTCGCCGATCACCACCCCCATGCCGTGGTCGATGAACAGCCCCTCGCCGATCACCGCGCCCGGATGGATCTCGATGCCGGTGAGCATGCGGCTGATGTGGGAGATCAGGCGCGGGATGATCGGCACGCCCTTGCGGTGCAACCAGTGCGCCAGGCGGTGGAACTGCCGGGCATGGAACCCGGGATAAGCGAGGATGACTTCCAGGGCGCTGCGCGCCGCCGGGTCGCGCGTCAGCGCGGCGTCGATATCACGCTTGATACTGCGCAGCAGGGACATGGCGCGTTCCTCCAAGGCAGCGGGGCGGTCGCTCGCCACGGGGCGCACTCCGAGCGGTGCCGGAGTCGCCCCCGACGACACGCGCAGCCGCGCGCCGGGACCAACGCGCCGGCCGGGGAGAAGGTGGTGCACATGCGGGTGTCCCCACAGGGATCGGCAGCATTATAGCAAAGGTGGAGGCGGGTCTGCGGCGTCCGGCCGACGGCGACGCACCAGCGCCACGGCCCACGCCGCCACCGCCTCACCCCGGCCCACCGCATCGAGCCCCTCGTTGCTCTTGGCCTTGACGCTCACCTGCTCCGGCGTGACCCCGAGCGCGCCGGCGATAACGCGGCGCATCGCCTCCGCATGGGGCGCGATGCGCGGGCGCTCGGCGATGACGGTGATATCCACGTTCACCGGCTCGCACGCTGCCCGGCGCAGCCCGGCCACCACCTGCCGCAGGAGCGCACCGGAGTCGGCGTCCTTGTAGCGCGGGTCGTCGGGCGGGAAGTGGGTCCCGATATCACCCAGACCGGCCGCGCCCAACAAGGCATCGATCACCGCGTGCAGGACGACGTCGGCATCGCTGTGGCCGATCAGCCCCGAATCGCATGGGACGTGCACCCCACCCAGCACCAGGGGCCGCCGCGCCCCAAACCGGTGGATGTCATAGCCGGCGCCGACGCGGAAGGGAAGGTCATCGCCGCCGGTCATCCCTCGTCGTCCTCGTGCACCGGCCCGGGCCGGCCGCCGTCGAACTGCTCCAGCAGCCGCGCCAACAGCGCCCGCGCGGCGACGCTGCCGCGTTCAAAGGCATGCAGGGCGTCCTCCCGCCCGACCCGCGCGGCCTGGACGAGGTCGCGCACCTGGCGCACGAAGTCGCCCTTGAGATCAAAGCGCTCGTCCACGTCCTCTGCGGCCCGGACGACCATCATGAACACGGCGTCCGACAGCCGCCGCAGCTCGTCACGCTCCGGCGTCCGGCCGCCGAGGCGCCGAGCCAGCTGCGCGCGCGCCGTCTCGGCGACGAGAGCGGCGATCTGCTGGTCGCTCATGCCCATGGCGCGCAGCAGGCGATAGGTGGTGATGAGCCCTTCCACCCGCTCGCGCAGGAGCGCCCCCTGCTCGTCCAGCGCCTCGGCCAGGCGGCCGAACAAGGCGCGCAGGCCGCCCTGGCCGGCGGCAGGGTGCCCATCGTCCTCCCGCCCGCGCTTCGGCAGGGCCGGTAAGCCGCTCTCGGCTGCGGCACGCCGCCCCTCACCCGCACCGGCGGCCAGGAAGGCGGCGAGCCACCCGGCCACCGTGGCCATCCCCACACCGGACCAGCCCCACCGTCCTCGTGCCATCGTGTCCTTCTCCGCGCGCCGCCTCGGCGACGCGCTTTCATTCTAGGCCAGCGAGACGCTGCCTCCCACCCTGCCCTTCAACCGGCGGGCCCGATTGCCTAGACTGACGCGGGAGCGCCAATAGACGCGTGGAGGTTGGCCCATGCCCGTGGAGTTGCTGCGCTCACTGCTGCTGATCTCAGCGCTGGACCGCGGCGGGCTGGAGGCCGCCCGCGTCAGCCACGCGGACGCGATCGTGCTGGACCTCGAGGGCGTGGCACCCCAGCGGGCGGAGGAAGCGCGGGCGGCGGTGCGCGCGGCCATCGCCGAGCTGCACCCTCGGCACCGGCTGTGGGTGCGCGTCCACCGCACCAGCACGCTTTTAGCCAAGGCGGATATCCGCGCCACGGCCGGCGGCCAGGTGACCGGGTACGTCCTGCCGCACGCCCTTTCCGCTAACCACGTGCGGTACGTGGAGGCGCTGCTGCGCGACGCCGAGGCTGAGGTCGGCCTCGCGGAGGGCAGCCTGCGCCTGATCGCGGCCGTGGAATCGGCCGAGGGCCTGCTCAACGCGCGCGACATCGCCCGTGCCACGCCGCGGCTGGTGGCCCTGGCCCTGGACGGGGGCGGGTTTTGCGCCGACATGGGGGTGGAGCAAAGCCGCGACGGGCACGAGCTCCACTACGCGCGCAGCCACCTGGCCGTCTGCGCCCGTGCCGCCAACCTGCTGGCGATCGATGGCGCCTACCCCTTCCTGCGCGAGTCGCAAGGTTTGCTGGCGCACGTAAGCCAGGCCCGGCAGCTCGGCCTGCACGGCAAGATGGTGCTCACCCCGGAGCAGGCGGCGATCGTCAACGCCGTCTTCCGGCCCTCGGCGGAGGAAATCGCCTACGCCCGGCGGCTGCACGCCGCCCACGAGGAGGCCCGGCAGCGCGGTGAGGAGTTCGCCCACTTAGACGGACGCATCATCGACGCGCCGCGCGCGCGGCGGGCCCAGCGGATCCTCGAGCTTGCCTCCGCCATCGAGGCCCGCGAACAGCAGGCGGCGATCTGAGCGCGGGCCGGACGGTGCCTCCTCCGCCGGGGGATCGGCTCTAGCGGTCCAACCAGGTGTGCTCGAAGGGCAGCGTGTAGTAGCCGGGATCGGCCGCCAGGGCGCGCCAGCCCTTCACCTTGCTGTACCAGCCGACGAACTCGTAGTTCTGCTCCAGGCCGATGCGCCAGTTGGTCCGCGCCAGCTCCTTCTGGATCTCCACCAGCACCTTCTTACGCTCGTTCTTGTCGGCGATGTTGCGCTGCTGGTTGATAAGCGCATCCATGCGCTCACTGCCCCAGCCCCCGTAATTGCGCGAGGCACCGCGCTGGTAGAAGTTCGTGAGAAACTCATCCGGCTCCGAGAAGGCCGAGTGGTGCCATAGCCGCATCTCAAAGCCGCCCGGCCGGTTAGTCGGCCCGAGGAACTGGGCCCGTTCGATCTTGAGCAGGTCCGTCACGTTGATGTTGATCTTGCGCAGCATATCCTGCAGCAGGGGCATCGTCGCCGCCTCATCGGTATAGGCGACGTTCGTGTCCATCTTCACGTTAAAGCCGTTGGGCAGTCCCGCGGCTTCCATAAGCTGCTTGCCGCGCTGGATATCCGGCTTATCGAAGTAGAAATCAAGCTCTTTGTAGTCCGCGATCCAGTCCTTAAACCCGACTGGAATCGGCGTAGCGCGGACGGCCTCATCTTGGAAGATGGCGCGGCGAATGGCGGCGTGGTCGATCACACAGGCGATGGCCTGGCGTACGCGCTCGTCCTGCAACGGTCCGCGCGTGACATCGAAACCGTACACCATGTAATAGAAAAATGGCGTGAACTTCTCGCTCTGAATACTGGAATTCTGGCGTTTCACGCTCTCCGCGTCACCCGCTTTATCGAAGATGATGATGTCAGTCTGACCGGCGCGGAACGCGTCCAGGCGCACAGCCGGTTCCTGCGGCCCTGCTAGCTCCACACCGTCGAGGTATGGAAGCTGCTGGCCACGCGCGTCCTTGCGCCAGTAATCTGGATTCTTCTTGAAGATCGCTTTACCGTTTGGCGTATAAGAATCCAGCATGAACGGCCCGGTACCGACCATTGTCACGCGTGGGTCATCGCCTTCGACCACTTCTCGCGAGATCATTACGTGATATGGCACGGCAAGATACGTCACAAAGGGAACATTTGGTTGCTTATGTTTGATAACAACGGTGTCTTTATCTGTGATATCAATGCGGTCAATGCCTTTGAAAAACGTGGCGCGCTGGAACTCAGGCTTGTCCGTGCCGATGCGCAAAATCCCGAATTTGACATCCTCGGCCGTGAACGCTCGACCATTCAGCGGCGGCCGGTTCTGCCATTTGACCCCGGGCCGCACCTTGAGGATCACGGTCTGGGTGTCCGGCGTCTCCCACTTCTCGGCCAGCGCCCCTTCGATCTGGAGGCTCTGGACTTCCACCTCGGGCCCGGTGCGGAAGCGAAGCAGGGTGTTGTACACCAGGTTGGCGAAGGCGGTGGTCGAGGAATCCGTCGCCAGGTGCGGGTCCAAATTACCGGGGTCCTTGGGGATATGGTACCGCAGGACGCCGCCGAGCTTGACCGCCTGGGCCTGTGTTTGCGCCCCGGCGGCGCCACCGGGTACCTGCGTGCCGGCCGCGCCGCGCTCCTGCTTCTCCCCGCCGCCGCAGGCCGCCAGGAACGCCGCCGCGCCGCCTGCGGCCAGCAGTCCCCGCCGGCTCCACCGGCCCGTGTTGCGCCGTGCCGTAGTCATACCCGTCTCCCTCCTCATCGTGGCGAAGTCTCCATCCGGCCGGACGCCGGAGGCACCTCCGCAGCATGGACCTGCCAGGCGCGATGCACCCGCACGGTCGCAACCGCCCGATCAATCCTGCCCGCGCAGACGCGGGTCCAAGACGTCACGCAAGGCATCGCCGAACATGTTAAACGAGTAGACGACCACCGCGATCGCCAGGCCGGGGAAGATCACCAGCCACGGCGCCTGCTCCATGTACCGCTGCGCCGACCCAGACAGCATCTGGCCCCAGGACGGCGTCGGCTCCTGCGCCCCCAGCCCCAGGAAGCTGAGCGACGCCTCGGCGATGATCGCCTGCCCGATTACCACGGACACCAGCACCAGAATGGGTGCGAACACGTTGGGCAGGATATGGCGCACGATCAGGCGGGTGTGGCTAGCACCGAGCGAGCGGGCCGCTTCCACGTACGCGTTCTGCTTCACGCTGAGCACCGTACCGCGCACCACACGAGCGGCACCGGGGATCAGGGTGATACCGATGGCCAGCACCAGGTTGGCGTTATTGCGCACCGCCGACCACACCTCCGCCAGCACGCCCCACCACCCCGGCTGCGGCGACCACGTGCCCCGGCCGGTGCCGGCGGCCGCGACGATCGCCATCGCCAGGATCAGCGTGGGGAAGGCCATCAACATATCGATCAGGCGCTGCAAGCCTGTGTCAAGCCACCCGCCGAAGTAGCCGCTCACCAGCCCCACCACCGTGCCCACGGATACGCCGAATAGCACGGCGGCCACGCCCACCCCCAGCGAGATACGGGTGCCGTGGATGATCCGACTGAGGACGTCGCGCCCCTGGACATCGGTGCCCAGCGGGTAGGTCGCGCTCGGCGCACGCAGGGAATCGAGGGGGTTGGTCTTCAGCGGATCGTGCGGGGCCACCTGATCGGCAAAGAGGCCGGCCAGCGCTACCAGCAGCACGATCGCGCCCGCCGCGGCGCCGACCGGTTTGCGGCGGGCGAAGCGCCAGAGGTCAGCCAGTACCCCGCCCGTGCCGCGGCCCTCTCGCCGCAGCGCCACCAATTCACCACCGGCAGCCACGTGCAGGTCACCCGTCACTGCTGCCCCTTTCCACGACGCCACCGCCCATCACCCGGCATCGTCGGGCACATCGCGTAGCTCCCTACTCATACCGAATCCGCGGGTCTAACCGCGCGTAGAGCAGGTCGACGATCAGGTTCAATATCACAAAGATAAGCGCCAGTATCAGGATAATCGCCTGCACCAACGGATAATCGCGGTTGAAGATAGCCGTGCGCAGCAACGTACCGGTGCCAGGGATAGTAAACACCTGCTCAGTGATCACCGTGCCACCGAGTAATACCCCGAGCTGGGCACCAAGCACCGTGATCACCGGAATGAGCGCGTTCTTCAGCGCGTGGCGCAACACAACCTGTCGTTCAGAGAGACCTTTGGCCCACGCCGTACGGATGTAGTCCTGCCGCAGCACCTCCAGCATCTGTGAGCGTGTCAGACGCATCGACACCGCGGAGAGGGGTGCAGCCAGTGTCAAGGCCGGAAAGATCATGGCCTGCAAATTAGCAATAGGTTCCTCGAAAAGATTGAATCCTTGCCCAATCGGTGGGAAATAACCGAAATAGCGCGATAGCACGAACAACATCATGATACCGATCCAGAAGGTCGGTGCTGAAAGAGCAATCACGCTGAGACTGCGCACGATATAATCAGAGGGCCGGTCCCGGCGAGCCGCAGAGTAGATGCCGATGGGAATACCGGTGCCGATCACAATTAAGATTGTCAGGATAGCCAGCTCCGCGGTAACCGGAACTCGGTTCTTCAACTCTTCGGCGACCGTTCGCTTGCTCAGATAGGAGCGACCCAGATCGCCGCGCAGGAGATTGCTGACCCAGATGAAGTACTGCTGCCAGACGGGTTTGTCCAGGCCAAGCTCCCGCCGTGCCTGCGCGCGCTCCGCCTCTGTGAGCTGGCCGGCCTCCTGCAACTGGGCGTCGATGGCGTCCCCCGGGATGGCGCGCAGGATGAAAAAAATGATAACCGAGACCCCAACCACTACCGGGACCATCAGCAGCAGGCGGCGAACCACGTAGGCGCGCATGCCGGCCTCTTCGCGACGATCCACCGCGCCAGCACTCGGGGTCTCCACGGCGCGGTGATGGCATTATTCGCAGACGCGGCAAGACTGTCAACGGGAGCGCCGATCCCGTTAGGATGGGAGAGATGAAGCGTGTCCTCCTGGTTCCCGCCCTCCTGGCGCTGGCGGCCTGCGGCGGCGCTCGCTCCCTTGCCCAGACGCCTGCCCCGGCGGCCACGGTCGCCATCGTGCGCGCCACCATCGCACCGACCCGCACGGCGACGCCACGACCGCAACTGTGCCTCCTGACCCCCGCGGTCGGGCTGCCGCCCAGCTACGTGCCGCCCGATCTGGTCACCCTTCCCCTAGAGTGGGTGGCGGGGCAGGCGGTGCAACTCCGGCGCGAGGCGGCGGAGGCGCTCGTCAAACTGCTGGCTGCCGCCCGCGAGGAGGGCTACCCGATGGTGGCCGTGTCCGGCTACCGATCCTACGAGTACCAGGCCCAGGTCCTGCAACAGGAGATCCGGCAGTACGGTGAGGCGCAGGCGCGGCGCCAGGTGGCGGAACCTGGTCACAGCGAGCACCAGCTCGGTGTGGCCGTGGATCTGGCGACGGCCCGGCGTCCCTACGACCTCAGCGAGGACTTCGGCACCACGCCGGAGGGTCGCTGGCTGCAGCAGAACGCGGCCCGCTTCGGCTTCGTGATCAGCTACCCGGCCGGCAAGGAGGCGATCACCGGCTACATCTACGAGCCTTGGCATATTCGCTATGTGGGGCCGGAGATCGCCCGCCGGGTGGTCGAATCCGGCCAGACCCTTACCGAATTCCTGCCCGCCAACGGCATGGCCGGCTGTCCACCCACCACCTGACGGTCCCCGGCGGGCGACCGCCCTTCAGGACCGGCCGCCCCGCACGATACCCACAAGAGACCCGCGCTCAGCTTCGCGCCGAGGGTGCACCGTGCCACCGATGGGAGAGCCCACGTTCGCGCCGGACGAGGTGGTAAGCCTCACCGTGGGGCAGGAGGGGCAGGCGATCGAGCTTGGCTGCCGCGTCGTCACCATCCACGGGGACGTGCTCGCGCTGCGGGCCGAGGTGGTGCCCCTGCAACCGGAACTGTTCCAACCGGGTGCCAGCGCCTGGCTCATGTCATGGAGCGGCCGGCGACTGCCGGTCGTTCTGCTCTCCGTCGAGGTCGGCAGCCCGCCGCTGCTGCGGGTGCGGCTCGCCGCGCTCGACGGGCCGGCCGCGAACCGGCGCGCGTTCTACCGCGCCGCCACGGGCTTGGCACCCGTCCAGGCGCTCCTGCTCGCCGACGGCCGCGCCGCGCTGTGCTGGGTGCGGCTGGTGGACCTGAGCGGCAGCGGCGCGCGACTGCTCTCCCCCCGCCCGGTGCGCGCCGGTGACACGCTCTATCTCCGCCTGTCGCTGCCGGACGGCCCACCGCGCGAGCTGCCAGCACAGGCGGTGTGGTGCCGACCCACACGTGCCGGCTGGCAGGCCGGGGTGCGCTTTCTCGACCTGTCTGAACGAGACCGCGACCGGATCGTGCGCCTGGTGTTCCTGCAGGAGCTGCGCTCGCGCCGACCGTGAACCCGCAACCGCTGCGAAAGCGCGTCTGGGTCAGGAACCGCCCGGCTCACGGCTGTTGTCGGCGCGGGCCGCTATCGCCGTGCGCCGTCGCGAACGCGGCCGCCGCCGTTAGGTCCACCGCCATCCGATCAAACGTCCGCTCCGGGATGAGCGACCAGGCCAGCGCCCCGGCGTAGCCCTTGTCGTACCAGGCGGTGAACCGCTCCCGCGCGCCGGTGTCGGGACCGGCGTAGAACTCACCGATGACGAGCGGCGCGTCTAGGCCGTAGCGCGCCCGCACGGCGGCGTAGTCCGTGCACAGGGCGCACCAGTTGCCGCCGGACATGTAGTCGTACCAGTGCGCGGTGTAGTAATCGAGCCCTTGGCCCACCCACAGGGGCAGGCCGTCCAGCATCGCCGAGCCGACGGTGACGTAGGCGTCGCTGTGGGCGTGCACCGCCGCTGCCAGCTCCCGCACGGTAGCCTGCACCGCCTCCGCCGGCACCTTGTTGTTCCAGATGTCCCACTCCGGCTCGTTGAACAGGTCCCAGGCCAGCAGGCGCGGCTGACCGCGGTAGCGGGCAAACAGCGGCGCCAGCGTCTCCGCCAACCGCATCCGTTGCGCCGGGTCGGTGATCCAGCCCGTCGGTACGTCACTGGGTGCGGCAAAGAGGGCGAAGATGAAATACAGATCATGCTCCTCGGCCAGGGCGAGGGCGGCATCGATATCCGCGTACACGGTCGGGTCCAACCTTGTGGGCGCGCCGTCCGCATCGCGCTGAATGGGTTTAGCGCCGCCCTCGAACATCCACCAGCGCACCACGCGCAGGCCACCGGCGCTGGCCGCGCGTAGCACAGGCTCCAGGGCGGCGCGCACGGCCGGGTCGCTCACCCCGCCCTGGGCGCCGCAGCCAAAATCGCAGCTCCAGTTGTACCAGGGCAGGTTGGCACCGTGCAGATACCAGGCGCCGCCCTGCCAGGGGATGCGCGACCCGGCTTCGACCGGGGCAGCACGCGCCGGCGTTCCACCAGACAGACAGAGAACCAGCAGGGCCAACGTCACCGTGAGTCTGCCCAGGCGACGAGACGAACACGGCAATTGGTCAGCACCCATCGCGTGCCTCCAGGACCGGTAGATACGAGCGCCGCAACCACCCTACCTCTACCCTAGCCTTGGGTGCGGCGACGCGGCCCCTCGGGTCGGTGGGGGAACGGTGCACGACGAGCGCGCAGGTGGTGGCCAATCGGTGAGGGAAAGGGCCGTCAGCGCCCCCCTTGGAGCAAGTAGGCCAACAGGTCGAGGTCGCCCGGAGAGTGGCCCATCTGGGTGAGCAAGTAGGCGGCCTCGCTGCGGTGTTGGGTGGCGTGGTTGGCCTGATGCAGCAGGAGTTGCCACAGCGGCTGCCGGCGCGGCGCGCCGCGGGTGGAGGCGTAGACCACCTCGGCGCCGAGCCGATCGACCTCAAGCCCTGCCAGGAAGGCGGCGGTGCTCTCCTCCACTTCCTGCCAGCGAGCGCGGATGCTGGCCAGGTCCGGGAAGTCGGCCGGGTTCCAGAGGGCGGTGGGCGAGACGCCCCGCCAGCGGGACAGCCACACCCACTGGGCGGCCATCGTGTGCACCAGGATGTCGCGCAGCGAGCCATACCCCACCCCGCCCGGCCGGGTGAACTCGGCGGGTGAGAGCGCCGCCGCCGTCGCCAGCACGCGCTCGTTGGCCCAGCGGCTGTAGGTGTACAGCGTGCGCAGCCATTCGATCTCCATGCCGCTTGATCTCTCCTTCCACGCCACCGGGCCATGTCACTGGGGCGCTGCCGTGGCCGCCACGCGGCTAATGCACCCGCCGCTCGTAGCCCTGCCAGTAGCGCTCGCGCAGCTCGGCCTTCTGGATTTTGCCAGAGCCGGTCTTGGGCAGCGACTCGGCGAAGTCCATCGAGCGGGGGACCTTGTAGCCGGCGATGTGCCGACGGCAGAACGCCTGCAGCTCCTCGACGGTGGCCGTCATGCCCGGGCGCAGCACCACCACGGCATGCACGCGCTCGCCCCAGCGCTCGTCCGGCACGCCGATCACCGCCGCCTCCAGCACCGCGGGGTGCTTGTACAGCGCGTCCTCCACCTCGGTGGAATAAACGTTCTCACCGCCGGTGATGATCATGTCCTTCTTGCGGTCCACGATGAAGATGTAGCCCTCATCGTCCACGGTGGCCAGGTCGCCCGAGTACATCCATCCATCGCGCAGCACGGCGGCGGTGGCCTCCGGCTGCCGCCAGTAGCCGAGCATCACGTTGGGACCGGCCATGATGATCTCACCCACCTCGCCCGGCGCCACCTCGCGGCCGTCGTCGCGCGCCACCCGCACCCGCACCCCTGGGATCTCCCGGCCACAGGACAACAGCCGACGCACCAGGCGCTCCTCACCCTCCAGCACCATGTCCTCCGGGTGCAGTTGGGTGGCGAACGGCGAGGTCTCCGTCATGCCGTACAACTGCGAGAACCGGCACGGCAAGGCGGTCAGCGCCGCCCGCAGCCGGTCCGCCGGCATGGGCGAGGCGCCGAACGTGATCAGGCGCAGCGAGCGCGTATCGTAGGCGGGGAGGTCGGGGTGGTTCACGATCATGTTGATCATGGTGGGCACGATCAGGGTCTTCGTTACCCGCTCGCGCTGCACCAGCTCCAGGAACGCCGTCGGGTCGAACTGGGGCAGGAAGACATGCCGTGCCCCCACCCAGGTGACCGTCCAGGCGGCCCAGGCGTCGGCCAGGTGGAACATGGGCGCGGCGTGCAGCCAGACGTCCTCGCTGCCCAGCCCGTGGATGAGCAGGGCGTGGTAGGCGTTGCTCATCACGTTGCGCTGGGAGAGCATGACGCCCTTGGGCCGACCGGTGGTACCGGAGGTGTAGTAGAGCTGGACGAGGTCTTGCTCCTGCCACGGGTGCGCCACCCCCTCCATGGGCGTGGCCGCGACCAGCGCCGCCTCGTAATCCAGGAGGTCCGTGCGGCCGGCCGCGGCCGCCCCGGCCACCACCATGCCGCGCAGGCTGGGCACCGTGGCAGCACCCGCCTCGGCTAGGGCCAGCATCTCCACGCTCGTGACCAGCCACGTCGCCTCGGCGTCGGTGAGGATAGCGCTCAGCTCGGCCGGCGCCAGTCGGTGGTTGAGCGGGATCAGCACCGCGCCGGCGCGCTCCGCGGCCAGGTAGGTCTCTATATACCGATGGCAGTTGGGCATGACGATGCCCACCCGGTCACCCGGCGCCACCCCCTGCGCCGCCAGCGCCCCGGCCAACCGCGCCACCCGTTCGCCCACTTCGCGGTACGTGAGCCGCGTGGCGCCGCACACCACCGCCTCGCGGTCGCGAAACAGCCGCACCGCACGCTCCAACGTGTGATGGATAAACATGGCTCCCGCCTCCGTGTGACCGGAGCGCTATGCCCGGTCACCTCTGCGGCGCCAGTGTACCGCACCCCGCGTTCGGAGCGTACAGGGCCGCGCAAAACGAATGGCGGTGATGGAAGCCGCTGACGCTCCCACCACCGCCCCGAACGGCGGCCGTTCGCACCGGGCTCAGGCGTAGCCGCGCCGACCCATCAGCGCCCGGTACAGACCGAGCACGATTAGGCTGCCGATCACCGCGATGATGATGCCGCCGATGTCAAGGTCCCCGTAGCTGCGGTTGCCGGTAAGGACGCTCCACAAGAAACCGCCCACCAGCGCGCCCGCGATCCCGATCAGAATCGTGGCGATCACGCCGCCGGGATCACGCCCCGGCATGATCAGCTTGGCCACAGCCCCGGCGATCAGGCCCAGGACGATCCACGCGATAATCCCCATATGCCGCACCCCTTCCCAATGCGAATCCACCGCTCGGCAACGCAGGCCCGGTCCTGTTCCAGGCAGGCGGTGCGCGACGGCGGGAACCGTCGCCAGCGCAGCATACGCCGGCCGCAGCGCGCGGCGCAACATCCAGTTGAGGTAGGAGTCGATACCACGTCCGGCGCGCGCCAACCCGTTCCGACGTTGCCCGTACGGGACGGCCGGGCCGGTAGCGCCCACCGGGCTGATGTGCTTCCATGATCACAAGCCATCCCGTAAGGAGGATAACGATCAACGCGCCACGCCTGCGCGCCCTACTGGAGCGCCTTCAGCGCGGTGAGACGAACGTGGATACCGTGCTGGCGGCGCTGCGCGACCTACCGTACGAGGACCTCGGTTTCGCCAAACTGGACCACCACCGCGAGCTGCGCACGGGCATCCCCGAGGTGGTGCTGGGCACAGGCAAGACCCCGGAGCACGTGGGGCTGATCGCCGAGCGCATCGCGGCGCGTGCCGGGCGGCTGCTCGTGACTCGCGCCACGCCAGAGCAGTTCGCGGCGGTGCAGAGCCGCGTACCCGATGCCGTCTACCACACGGAGGCGCGCGTGATCACCGTGGAGCGCACGCCCGTGCCGCGCCGCCCCGGGGTGATGGTGCTGTGCGCCGGCACGGCGGACCTGCCTGTGGCGGAGGAGGCTGCCCTCACCGCCGAGATGATGGGCAACGCCGTCGAGCGCCACTACGACGTCGGCGTGGCGGGGATCCACCGCTTGCTGGACCGCCTGGACCGCCTGCGGCGGGCGCGGGCGCTGGTGGTGGTGGCCGGCATGGAGGGGGCGCTGCCCAGCGTAGTGGCGGGCCTGGTCTCGGTACCGGTGATCGCGGTGCCCACGTCGGTGGGCTACGGCGCCAGCTTCGGCGGCCTGGCCGCCCTGCTGGCCATGCTGAACAGTTGCGCCGCGGGGGTGGCGGTGGTCAACATCGACAACGGTTTCGGCGCCGGCTACATGGCGGCGTTGATCAACCGCACCGCCCAGGAGCGGCACTGCGATCAAGCGGAGGCGTGAGCGGCCGAGACCGCGCCTCCCGGTAGAACGCACCATGCGCGTTGCCTATTTCGACTGCGTGTCCGGCGCCAGCGGCGATATGATCCTGGGCGCCCTGGTGGACGCCGGCGTGTCGCCGGACGCTCTGCACGCCGAGCTGGCCTCGCTGCCGCTGGACGGCTGGCGGCTCGAGGTCCAGCGCGTGCTCCGCGCCGGCCTGGCCGCCACGCGCGTGCGCGTGCACGCCGACGACGCCCAGCCACCCCGTCGTCTGGCCGATATCCTTGACATCCTGGATCGCTCCGGCCTGCCGGACGCCGACCGGGAGCGGGCGGCACGGGTCTTCCGCGCCCTGGCGAAGGCCGAGGCGCACGTGCACGGGATCGCCCCGGACGCCGTGCACTTCCACGAGGTGGGCGCGGTAGACGCCATCATCGACGTGACCGGCGCGGTGGTAGCACTGCGCCTGCTCGGCGTTGAGCAGGTTTACGTGTCGCCCCTGCCGCTGGGCGGCGGCACAGCGCACACGGGGCACGGACTGTTGCCGGTTCCCGCCCCGGCCACCGTGGCGCTGCTCGCCGCCGCGCGGGCGCCCGTCCGCGCAGGCGCTGACGAGCCACAGGTTGAGCTCATCACCCCCACCGGCGCCGCCCTGCTCACCACGCTGGGCCGATTCGAGCGGCCGGCCATGCGCCTGACCGGCAGCGGCGTGGGCGCAGGTGGGCGCGACCTGCCGGACCGGCCCAACGTCCTGCGCGTGGTGCTGGGTGAGACGGAGGCGGCCGACCGCGTGCGCTCGATGGTCGTGCTGGAGACCAACATCGACGATATGTCGGCGGAGCTGTTCGGCCACGCCCTCGACCGGCTCTTCGCGGCCGGCGCCGCCGACGTGTGGTTCACCTCCATCCAGATGAAGAAGAACCGGCCGGCCACCATGCTCTCCGTGCTCTGCCGGCCGGAGCAGGAGGCCACGATGGTGGATATCCTCCTGCGCGAAACCAGCACACTGGGCGTGCGCGCGCACGAGGTGCGGCGCTACGAGGCCGAGCGCGAGCGCGTCGAGTTTCAGTCGTCCCTGGGACCGGCCGTGGTCAAGGTGAAGCGCCTGGCAGGTGAGCCGCCGCGGGTGGCGCCCGAGTACGAGGTCTGCCGCGCCCTGGCGGCACGCAGCGGCCTGCCGCTGCTCGAGGTTTACCGCATCGTCACGGCCGAAGCAGAGGCCATCCTAGTGCACTCCGGGCCAAAAATTTCAGAAACTTGACCGTTTCCCTCTTGACGGGCAGGGAGTACACCGGGTACGGTCACTGTGCCGGGTGACACCGCGAGCGAAGCCGGCCGAGAGCCCGGGACGCTCGGCGACGCCGCCCCTGCTCAGGCCGCATGCCGGCCAAACGGACCCGCGAGGGTCTGGGGAGAGTCCCGCTGTTGCACCCGGTACCATGGCCGAGGGGCCGCAAGGTTCCTCGGCCATGTTGTGTCCTGAAGCGGAGGGTTCCGCGCTAAGAGGCGAGCGTGGCGCGCGGGTAGGAGCCGAACACCTTCAGCCACGAGGCCTTGGCGCGTACCCGCGCCAGCGCCTCCGCGCAGGCTGCGTCCGTGCGGTGCCCCTCGAAATCGACCAGAAAGATATAGACCCCAAGGGCGTCTTTGGAGGGGCGGGATTCGATCTTGGTCAGGTTGATCTCGCGCTGGGCGAACTCGATCAAGATGTTCACCAGGGTGCCCGGCCGGTCGTGCTGCGTGGTGAAGGCGATGGAGGTCTTATCACGGCCAGTAGGCGGGTGGTCCTCCGGCGCCAGCACCACGAACCGCGTGACGTTGTTGCGCCGGTCCTGAATGCCACGCGCCAGCACCGCGGCGCCGTGAAGCTCCGCCGCCCGCGCCGAGGCGATCGCCGCGGCGTCCTCGTGAGCGAAGATCTCCTGCACCGCCGCCGCGGTGGAGAGCGAGGCCTCCAGGCGCACGGTGGGAAAGCAGCGCTCCAGAAAGCCGCGGCACTGTCCCAGCGCCTGCGGGTGCGAGTAGATCACCCGCACGTCCTCGGCGCGCATTCCCGGGCGCACCAGCAGGCACTGCTCGACGGGCACGATCAACTCGCCACGGATGCGTAGGTCCGCGTCGTGGATGAGGATGTCCAGCGTCTCGCTCACGGAACCTTCGACGCTGTTCTCCACCGGCAAGACGCCCTCATCGGCCATCCCGGAGGCCACGGCGGCCACCACGCCCGCGTGCGTGGGCAGGCCGATGTGGTCGGCGTCGGGGGCGTAGCGGCGCGCGGCGGTTTCGCCGAACGTTCCGGGCGGACCGAGGTAGGCGACCCGCGTCATGCTGCACCTGCGCCGGCGCTCACGGCTCGGTGAGGGCCCGCCGGAGCTGCTCCTCGGCCTCCACGCGCGTGATGGCGATCACCTCGTCCTCCGCGTGCAGGACGGCCTCAGCCGGCAGGCGTGGGTTCCCCTCCGCGTCCACCACCAGGGAGATGAGCGCGCCCTGCGGTAGCAGCACCTCGCTGGCGCGCTTGCCGATGACCCGCGCCCCGGCCGGGATCTTAATCTCCACCATCTCCAGGTCGGGGCGGCCGCGTAGGTGCACCAGCGGCACCAGGCGGTGGGTCGGGAGCTCCTGCTCGATCTGGTTCAAGATCGCCGTGGTGGCGCTCACGGTGACGTCGATGCCCAGCTTGCGAAAGATCAGCTCGTTTTTGGGGTTATTGATGCGCGCTACCGTGCGTTTGACGCCGAACTTATTCTTGGCCACCTGGCAGGCCACCAGGTTATCCTCGTCGTCCCCGGTCACCGCGATCAGCATATCCGCGCGGGCGGTGCCGGCCAGCTCCTGCGTCGCCGCCTCACAACCGTCTCCGCGCAGGACCACGTCGCCCAGTTCCTCGGCGATATAGGCCGAGCGCGGCCCGTGCTCGTCTTTCTCGATGATCAGCACCTCGTGCCCCTCATCGAGCAGCTCCTTGGCCAGATAGAACCCGACCTTCCCGCCACCGACGATGATGATGTACATGGCTCCACGTCACACAATGCCGGATATCCTCGCCAGCAGCCCCCGCGGCGAGCAGCCACCCGGTACAGCCTACCGCGGCGTGACGGCACCCCCTCCGGGCTCGGCGGGCATCACGGCTCCTCCTCTTCGACGGCCTTCATCAACAGCTCGGCGCCGACCTTGGTGGGGCTGATCGTGCGCAGGCCGAGCATGCGGTAGATCTCTTCGCGGATGGGGTCGTAGATACGGCTCACCACGCGCGGCACGTTGAAGATGTGCTTGGCCACCTGCGCCGCCATCACGTTGCGGTTGTCGCCCTGCGTACAGGCCACAAATGCGTCCGCCCGCTCGATGCCGGCCCGGCGCAGCACATCCTGGTCAATGCCGTTGCCGACCAGTTTGCGGCCCTTGAAATCGCGCGGCAGCCGCTCAAAGGCGTTGGGGTTGGTGTCAAGCACCGTCACCTCATGGCCGCGCCGCTCGAGCATCACCGCGAGCTGCGCGCCGACGCGGCCGCATCCCATGATCACGACCCGCACGGTCCTCCCTCCCACAGACGGCTCAGTCGGCACCGGTGGTGGGCGCCGGCATGCGGAATACCCACACCTGGCAGGGGGCATGCTTGAGCACGTATTGCGTGGTGCGGCTGAGCTGGAACTCGCCCAGCGGCCGCTTGTACTCGGTACCGAGCACGATGGCGTCCACGCGCCGCTCCATCGCCTCATCAACGATGGCGTGCCCCGCCTCCCGCGCCTGCAACAGCTCGCCCTCGATGGTGAAGTCCATCTCCTCAGCCAGCCGCTCCGCCTCGGTCAGGATCTCCTCGCCGCGCTGCGCCTCCTCGATCATCTCCGCGTCCAGCGGCAACGTGCGCTTGACCTCGATCACGTGCACCACCGTGACGTGTCCTTTATTCCGCTTTGCCACCGTGATCGCCTGTGCAAGCGCCTCGTAGGATGCGGTTGAGCCGTCGGAGGGGACGAGAATGTTCTTCACATCGAGGAGAGCACGGACATCTGCGAGCCGAGGCATGGAACGGCACGTCCTCACCACATGTGATCACGCCGGTCGTGCAGCCATTATAGGCAGCTTCCATCGGTAGGAACCAGCGAGACCCCTCCCGCGGCCCGCGGGCGGCGCGGCGACCACCACGGCTATACTTAGGGAGAAGAGCGGTGCCGGTACGGCGCCGGTCCTTTCTTTCACTATGGCCACCACCGGTGCTCGTCGATCGCGCCCGCTCCTGCGCCCACCGGCCGCCGGGCTCCGGCCCCTGGTCCCGGCGGCGGTGGTGGTCGCCCTGGCCGCGCTGCTCGTTCTCTCGCCGCGGGCGCGGCAGACGGCACACGCCTTCCTGTCCCTCTTTCGCACCGCCCCACGCCAGCCGCTGGCGATCATCGATATCCCCCTACCCCGCCTGCCTGGCACTGACCCGCAGCTCCTTGCCGGACTGGTACAGGTGGAGCTGCCAGAGGGAGTAGAGGTGGCCACCGCCCACGACGCGCAGGACCGGGTAGATGTCAACGTGCGCACCCTGCGGCGGGCGCAGGCCCCTCGGGTCCAGGTGTTCGTGAACCAGACCGCCACCATCCGCCTAAACGACGCGGCCCTGGGCGACCTCCTGTCGGCCGCGCTGCCACCTGGCACCCGCGTCCCGCGCCAGGCGGCCACCACGGTGTACGCCGATATCCCGGCGGCGGTGCGGCAGGTGTGGCGCGAGCCGGCCGGTGCCATCACCCTGTGGATCGGGCGACCGCCGCGGCTACGCACCGCCGATGGCCCGCCGTGGGAGGCGGTGCGCGAGCGCCTCATCCAGGCCAGCCTGCTCCTGGCGCCGGAGCGGGCGCAGCAGCTCCAGAACGTGCACGACTGGGATAACACGCTGATCGTGCCGATCCCGCCCGATGCCACCGCGCGGCGGGTCCGCGCCGACAGCACCGGCGACGCACTCCTCATCGAACGCGCCGGGCGCGGCACGCTGATTTGGCAACGCTTCGGCGCGCTACACGTGCTGGACGCACCGCTCACCGGCCGGGCCCTTATCCGCCTGGCGGACTCGCTCCGATGAGTCGCACGCCGCGCAGGGTTGCATCCATGAGCAGGATCGCGGACACCGAGGCCACCGCACCGGAACCCAGCCTCGCCATCGAGGCGGTGGGCCTGCGTAAGGAGTACGGGGACAAGGTCGCCGTGGACGACCTGACCCTCACCGTGCGACGGGGCGAGGTGTTCGGCTTTCTGGGGCCCAACGGCGCCGGCAAGACCACGGCCATGAAGATGCTGCTCGGCCTGGTGCGCCCCACCGCCGGTGAGGCGCGCATCCTCGGCCATCCGGTGACGGACGTGCACGTGCGGGCGCGTATCGGCTTTCTGCCGGAGCAGTTCCGCTTCCACGAGTGGATGCGGGCAGACGAGTTCCTTGACTTTCACGGCCGCCTGGCTGGGCTGTCGCCCACCGAGCGGCGCCGGCGCATTCCGGAGGTGCTGGAGCTGGTGGGGCTGGCGGCGCGCCGGCACGACCGTTTGCGCGGCTTCTCCAAAGGCATGCTGCAGCGCATCGGCCTGGCGCAAGCGATCATCCATGACCCGGCGGTGGTGTTCCTGGACGAGCCGACCTCCGCCCTCGACCCCATCGGACGACGCGAGGTGCGGGAGATCATTCACCGCCTGCGCCAGCGGGGCACCACCGTGTTCCTGAACAGCCACCTGCTCAGCGAGGTCGAGCAGGTGTGCGACCGGCTCGCGATCCTGGACCGCGGCCGGGTGGTGCGCGAAGGTCCCCTGGCCGAGCTCTTGCGCCAGGAGTTGGAGGTGGAGATCGAGGCCGAGCCGCTCACGCCGGAGCTGCTGGCGGCGCTGGCGCCCCTGTGTCGCTCCCTCGCGCGCAACGGCCATCGCATCACGGCCGTCGTCAGCGATCGAGAGCGGCTGCCGGCGATCGCCGCGGCGGTGACGGCCGGCGGCGCGCGCCTGTACCGTTTGGCGCCGCGCACCGTCTCGCTCGAAGAGCTGTTCGTGGAAACGGTGGAAGAAGGGGGAGACAAATAACGATGCGCCGGTCCCTGCGCCAGATCGCCACCCTCACCTGGTTCACTGTGCACGAGGCGGCGCGCAAGCGCATCATGGCCGGCGCGGTCCTCCTGACCATCCTGTTTATCTGCCTCTATGCCGCCGGGGCACGGTTCGGCTACCGCAGCATCGAGCGCTCGCCCAACCTCACGGACCTGACGCGGCCGATCTTCCGCGTCTTCATCATGCTTGCCGGCCTGCAGGTGACCACCTTTGTCGGCAGCCTGCTCGCCATCTTCGTCTCCGTGGGCAGCATCTCATCTGAGGTCGACAGCCGGCTGCTCGACGCCGTCCTCGCCCGCCCCATCCGCCGCTGGGAGGTGGTGGTGGGCAAGTGGCTGGGCTTTGCCCTCATGCTGCTGGTGTACGTGAGCGCCACCACCCTGGCCGTGGTGCTGGTGACGCGCCTGTTCGGCGGCTACTGGCCGCGCAACCCACACGTCGGCGTGGGCGCGCTCATACTCTCGGCGCTGTTCTTGATGACCCTCGCGATGGTGGGCAGCAGCTACCTGTCCACGGTGACCAACGGCGTGATCGTCACCGTGCTGTACGCCGTGGGCGTCATCGCCGGACAGCTCGAGCAGGTAGGTGCCTCGCTTCCCACCCCAAACGAGACGCTGCGCACCGCCGGCATCGTCGTCAGCCTCATCGTCCCCTCGGACGCGCTCTGGCGCCTGGCCAGCGCGCAGATGTCGCCGCCGCGGCTGGTGGATTTCGGTATCCCTAGCCCCTGGACGTCCGTCAACCCGCCCACCCTGTGGATGGCGGCCTGGACGGCGGGGCTCATCGTGCTGGGTGTGGTGCTGGCCGGCGTGGCCTTCAGCCGGCGCGACCTCTAACCGCCACCGTCGCCCCAGTCCGGTCGATATGCACGCCCGGCATTGCAGCGGGAGCATGCCAGAAAAACTAGGCGGTCCGGCTCGTATCGGCTGGTGTTTTGGTCACGGGCATGGTAGACTAAGTGCGGTTCAGCTTCCTCAGTCGGGCTCCTCAGGCACGGAATCGTCCGCGCCGGCACGATGACCGAAGCGCCACATCTTTTTCCCAGGAGGTCGTCGTGCCGTACGCCGACAAGACCCTAACGTGTTCCGATTGTAGCTCCCCGTTCACCTTCACCGCGGGCGAGCAGGAGTTCTACGCGACGAAGGGCTTCACCAACGAGCCCCGACGCTGCCCGAGCTGCCGCTCCAACCGCCGGTCCGGCGGGGGCGGTGGCCACAGCGGCGGCTACAGCAGCGCGCGGGAGATGTACACCGCCACCTGCGCGTCCTGCGGCAACGAGGCGCGTGTCCCGTTCCAGCCGCGCGGTGACAAGCCCGTTTACTGCTCGGACTGCTTCCGTGGCAATTCCTCGGGGCGGTCCAGCTTCGGCGGTCACCGAGGCCGCTGGTAGCCGCCGAGCGGCCACCGGCCACCTCAGCATCACGCAACGGACGCGGCGGGGGCCGCCCTGAGGCAGCCTCCGCAGGCGCCTCGCTATCAGCGCGGCACCGGTCAATCCACCGGCGCCGCGCCGCTGTCCGTGACGCACGCGAGGGATGGCCCCCGCCGCCAACGCCCACGCGCATCCCCCACAGGCCAGCGGGGCGTAGCGGGCTGAGAGCACGCGACGCGGTAGTCCCCTAGGGGGCAGGCGGGGCTAACCGCCCGTCGACGCGGGCGCCGCGCGGTGTGCCAGCTCTACCAGGCGCTCCAGCAGGCGCGTAAGATCCGCCTGCTCCGCCGGGCTGAGGTCCTCCAGCAGGCGGCGCACGTAGGCGCGGGCCGCCTGCGAGACCTCCCCGGCCACGTGCTCCCCCTCGGGTGTGAGCCGGAGGGCCACGTGGCGGCGATCCTCGGGCCGGTCCGTGCGTGAGACCAGGCCACGGGTGACCAGCTTGTCCACTTGCTGGGTGACGTTGCTGGCGCTCACACCAAGGGCCTGCGCCAGGTCGCGCACACCGATACCCGGCTCCTGCCGGATACGGAACAGAATTCGCAGTTGGGGCAGCGTAATACCGCGCTCGTCCCACACGTGCAGCCGGGGCACGTCGAGCAGGCGCGCGGCGCGCACAAACGCCGTCACCGCTCGCTCCAACCGTTCCTCCTGCGTCTCCTCCTCCATTTCGTCCCCCCTCCGCTCGGCTGGCCCGGCTTGCTCAATCGTTCATGCGTACAGTACCGTTAATCGAGACTCAACGGTAGGGCCATGATGGGCAGAAAGTACGTCATCTTCGGACTGGTCGCGCTCGCCCTGCTCATGTCCTCCATTGACAGCACGATCGTGGCGGTCGCGCTTCCGGCGATGCGTGCCGACCTGCACACCAACATCGCCCTCATCGGGTGGACCGTGACCGCCTACCAGCTCGGCACGCTGCTGGTGATGCCGCTGGCCGGCAAGCTGTCCGACGAGCTGGGGCGCAAGCGGGTGTTTCTGGCGGCGGTTGGGTTGTTCACGCTGTCCTCGTTCCTGTGCGGGTTCGCGCCCAACGTATACCTGCTGATCGTCTTCCGCATCCTGCAGGCCATCGGCGGCGGCGCCTTCCTCCCCTCGTGCACCGGCATCGTGGCCGACACCTTTGCCGAGCGGCGCGGGCAGGCGATCGGCCTGTTCTCCAGCATCTTTCCCATCGGCGGTATCATCGGCCCCAACCTGGGCGGGGTGATCGTTGACACCCTCTCGTGGCGCTTCGTGTTTTACGTCAACGTACCGATCGGGTTGGCCGTGCTGGCGCTCACCTGGCTCCTGTACCACCCGCTGCAGCAGCGCGCCGCGCGCACGGCGATCGATTTCCTCGGTGTGGTGCTGTACGGGGCGGCGATCAGCACCGTGCTGGTGAGCCTGACCTGGGTGGGCGACCATCCGCACACCGCCACCCACGCGCCGCTTTTGTGGGCGGCGCTGGCCGGTGCCACGGCCCTGTTCGTGATCTGGTACCGTCATGAGCGGCGCACGGACGAGCCGATGATCGACACCACCCTGCTGCGGTACCGCCCTTTCCTGGCGGCTAACACCTACAACTTCTTGTTCGGCGCCGGGGTGTTCGGCTTCACCGCCTTCCTGCCCCTCTATGCCGAGCTGCGCTACCACATGTCGGCCACGGAGGCCGGTGCGCTCCTCACCCCACGCGCCGTGGTGATGATCATCACCTCAGCCATCGCCTCGTTCTACATCATTCGCCTCGGCTACCGCCTGCCGATGATCCTGGGCATCTGCGCCGTCTCGCTTAGCCTGATATTGGCCAGCCTGGGGGCGGAGAACGTGCACCTGTTCGGCGTCGCCATCCCCAACTTCGTCTACCTGGCTACCGTCGTGGCCCTGATGGGGCTCGGCTTCGGTCTGTCGGCGCCGGCATCGAACAACGCGGCGCTGGATTTGATCCCCGGCAAAGTGGCCGCGGTGACCGGCATCCGCGGCATGTTCCGACAGACGGGCGGCACGCTCGGCACCGCCCTGGTGGTAGTCATCACCTCGCTGTTCTCCGACGAGGCCCGGGGGTTGCAGGTGGTGTTCTTCGGCCTGGCCTGGGTCATCCTTCTCATTATCCCGGTGGTGTTCCTGATCCCCGATGCTGCTCGCGCCCGGCGCCGCGGCCAGCCGGTGGCGGCCTTTACCGCCGAGTCAGCGCCGCGGGAGACAGCGGTGATCGGCGATTAGCCCCCCGCGGCCGCGCCGGCTAGAATGAGCGCGCCGCGCCGCGACGGGAGGGCGCCGATGAACGCGCTGGCAGGCGTTCGCGTTCTTGACCTCACGCACTACATCGCCGGTCCGTACTGCACCAAGCTGCTGGCTGACTTCGGCGCCGACGTGCTCAAGATCGAGCGCCCGCCGGCCGGCGACCCGGCGCGCCGGCTGGGCCCCTTTCCCAAGGACACCCCGCATCTGGAAACCAGCGCGCTCTTCCTGCATCTGAACACCAACAAGCGCAGCCTAACCCTCAACCTCAAGACCGAGGAGGGGCGACGCATCGCCCTGCGCCTGGCCGAGCGCGCCGACGTGCTGGTGGAGAACTTTCGCCCCGGCACGCTGGCCCGCCTGGGGTTGGACGTCAAAGAGCTGCACGCCCGCAACCCGCGCTTGATCGTCACCTCCATCTCCAACTTCGGCCAGACCGGGCCGTACCGCGACCTCAAGGCGTCCGAGATTACCCTCTACGCCATGGGCGGGCCGATGAACGTCACCGGCCACCGTGACCACGAGCCGCTCAAGCTGGGCGGCAACGTGGTCCAGTACCACGCCGGCGCGGTGGCGGCCTTCGCCATCATGGTGGCGCTTTACGCGGTGGAGGGCGGCCGCCCTTACGGGGAACACATCGACGTCTCCATCTACGAGACACAGGCCGGCTTCCGCGACCGGCGCGCCGTCTACCTCACCGCCCACGCCTATACGGGCGACATCGGCCGGCGGCCGGAGGCCGGGGTACGCCCGGGGGTGGGCGTGCGTCCGGCAAAGGACGGCTACGTCAACATCTTCGCCGGCGGCCCGGACCGGTTCGTCCGCTTCCTGCGCATGATCGGGCGGGAGGACCTCATCGGCGACGAGCGGACGCGCAATCCGCTCTTGCTCAACCAGCATCCCGAGCTGGCGCAGGACATCGAGCACAGCTACCTGCAATGGCTGATGGCGCACCCGAAGCGCGAGGCGGCTGCCATCGCCCAACAGCACCGGCTGCTGGCCGCGCCCGTGAACGAGATCCGGGATGTGGTCGAAGACCCCGCCTTTAACGAGCGCGGCGCCTTCGAGGTGATCGACCATCCCTACACCGGCCCGCTCAAATACCCCGGCCGGCCGTTCATCATGTCCGCCACGCCACGCCCGCCGGCCCGCCGCGCGCCGCTTTTGGGCGAGCACACCGTCCAGGTGCTGTGCGAGGAGCTCGGTTACCGTCGCGAGGATGTGGCGCGCCTCCGAGCGCAGGGAGTGGTGTGACCGCGCCGGCATCTAGACGCTTGACGATACCGACGCAGAGGCGCGACGAACACGTGGGGAGGGAAGCCAACAATGCGGGATGAGCTGTACGCGCCGGACCTGCCCCTGTACGGCGTGCGCGTGCTGGACATCACCGTGGTGTGGGCAGGGCCGCACTGCACGCAGCTTTTGGCCGAGTGGGGCGCGGAGGTGATCCGCCTGGAGCCGCTGCAGGCCATCCAGCCCAACACGCGCGGCGCGGAGTCCGCGGTGACGCGCGAGCAGGCCCAGCGCTACCGCGGCACCCTCAACACCTTCTTCGCCTACCCGGACTACGACCCCGGTCCGCGGCCCTGGAACCGCTCGCCCAGCTTCAACTCGCACGCGCGCAATAAGCGCAGTATGACCGTGGATATCACCCGACCAGAGGGACGCAGTGTCTTCCTGGAACTGGTGAAAATTGCAGACGTCGTGGTGGAGAACAATGTGCCGGAGACGGTGGAGCGCGCCGGCTTCACGTACGCCGACCTCGCCGTCGTCAACCCGTCCATCATCGTGCTGCGCATGCCGGCCTACGGGCTCACCGGCCCGTACAAGAACTACCGCTCCTTCGGCACCCACATGGAGGGGATGACCGGTCACCACCTGCTGCGCTCCTACCCGCACCTTGACCCGGCGATGACGGGCGACGCCTTCACCGTGGACGCCGCCTCGGGCGTGGTCGGCGCCTTCGCCGTGGTGCTGGCCCTGCGCCATCGCCGCCGCACCGGCGAGGGACAGCACATCGAGCTGCCGCAGGCCGAAAATTTTCTCTCCTACCTGGGCGAGTTCATCCTAGACTACGCCATGAACGGCCGCAGCCCCGGTCCGCAGGGCAACCGCTATCCGGCGCACAGCCCCCACGGCGTCTACCCGTGCCAAGGCGATGACCGCTGGATCGCCATCGACGTCGGCAGCGACGCGGAGTGGCACGCCCTCTGCCGGGTGCTGAACCGCCCAGACTGGGCGCAGGACGAACGGTTCGCCACCACGCTCAGCCGCTGGCACTACCGTGAGGAGCTGGACGCCCTGCTGGCCGAGGCCACGCGCGCGTGGGACGCCTTCGCCCTGTTCCATGCCCTACAGGCCGCCGACGTGACCGCCGGACCGGTGCAGAACGAACGGGACGCCTACGCCTGCCCGCAGCTCGCGGCGCGGGGCTTCTTTGAAACCCTTACCTCGCCGGAGGCCGGCACGCACGCCTATCCCGGCCTGGTCTTCAAGATGGCGAACACCCCCAACCACCTGCGCCGCCATCCGGTGCTGCTGGGCGAGGACAACGACTACGTCTACCGCGAGCTGCTGGACCTGCCAGAGGCGCAGTACCGCCGGCTGGTGGAACTGGGGCACATCGGCATGGACTACCCTGGATGGGCGAAGCGGCAAGCGGCCGCGGGTGGGCAGGCAGCGGAGGGGAATTAGCGGTGGACGCTATCAAGGGCTGGTATCTGACGCTCGACTTCCCGGATCCGCCGCCGGACCGTCCGTTCGTTTACCTCAACATGGTGGCCACGGTGGACGGCAAGATCACCGTGGACGGCTCAGAGCGCGGCATCGGCAGCGAGGCGGACAAACGCCTGTTCCACGAGCTGCGCGCCCACGCCGACGCCGTGCTGGACGGCGCCCGCACCGCGCGCGTCAGCGGCGCCTCGCCGCGCGTGCGTGACCCCGACCTCATCGCCTGGCGACGCGAGCGCGGCAAGCCGCCACACCCGCTAGGCGTGCTGATCACGGCCTCCGGCGACCTGCCGCTGGGCACCCCGTTTTTTACGTCGCGTGAGTTCGAGGCCGTGGTGTTTGCCGCCGAGAGCGTGCCGGCGGAGCGCGTGGCCGCGCTCCGCGCCGCCGGCCGCCCGGTGCACCTGGTGCCGGCCGGTCGGGCAGCGGTGGCGGCGATGCTGCGCATCCTGCGCACCCAGTACGGCGTCGCCCGCCTCCTGTGCGAGGGCGGCGGCACCCTCAACGCCGAGCTGATCCACCTGCACAGCGCGGATGAGTTCTTTCTCACCATCGCGCCTAAGATCGCCGGCGGGCGCGACAACCTCACCCCTGTGGAAGGCGAGCCCTTCCACCGCGATTCCATGCCCGCGCTCGACCTCGTCCACTGGCGCCACTACCCGCCCACCGGCGAGGTGTTCACGCGCTGGCGCTTCCGCCGCTGACCGTCAGCCCTCTCACGGGGAAAGGGGCACACCGGCCGGGCGCAGCTCCACCGTCTGGCCCTCAGCCCGGTCCGGTAGCGAGAGGAGCAGGCGTCCGTCCGCGAAGGACCAGTCAGCCACGGACCGGCCGTCCACCAGCACCGCGGCGGGCGGCGCCGTCAGGCCGCGCACGTCGAGCTCCACCCGTGTGCGGGCGGGCCGATAGTCGCCCACGCGCGGCCCAATCTCGACGACCACCCGCTCTGGGTTGGCCTGACATGCGACCCGCGTGCGGGCGAACAGGCCGCGCTCGTGCTCGTCGCCGTCGCCTGCGTCCTCGTACAGGGTGAACGCTCCCGAGCCGGGCGCGGGAAACAGGAGCAGAGTCAGCGGGTCGGGCGCACGCTCTGCGACATGGCCCATCTCCGGCCACAACGGCAGGGCAGTGTTGGCGCGCACGTACACGGCTGGCTCGCCCAGCGGCGCATACGCCAGCACGTGCGTGGGACCATCCAGCCGCCGGCCGCTCCACAGGTGGAACCAGGTGCCGCGCGGCAGGTAGACGTGGCGATGCTCCACGCCGGGCCGGGTGATAGGCGCCACCAGCAGCGTGCTGCCCAGCATGAACTGGGCGTCGGCGGTGCGGGCGGTGTCGTCGTCGGGGTACTCGAAGAACAGCGGCCGCACGATGGGGGTGCCGGTGCGGTGGCATTCCTCAAACAGCGTGTACAGGTAGGGGATGAGGCGCTGGCGCAGCTTGAGCAGGCGACGGATAAGCCCCTCGTACGGCTCGCCAAACGCCCACGGCTCCTGGCGGCGCGCACCCTTGGCCGAGTGGTTGCGACAGAGGGGCTGGAAGATGCCGCACTCCACCCAGCGAGTCAACAGCTCGCCGTCGCAGTCACCCCAGAAGCCACCGATATCCACCCCGGCCCAGGCGATACCGGACAGGCCCATGTTGAGCAGCTGGGGCACACTCATCCACAGGTGCTCCCACCAGGAGGAATTGTCGCCCGTCCATTGCAGCGCGGAGCGTTGCAGGCCCGCGTAGCCGGCGCGTGAGATGACGAATGGCCGTGCAGCAGGGCGGAACGTCGCACAGGCCAGCCGCGCCGCCTGCGCCATGAGCATGCCGTAGAGGTTGTGCACCTCACCGTGCAGCCGTGGCCGGCCGTCCCCCGGGTGGACGACATCGACCGGGAAGGTGCCGTGATGGGGGACGAACACGGCCGGCTCGTTCATGTCGCACCAGATGCCGTCCACCCCGGCCTCCAGCAAGGCGCGGTGCAGACCGGCCCACCAGTCGCGGGTGCGGGCGCTGGTGAAGTCGGGAAAGGCGCACAGGCCAGGCCACACCACGTTGCGGTACTCCTCGCCGGTTAGCGTCCGGCAGAAATGACCGCCGTCCCGGCCTTCCCGGTAGACGGGGTATCCCTCATCCACCTTCACCCCCGGGTCCACGATGGTCACCACTCGGAAGCCCTGCGCATGCAGGTCGGCGATAAGCCCCTTCGGGTCTGGAAAGCGCTCGCGGCTCCAGGTGAAGACGCGGTAGCCATCCATGTAGTCGATGTCCAGGTAGAGGGCATCACAGGGGATATCACGGGCGCGGAACTGGCGCGCCAGCGTGCGGATGTGCTCGGCGTCCTCGTAGTTCCACGAGCTCTGATGGTAGCCCAGCGCCCACAGCGGCGGCATGGGCGTGCGCCCGGTGAGCTCGGTGTACCGCTCCAGGACGGCGGCAGGCGTGGGGCCGGCAAACACGTAGTAGACCAGGTTGCCGCACTGAGTCCCGAACCAGGCGCGCCCTGAGTGCTCGCGCGCCAGGTCAAACTCCACGCGGCCGGGATTATCCAAGAACATGCCCCACGCTCGCCCTTGGTCCAGCACGAGGACAAAGGGTACTGACGTGTACAGATTGTTGAGCGCGGGGGTATGGCCGAAGGGTGGGTCCACGTGCCAGAACCGCTGATCTGTGCCGGTCTTGTCCAGGCCGCCGGTCCGCTCCCCACAGCCGAAATACCGCGCCGTCGGTGCATGGCGTTTGTACACCCGCGCCGGCGGCCCGGCGGCACGGCCCGGCAGGCCGGCGGTCAGAGCCGGGTCACGCACCACCCCCATGCCCAGCTCCGGGTCATCCTCGGCAAAGCGACGCCCCACGCGGTCCTCGAAGCGTACGCGCACGGGTGCCACTGCCACGTGCACCGTGAGCGCGGGCGTGTCGATCCGCCACGCGCGCCCCGTTGCGCTGACCGTCACCCCCTCCGCATGCCGGTCTTGCTTGATCACCGCCGCGGATTC
This sequence comes from Dehalococcoidia bacterium, assembly GCA_042408665.1. Lineage (GTDB taxonomy): Bacteria > Chloroflexota > Dehalococcoidia > CAUJGQ01 > CAUJGQ01 > CAUJGQ01. Next base: position 139,294 of record JBHOQW010000235.1, read on the forward strand.
GTACTCCACCGGCCGGCCGTCCGCGAACAGGCCCACGCGCACGAGATCGGCGGCCAGGACGGTGATATCCACCGTCAGGGAACCGGCGTGCAGGCGCAGGCCGTCGGTACGCGGCTCGACGCGGTCCGCCGGCCCGACGGGCTCGTATCCGGGCGGTGTGAAGGACGGGGACGACGGAGGGCTTTCGTTCACCGCAGATCCTCCTTTCCGGGCCGCCTGGCGCCGCGACCCAGGCCAGCGTACCAGGGAGTGGCGGCAACGGTGTTATCGGAACCGCCCCCTTCCGATTACGAGGCCGACGGCGTATAAGAGGGCGAGACCTGAGGACCAGCGAGGACAGCCATGACACAGGTGACGGGATCGCAGCTCGTGGCCGAGCAGCTCCGGCGGGAGGGCGTGGACACACTGTTCTTCATCATGGGCGGACCGACCATCGAGGTGGCCGGCGCCGCCGAGGCAGAGGGCATCCGCATCATCGATGTACGCCACGAACAGGCGGCGGCGATGGCAGCGCACGCCTATGCCCGCGCCACGGGCCGGCCGGGCGTCTGCCTGGCAGCCTCCGGACCGGCGACCACCAACCTGCTCACCGGGATCGCCAACGCCTATACGGACGCCGCACCGGTGATCGCCCTGGGCGGGGCCTCGGCCACCACCCAGTTCGGCATGGACGCCTTCCAGGAATTCGATCAGGTCGGCTGCTTCCGGCCGGTAACCCGTTGGGCGGAGCGTGCCCTGCACACCGCCCGCCTGCCGGAGATGGTGAACACCGCCTTCCGGCACGCGTTGGGCCAGAAGCCGGGCCCCGTCTACCTCGACCTGCCAGGCGACGTGCTCTACCGCACGGTGGAGCGTGAGCGGGTGCACTTCCCGCCTCCGGCCCGCCCCGTACGCGCCGCCGGCGACCCGGCCCAGATCGAGCTAGCGCTGGACCTCTTGCGACGGGCGGAGCGGCCGATTATCGTCGCCGGCAGCGGCGTGCTCTGGTCCGGCGCTGAGCAGGAGCTGGCCGCCTTCGTGGAGCGCACCGGCATCCCCTTCTTCACCACGCCGCAGGCGCGCGGCGCGGTGCCCGAAGACCATGAGCTGTGCTTCCTGGGCGCCCGCTCGGCCGCCTTCCAGCAGGCGGATACTGTGCTCCTGCTGGGCACGCGCACCAACTTCATCATCGGTCACGCCCTGCCGCCGCGCTTCGCCGCCGACGCCAAGTTCATCATGGTGAACTCCGACGCCACCGAGATCGGCCACAACCGTGCCATCGACGCCGGTATCGTGGGCGATGCCAAACTCGTGCTCGGGCAGATGCTCCGCGCCCTGGACGGCTTCCCAGACAAGCGCCGCTCGGCCTGGGTGGAGTTCCTGCGCCAGACCGACGCCGCCCGTCGCGAGCGTGCCGAGGCGGAGATGGCCACGGACCAGGTACCCATCCACCCTATCCGCCTCTGCCGCGAGGTGCGCGACGTGCTGGACCGAGACGCAATCTTGATCGAGGACGGGCACGAGATCCTGAATATGGCCCGCCAGACGATCCCGTCCTACGTTCCCCGCGCCCGCCTGAACGCCGGCCCCAACGGCTGCATGGGGGTGTGCCTGCCCTTCGCCCTGGGTGCCAAGGCCGCCCAGCCCGGCCGCCAGGTGGTGACCCTGTGCGGTGACGGCTCCTTCGGCATGAACGTGCAGGAGCTGGACACCGCCGTACGCCACAACCTGCCGTTCGTGGCGGTGATCTCGCACAACGGCGGCTGGACGGGCGCCATCCGCGGCCGCAAGGTGCCGGGCCGCGACCTGCGCATGACCCGCTACGACGAGGTGGCGCGCGCCTTCGGCTGTTACGGCGAGTACGTGGAGCGACCGGAGGAGATCCGCCCGGCCATCGAGCGGGCGCTGGCCAGCGGCCAGCCGGCGGTGGTGAACGTGGTTACGGACCCGTACGCCAAGGCCAAGACGCAGCCCTTCGGCAGCTACTCGGCCCGCCTGGATTAGCTCAGGTTATCGCTGAAAACGCCGTGCCGGACAACCGGTTGGAGACGGGCACCCACGGTGCCCGTCTCCACGTTGCCGTGGCGCCGCCCTGGGGTTCACCAGCCGGATGTGCCCGTCGCTCCCCGGCTGCTCCCTGGGTATCGCGCCGGCCGGTACCCCTATGCCCGCGCAGGTCGCATCCACCGAAGGGAGACGAACGCGAACCGTCCCTCCCGCCGGCTATCGGCGCGCTGAGTCCCGACCCGCCGCGCTGCCCGCGCCTGCCGCTGCCGCTCGGCAACGCGCAGCCGCTCACGGTGCTCCAGGCGCGCGATCTCATACCAGACCGAATGCATCGTCACCGCCCCCTCCTGCACCTCGCGTGCACCCGGAGTATCCCTCGGCAGGCCGGCAGGCTGCGCCGGGCGACGGATCGGTCCGCGCGACGGTCCATGGCCCCTGTCGACGGTCCGAACGTCCCGGTCCCGGCTGGTGCCGGCGGTGATCGGTGGGACGGGTGCGCTCGTTCCGGGGGTGGAGATCAGGAGGCCGAGGCGGTCATTCCTCGTCGACGCGGACGAGAAAGCCGGCGCCGGCGCCACAGTCGATGCAGGCGTTGGGGGCATCGACCGTGCGCACCACCACCCCACAGGCGGTGCAGCGCCACGCCGCGGGTCGCCGGGCCGTGGCCGCGGTAGCGGTGCCGGGGGAAACGAGGTCCTTCACCATCATGATCAGGTCGTGGCGCTGGCCGTGGCGATCCTTCACAAACAACGGCAGACGAGCCTGCTCCACGAAGCCAAGGTCGCGCATCAAGTACTGGGCGGCCGTCTGTTCGACCGTCATCTCCGCCACCAGCTTCTCGACGCCCAGGCTGGGCGCCAGCCGGCAGACCTCCTCCAGGAGCAGGCGGCCCAGCCCGCGCCCGCGTTGCTCGTAGGCGGTGAAGACACGCACCACGCCCACGTGCCGCGTCCACGGCACGTCGCTGAGGTGCAGGGTGGCCTCGCCCATGACGGTGCCCTCCGTCTCAGCGATGACCGTCACCGTCTCGCCCCGTTCGATCTCCGCTATCCAAGCGTTGATCTGGCGGCCGTCGGTCACATCCCGCCGCAGAAAGAGCAGGTCGGCCGCGGGCAGGGAGAGAAAAAAGCGGTGCATCCGGTCGGCGTCCGCCGCCGTCATACGCCGCAGAACCATCGGCTCACCGCCGACGTCGATCTCGCGGGGCAGGGCCGGCGCCCCGAAGCCGGTTACGTCATCGTGATCCTGCGGTACGTGTTGCGCCGTCATGGCGGTGCCTCCCGTGCGTGTACCGCAGTTCTGCACCCATCGACCAGGGGTGTCAAGGGCCGCGGCCGTGAGAGAGGACGGAGACGCTTCTCGCTGGAAGGGTCGGTCCTGCCTCGCCGGCCACACGACAAGGTGCTACAATCTCGCCGGCAGGTGCCGTCCTGACTTACCCCTGGTCAGCCCCATTGGTCAGCCCCATTGGAGGAAGCGGTTAAAGGCGGGCCTGGGGAGGGCTGGGCTGCCGATGCGCCCTGTGCCCGGCGGCACATGACGTTTGCCGGTAAGGAGCGACCCGTGGCCCAGGAGCTGGCGACGCCGCCGCGGCTGCGCACTATCCTGCCCCTCACGGCCGCCGTAAACGCCGCCGGTCATCTCACCATCGGCGGTTGCGACACCGTGGAACTGGCGCGGAAGTTCGGCACCCCGCTGTACGTGTTCGACGAACAGACGCTGCGACACCAGTGCCGCGCCTTTCACGATGCGTTCGGCCAACGCTACCCGCAGACCATGGTCGCCTACGCCTCAAAGGCGTACGCTGGCCTGGCGCTGCTAAAGGTCATCGCCGAGGAGGGGCTAGGGCTGGACGTGGTCTCCGGGGGCGAACTGGCCATCGCCCTGGCCGCGGGCTTCCCGCCGGAGCGGATCCACCTGCACGGCAACAACAAGTCCGCCGGCGAGCTGCGCGAGGCGCTCCAGGCGGGCATCGGCCGCATCATCGTTGACAACCTGGACGAGCTGGCCATGCTGGAGGAGCTCGCCGGTCAGCTCAACCGGCGAGCCGATATCCTGTTGCGCCTATCCCCGGGGGTGGACCCGCACACGCACGACAAGATCACGACCGGCATCCTGGACAGCAAGTTCGGCATGTCCATCCAGACCGGCGATGCCGAGACGGCGGTCCAACGCGCCCTGACCGCGCCCCACCTAAACCTGCTCGGCTACCACTGCCACATCGGCTCGCAGGTGTTCGAGACGGAGGCGTACGCCCAGGCGGTCGATGTGATGATCGCCTTCGCCGCCCACATGCGCGACCGCCACGGCTACACCCCCGAAGAATTTTCGCCGGGCGGCGGCTTCGCCGTGCAGTACGTGGCCGAGCATCCGGCCCCCGACCCGGACGTCTACGCCGGCCTGGTGGTGGACGCCCTGCACGCCGCCTGCGAGCGGCACGGCCTGCCGCTGCCACGTCTGTTCGTGGAGCCCGGCCGCTCCATCGTGGCGCGCGCCGGGGTGGCCCTGTATACCGTGGGCACGCGCAAGGTGATCCCGGGCGTGCGCACCTACGTCTCGGTGGACGGGGGCATGGCCGACAACATCCGGCCCGCCATGTACGACGCCCGCTATGAGGCGCTGATCGCCAACCGCGCCACGGCGGTACCGGACGAAACGGTCACCGTGGCCGGCAAATACTGCGAGTCCGGCGACATCCTCATCCGGGATGTCGCGCTGGCGGCGCCGCGCATGGGGGACATCCTGGCGGTGCCGGCCGCCGGCGCCTACTGCATCCCGATGGCGAGCAACTACAACGCCGCCCTTAAGCCGGCGATTGTGTTCGTGCGCGAGGGTGAGGCACGCCTCGTGCGACGCAGGGAGACGTACGAGGATCTGATCCGCGCCGAGCGAGACCTTGCGTAACCCGGCCGCTCCACCCGACCGCACCGCCGGCCACGACAACGCCCATGACCACCACCCCGGTGCTTGACCTCTACGGACACGACGCCGTGGTCCAGCCGCTCTTGCGGGCGGTGCGGGAGGGCCACGGCGCCCATGCCTACTTCATCACCGGGCCACCACAGACGGGCAAGGGCACCCTGGCCCGCCTGCTGGCCGCCGCCCACCTTTGCCCGGCCGCCGAGCCGCCCTGCCGCGCCTGCCCCACCTGCCGGCGCATCGCCACCGGGACGCATCCGGACGTGGAGGTCCTCGCCCCCGGCGGCCTGTGCGACGACTCTGGGCACGACCACAGCCGCGACCACTCCCGTGACATCCGCATCTGTCAGGTGCGGCGCGCCGAGCGCTTGCTCAACCTCACCCCATTCGCGGCCCGTGCCCGGGTGGTGATCATCGAGCCGGCCGACGCCCTCAACGCCCAGTCCGCCGACGCCTTCCTCAAGACCCTGGAGGAGCCGCCCGGCCAGGCCGTCATCATCCTGATCGCCGTCGAGGCGTCGGCACTACCGGAGACGATCCGCTCCCGCTGCCGGCCGGTAACGCTGGGGCTGGTGCCATCTGGCGCCACCGAGCGCTACCTGGCCCAGGCATACGCCGTGCCTTCGGAAGAGGCGGCGCTCTTGGCGCGCCTGTCCGGCGGGCGCATCGGCTGGGCGATCGCGGCGCTCAAGAGCCCGCAGGCCCGCGCTCGCCGCGCCGAGCTGCTGGACGAATGCGCCGCGCTGGCTGCCGGCACTCGCGTGGAGCGGCTGAGCGTCGCCGAGCGACTGGCCGCGGCCTTTGCCCGCAACCGCGAGGAGGTGTACGGCGTGTTGGCCCACTGGGCGAGTTGGTGGCGCGATATCCTGCTCATCACGGCGGGGCGCGATAATCAGATCATCAACGTCGATCGTCGGGAGGAACTTGCCGCGGCCGCCACGCGCTTCGACCCCGCGTCGGTCGTGCGCGTCCTGCGGGCGCTGCGCGAGGCCCAGCGCGATCTGGAGTCCAACGTCAACCCGCGCCTGGCGCTCGACGCGTTTATGCTCCGGCTGCCGGTCGCGGTGAAAGGAGGGGGAGCGCGCCGCGCGTGACGCCGGCCGGCAGAAGCGCGCCCGCGTTCCTGAACCGCCATGCAAAAGGTCGTCGGTGTCCGCTTCCAAGAGGCGGGAAAGGTATATTACTTCTCTCCGGAGGGATTTGAAGACCTCGAGGTCGGCGAGTACGTGGTGGTGGAGACCAGCCGCGGCCTGGAGCTGGCACGGGTGGTGATCGCGCCCAGCCAGGTCGTCAATGCCGAGATCACCGAACCGCTCAAGCCGATCACGCGGATGGCCGTAGCGGAGGACCTGGAGCGCGCCGAGCTGCTCAAAGCCCGTGCCAAACAGGACCTTGAGGTGATCCGGCGCATGGTGCAGGAGCGCAACCTGCCCATGAAGGTCGTGAGCGCGTCCTATAACTTGGACGGGTCGCGCCTGGCCATCTTTTTCACCGCGGAGGGGCGCGTCGACTTCCGCGACCTGATCCGTGACCTCTCGCACACCCTGGGCGTGCAGGTGCAGCTTCGACAGGTGGGTCCCCGCGACCAGGCTAAGGCGGTAGACGGCTACGGCATCTGCGGGCGACGGCTGTGTTGTTCCTCCTGGCTGATCAGCTTCCCGGCCATCTCGATCAAGATGGCCAAGGAGCAGAACAAGCCGCTCAACCCCTCGAAGATCAGCGGCCAGTGTGGACGGCTGCTGTGCTGCCTGGCCTACGAGAACGAGACGTACAAACAGCTCAAGGCGGAGCTGCCCAAGCCCGGCACAATGGTGAGCACACCCAGCGGCAATGCGCGTGTGCTGGCGGCCAACGTGCTGAAACAGACGGTCACCCTCCAGATGGAAAGTCTGGACGTGGTGGAGATGCCCGTCTCCGCCCTCGCCATCGACCGCGGCGTGGTGCGCATCATCTCCGCTCCACCGCCGGCCCCGGCGCCGACCGTCGCGCCGCCCTCGGCCCCTGAGGCGCGCACGCCGGCGGCGCCCCCGCCCCAACCGACACCCGCGCCGCCGGCCCAGGCCCGTCGTCCGCAGCCGGCACCCCCGCCTGGCCCACAAGCGCTACCTCCCCGTGAGAAGAAACCAACTCCTCCGCCCGCGGCCAGGGCCCCGAGCACCGAGCCCACTCCAGAGCCGGGCACCGGCAAGAAGCGCCGCCGTCGCAACCGCCGCAGTCAGCGCCGGCGTGGCAAGCGCGGCGGTCAGGCGAAGGGCTGAGCCTACCAGCACCGCGTGGCCTCCGCCGGCACCGTTACCCGCGCGCCGCGATGGCGTTTCCAGGGACAGAGGAGGCCAGCGATGCCGGTGCAACGAACTCGGGCACGGCAGGGGGACGCGCAGCCGGAGGACGAGGCGGCCCTGGTGGCGCGCGCCCGCACCGACCCGGACGCCTTCGCCCTCCTGTACGACCGATATGTCGAGCGAGTCTATCAGTTCACCTACCGCCGCCTGGCCTCGCACGCCGACGCGGAGGACGTGACGGCCCAGACCTTCCACCGCGCGCTGGAGCACCTAGACCGCTACGAGTGGCGGGGCCTCCCCTTCGGTGCCTGGCTGTTCCGTATCGCCCGCAACCTGATCGTGGACCACCTGCGCGCCGCCGGGTCGCCGCTCTCCCTGGACGAGGTCAGCGCAAACGGCGCCGAGCCGGCGGACGCCGACACGCAGCTCCCGGAACAGGCGCTCATCGCCTGGGACGAGGCGCGGGCGGCGTGGGCGGCCATCGCCGCCCTGCCGCCCCTGCAACGGCGGGCCGTGGTGCTCCGCTTCGGCCGGGACCTATCGCACGCCGAGGTGGGGCGGCTCATCGGTCGCAGCGAGGCGGCGACCAAGCAGCTCATCTATCGGGCGATGCTCACGCTCAGGGCCCGACTGGGGGTGCGGTGATGGCTATGAGACGTTCCACAGCAGCACGCTTTGCCGCCGCTACCGATGCCCTTCTGCGCGGCGACCCGCTGCCTGACGATACGGACGCCTTTGAGGCCGAACTGGCGCTGGCCGCACGCCTGCGTGCGGGCGCCGCGGTCGGCATCCCCGACCCGGCATTCGTGGACAGCCTGCGCGGCGAGTTGCTCGCCCGTCTGCGTGGGCAGGAAGGCATCGGCCAGCTACGCTACGCGGTGGTGGAGACCGACCTTGGCCCGCTGGCGGTGGCCTACCGCGACGAGCAGGTGCTGTACTGTAACGCCGTAACGACGGACCCCGGCGCACTGGCCGCGTTCGCGCGGGCGGTGACGCGTGCGCTGGGCACGCCCCCGCAGCGCGAGGCGGAGCCGCCGTCCGCCATCGCCCGCGGTGTGCGTGACCACATTGCCGGCCGCCGCCGCTTTCAGGCCGTGGACCTGTCCTGGCTACCCCCGTTCCAGCGCCGGGTGCTGGAGAAAACGACCGAGATCCCGCGCGGCGAAGTACGGCCTTACACGTGGGTGGCGCGTGAGATCGGCGCGCCCGGCGCGGTGCGCGCCGTAGGCACCGCCCTCGGCCATAACCCCGTCCCTTTCCTCATCCCGTGCCATCGCGTGGTGCGGGCAGACGGCTCGTTGGGGGAGTACTCAGGCGGCGGCCCGGCGGTCAAGGCGCGGGTGTTGGCCTACGAAGGCGTACCGCTGGCGGAGCTCCTGGCGGCCGCCCGCCGGGGCGAGCGGCTACGCGGCTGCCGCACCACCCGGATCGTCTGCTATCCGTCCTGCCGGGCAGCCCGCCGGGTGCGACCGGAGAACGTGGTGCCGTTCGCCTCCCTGGCGGAGGCCCAGCGCATGGGCTACCGGCCGTGCGCCCTGTGCCGCCCAGCCTGAACCATGAGCGCCGAGGAAGCATATGAGCCAAGCGGTGACCGAGACCCGTATCCCCGTGCGGTCTACAGATGTGGACGCCGACCGGAACGTGAACAACGCCCTGTTCTTCGTGTACTTCGAGCAAGGGCGGCTAGAGCACCTGCTGCGGCTGGGCGTGATCGATCGGTACCCCCATCCGCCTGGGGAGCGGCCCCTGTACACCATCGCCGAGACCACGGCCCGGTTCCGCGCCCCCGCCTTCTACGGCGACGTGATCGTGGTCCGCACCTGCACCCGTGTGGTCCGTACGCGCAGCTTTCTGCTGGCCTATGAGGTCTACCGCGAAGCGGACGGCACGCTGCTGTGCGAGGGCAGCTCGGCGCAGGTCTGGCTGGACCATGTGGGCCGCCCCGCACCGCTGCCAACGCACGTGCGGGCGGCGCTCCTCACCTCGCTCGGCGACGCGGCGCCCGCCCCCGAGACCGACGAGACCAACTGATGGCCCGCCCCGCTATGTCACGGGTCTTGCGGGGCGCGAGCCGCGAACTCCACGTCCGCCCCACCCATGCTCCGGTCCAGCAGCGACTCGTAGCGGCTGTCGGCCAGGAGGTAGCGGTGCAGGAACGCGGTCACGTAAGCGCTCACCAGCGTGTGCGCCCGCTCCTGCCCCAGTTCGCCCGGTCGGCAGCCGGGGCTGTCCGCCGGGCACAGCCCCGAATACGCCGTGTGCCCACCCAGGGGAAAGGCCACCAGATAGCGCGGGATACCGGCCGGCAGCGCCTTGAACAGGCCCTCCTGCGGCGGGAAGGGAGTGACGTCATCGAGGCGGCTGCCCATCACCATCACCGGCACGCGCAGGGCGCGCTCGGCCTGCTCCAGCGTCGCGTTCACTACCGGCGCCATGGCCACCGCCGCGCGGAAGCGCGTGTCGCGCGTGGCGGCGACGATCGCCGTGTAGCCGCCCCAGGAATGGCCGATCACCGCCGCCCGACCGGTGTCCACCGCCCCGTACAGAAGGGACGCGGCATCGCGATCCATCGCCGCCAGCACGTCCAGCATCGCCGACACCTCGGCCGGCCGGTTGGCGGCCGAATCCTCCAGCAGGGCGCGCATCCGTTCGACGCCGCCGCAGCCCAGGCAATCGTCGAACGTGGAACCGGGATGGGAGGGGGCGGCGACGACGAAGCCGTGGCTGGCTAGGTGCGCCGTGAGAAATGCCGACTGGACGGGGGAGCTGGCCGCGGCGTGCGAGAACACCACCACCGGAAACCGACCCCGCGCCGCAGCGGCGCCGGGCACGGCGAACAGCGTGGCGTCCAGCGGGCGACGCCCCTCCGTCTCGACCGCCGGGTACCAGATCACGCTGTCGATGCGACGCAGTTCGCCTGTGGTGACCGAACGCTGCCAGAACGCGTACGTGATCGCCCCCACGGGGTACGGGCCCGGCACCACGGGCGAGAGGAAGGGGAGCGAACCGCCCTCCGGCGGTCCAGACGGGGCGAGGCTGCCCTGCGCCACCGCAGCGCAGGTGACCAGGAACGGCAACAGCGGCCAGTAGAGAAGGGACACACCCACCCGCCGGGCGATACCGGCGGCGCCTGCCGACGGTCGCCGCCCATGCAGGCTCACGCGCGCCACGCGTGTATTGTGGGCTACCGAAAAGATACAGCCAAGGGCCTTCCGGCCCTCTCCTCAACGCAGCGCCCGTGGATGACAGGTGAGCGCGGCCACGCCTGGCGCGATAGCCCCCACTCCGCCGCCATGGGTGACGGCGCAGCGCGCCCTCCTGGGACGGCGGTGCTCACTTCCACCCGCGGGTGGCCTGGAATTCGCGCCACTTGCGCAGGCGGGCGGCAGCGCCGGTGCGCATGCCGATATGCCCGCCCAGACCGCCGCCGAGCAGGTTGGCGAAGTACCAGGAGCCGCCAAGGAGCACGGGCACGCTGAGCAGCTTCAGCGGACCGGGCAAGAACGCCACCGCCAACCCGGCCAACAGCACCGCGATAAAGATGCCGACGAAGGCGAACAGGTTGACCCAGATCACCATCTTGCGCCGGTGCGCCAGGTAGGTCCGCAACACCGCCTCCGGCACGCTGGTCACCGGCGGCACATCGCGCGTGAAGCGACGACACACCCGGCACTGCGTCTCCTCGCGGTTGAGACGAGCGAAGCAATAGCCGCAGAAACGCCCGCTGTTCGGTGCGCCGCCACGGGCGATGCGCTCCATCCGCTCCTGCAAGGTGTCGAGGATCGTCTGGTCGTCTATCGGCCCTTTACGAGGCCGCCGCTCGGTCTGTAGCGCCACCGTAGCCCTCCGGGGAAGCCACGACGATCATAGCAGCGCTCCGGTGCACGCTCTATCCACGCCCGTGATCGGCATCAGGTCACGACCTTCAGCACGAGGGTGGTCTTGCCGATGTTCAGCTCATCGTTCTCCCGTATCGGGCGCGGCTCGGTGAGTGGCTCGCCGTTCAGGCGACTGCCGTTGCTGCTGCCGCGGTCCTGAACGATGAACTCACCGGTAGGCAACCGCTCCAAGCGGGCGTGAAAGCCGGACACGTGCACGTCGCTGATCACCACGTGATTGCGTGGGTCGCGGCCGATATCCGTCACGTCATGCTCGACTTGAAACACTCGGCCCACCTGCTCGCCTTCTTTTTCGATTAAATAGGCCAGCATCCGTGGTCGGCGGCGGATGACCACCGTGCCGCCCACGGACGACGCCGGCCGGTCCACCGGTGGGGCGGGCGGACGACTTGGCTCGGAGGGCGGGCCGTACGGTTGGCCCATCCCCGGCCCGGCCTGCTGCACGCCGGGCGCGACATCGGGCGGCGGCACGGTCCCGCGAATGACCGGCGCCGGTCCCGGTGGCGGCGTGGCGGCCGGGCGTGCGGGCGACATCGGCGGGGGCTCCGCCTCAACCCCTCCCATGCCCGGCATCGGAGCGGCTGCCGGTGGCGGGGTACCGCCGGGAACCGGCGCGACCGCCGGCACCAGCCGGCCATCCCGCCCTTCCCGGATGCACTGCGGGCAGCGGGTCCACGTCGGGTCCATCTCACCGTGAGTGGGACAGACTGCCACCATGCGCGGCTCCGCCGACGCCGGTGGGCGCGCAGGAGGCGGCGGTCCGGCGGCGGTGCTGGTGGTGAGGTCGCTGCCGCAAACCAGGCAGCTCGTGTCACCCGGCTCCACCGGGGCGCTGCAGGTGGGGCAGGTCATGGGGCCGGCTTCGGGCGTCGCTCCTACTTGAGCCGTGGGCCCGGCCGCGGAACCCGGGGGACGCGGCTCGTGCGCTCCGGGTGGTACGGCGACGGTCGGTGCACCGGGGTCCGCTTCGGCTGCCGCTGGGACTTGCGGTGGGCGAGCGGCAGCCCACGGGTTCGCGGGCGCCGCCGGTGCGGGCGCGCTTGCCACCAACCGCTCACCGCAGTTTCCGCAGAAGCGGTCGCCGGGTTGATAAGGCGTATGACAGTTCGGGCATTCCATAGCGCACCGCCGAGGTCTGGCCCCGGCATACCGGGGCCGGCAGAATTGCCGCTATCCAGGGCTGCGAACCCCGGGACGGCCCGTGACCTTGTACCGATCATATCGGCGCCGCGCCCGCGGATGCAGAGGGAGAACCATCCGCGGTTCGTTCGCCCGCGCGGGGCGGCTCGCCACCGCCGTCGCCCCGGTACACGTTTCGCGCCGTGGCTCGCAGGATCGTCTTCACTTGGAAAGGGGTCAGGCCCGGGTGCTTGCTCAGGATCTTCGCCACCAGCCCGGTGATATGCGGCGCCGCGAAGCTGTTGCCGGTCACGGTCATGTACCCACCTCCCAGCCAGGCCACGCGCACGTTGATGCCGGGAGCGCCGAACTCCACCGGCGGCTCGGGGTTGTAATAGAACTCATACGGATCCTGCCCCTCATGACAGGCCACGGAGGTCACGGCCGCGAACAGGGAGGGGTAGCTGGTGACCGGCATGTTGTTGGCGGCCGTGACCAGCACCACGTTGCGGAAGTAGGCCATGTCCGCCAGCTCGTGGAACAGGGCAAAGTACTCCTGCTTGGTCGTGCCCAGCGACAGGTTGACGACGTGCATGCCCTGCTCGATGGCCCAGCGCAACCCGGCGGCGAAGGCCGTCCCTTTGCCGGTGAGCATGGGGCCCAGCACTTTGACGCTGTACAGGTCGCACTCCGGTGCCAGGCGGCGGATGATGTCCGCGCAGGCCGTGCCATGACCGAAGGCGTCTGTGTGCGGCTCCTCGCTCACGTGCATCACGCCGTTGCGGTCCTCGGTGAAGCTGATATACCCGCGGACGCGCCCGGCGATGGCAGGGTGGTCGTTGTCGATGCCGGAGTCCACCACGGCGACCTTCACCCCCGCGCCCGTGGCCCCACCCCACGCCCACTCCGGCGTGATCTCCTCCAGCACCGGCACCGCCGGCACCACGCGCACGCGCTCCGGCGCGAACTGCCAGCTCCAGGCAGGCCGCGGCGCTTCCATACCGTTTCGCTCCGTCGCTGAAGGTACCTTGCAGTGTACCGCGCCGCCCAAATATGGGAGCAGCACCGCTCGCTGGCCCGGATCATCCGGCCGATACGCCGCCCAGGCCACGCCGCCGCTGCTCACGCAGGAACGAGGCGATGGCGGCGTTGACCTCGAGTGCCAGGCGGCGCCCGGCGTCACCGGAGCGCGCGATCTCGCTGAGCAGCTCGGCCAGGCGCGCGGTGTCGCGGTACTCCGGGCTTTCCTCGCTGCGCGCGGCCAGCGCCGCCGCCCGCGCGGTGAGGCCGCCGTCCTCGTCCAGGCCGGTGAGGGCGGCGCGCATCAGCCGCGACAGGCTGCGCATCACGCGGGACTGGTCGATCGCCACGGCGGCCTGGTTGGCGAACAGACCCAGCGTCGCCATGTCTGCGGCGTCGAACGGGCGACCACCGTCCTTGTCCAAAAGCTGAAGCACACCGATCACCCGGTCACCGAGCAGGAGGGGGACGGCCAGCATCGTGCGCGGCAGGTAGCCGACGGCACGCCCCACGTCCTGCGCCCAGCGCGGATCCTGCTGCACGTCGGCTACGGCGATGGCCTGACCGGTGGCGGCCACCCAGCCGGCCACGCCCTGGCCGAGCGGAATACGCTGGCCGACGAGGCCGGCCGCCCGTTCGCCCAGCGCCACCTCCCACACCAGCGCCTGCTCGTCCTCGTCCACCAGGTAGAGCGATCCGGCCTGGGCGCGCAGCACGTGCATCGCTGCCTGGACGATCAGCTCCAGCAAGGCGGCATGCTCCGTGGGCACGCTGAGCGTGCCGGTGGCGCCCACCTGCGCCAGCCGGGCGCGCAGCTCGGTCACCAGGCGCGCGTCCTCGAGCTGCGCCTGCAAGCGGGCCACCTCCGCCTCCAGCTCCGCGATCCGCTGCTCGGCCGGTTGCTCGCGTTCGCCTGCCATCGCTCCCCCTTTGCCCAACCCGCTAGGCCTTTGCCAGGGCGCCCAACGCCGCGGGGTCGAGGATCACCGTGCGCCGCCGACCGGTGAGGATGTAGCCCTGCCGCCGCCACACGCTGAAGATCCGCCCCACCGTCTGCCGGGTAGCGCCCACCATCGCCGCCAGCTCCTCCTGTGCCACCGCCACCGTGGGACCGCGCGGACCGGGTCGGGCGTTGGCGATGAGGAGTCGCGCCAGGCGGTTCGCCGTATCGCCGAAGGCCAGGCTGGCCACCTGCGCGTCCGCCCGCCGCAGCCGGCGGGAGAGCGACACCAGCATCCGCAGCATGATCTGTGGGTAACGCATCAGCTCGCGCAGGAACTCATCCCGGCGCATGACCAGCAGCTCCGTATCGGCGGTAGCGACCACCGTCGCCGAGCGCGGCTCCGCGTCCAGCAGCGACATCTCACCGAAGTGGTCACCGGGCCCAAGCTGCGCCACGATGAACTGCCGGCCGTCGTCCGACTCCAGCAGCACGTCCACCGCCCCGTCAACGATCATAAAGGCCACGTCACCGGGCTCGTCTTGGCTCAAAATCATCGCGCCGCGTGGCACGCGTCGCACCCGGAGCACGCGGGCGATGGCGAGCAGGTCCTCCGTGTCCAGGTCGGCGAACAGGCCCACGCGGCGCAGCAACCGCTCGGCCGTGCTGAGCAGTGCGTGCCCGCTCGTATCGCCGTCGGGTGCCGGTCGCCCGTCCACGACCATCCTCACTCACTGCGGTCCGCCCTAGCCACCGGCGCCGAACTGTTCGCGCTGCCCGATCGTGTGTTCAAGCTGCTCCCGCAGGCCGGGCACGGCGCTGAGGAGGATGTTGAAGTCCTCCTTGCCCAGGCTAAAGAGCTGCACCGGCGTCAGGGCGCGGATGGTGGCCGTACGGGGCACGTCGTACAGGAGGGCTACCTCACCGAAGTAGTCGCCCTCGCGCAGCACGGCCAGATGGCGCTGGTTGCCGGCCGGGTCGTACGCCAGCACCTCGGCCTGCCCCTTGTGGATGACGTACAGCTTATCCCCCGGCTCGCCCTCGTTCACGATCACGTCTCCGGCAGGGTAGCGCTCCACCGCCAGACGCTGGGCCAGCGCCGCGAGGAGGTCGCCGTCGAGCTGGGCAAAGAGCGGCACCCCCTGCAGGCGCGCCGCCTCCACACCCACGTACTGGACCCCAGCCCCGATCACGTAGCCGCCCTGCTCCTGCCACAGGCGAGCGTAGAGCCCGTTACGCTGGAGCAATTCTTCGTGGGTGCCCTGTTCCATCAGCATACCGCGGTCGAACACGCAGATCTGGTCCGCGTTGACCACGCTGGACAGCCGGTGCGTGACGGCGATCGTCGTGCGCCCGCGTGACAGGCGGTTCAGCGTTTCCGTAATGGCCGCCTCGGTGCGCGGATCCAGGGCAGAAGTGGCCTCGTCGAGCAGGAGCACGGCCGGGTTGCGCAGGATGGCGCGGGCGATAGCGATGCGTTGGCGTTGGCCACCGGACAGGCGACCGCCGCGCTCGCCCACCATCGTGTCGTACCCCTGCGGCATGCTCATGATCATGTCGTGGATCTCGGCGGCCTTCGCCGCCGCCTCCACCTCGGCATCGGACGCCGCCGGGTTGCCCAGGCGGATGTTCTCGCGGATCGCGGTGTTGAACAGGAAGTTCTCCTGGAAGACGACCCCGATTTGACCGCGCAAGGACTCCAGCGTCGCCTCACGGATGTCCACGTCGTCGAACAGCACGCGGCCCTCCTGCGGGTCGTAGAAGCGGAGGATGAGGTTGAGCACCGTCGACTTGCCACAACCACTGGGGCCGACGATGGCCACGTTGGCCCCAGCCGGGATGGTGAGGTTGAGATTACGGATCGTCTGCTGCTCGCCGGTGTACGAGAAGGAAACGCCTTCAAAGTGGATGGCGCGGGCGAGCGGCGGGATCGGCCGGGCGGTGGGCGCGTCCTGAATCGCCGGCTGCACGCGCAAGATCTCCTCCACCCGCTCCATGGCACCCGTCGCCTGCTGCATGGCCTGGAGAATGCCCGACACCCCCTGCATGGTGCCGATAATCTGGCCCATCAGGCCCAGAAAGGCGAGCAGCACGCCGACCGTCAGCTCGCCCTGGGTGGCCAGGTAGCCGCCGGCGCCCAGCACCACGAGCTGGATCGCCACCGCCACCGAGTTGGCGGACAGGCCGAACACCCCGGACAAGAAGGTCAGGCGTAGCGAGGCGCGGAACAGGTTTTCCAGGGCGCGCCGGTAGTTGGTGATCATGCGGTCCTGCAGGTTGAACGCCTTGACCACCGGTTGAGCGGCGAGGTTCTCCTGCAGGGTGGACGTCACCTCGGCCGCCCGCTCCTGCCGCGTGAAGCTGGCACGCGCCGCCGCCGGCCCCAGCCAGCGCCCGGCGACGAACAAGAGCGGCGTGCCAGCCAGGGCGATGGCCGCCAGCTTCCAGTCAAACAGCACAATCGTGACCACGGCCGCCACCAGCGTGAGCAGCACGCGCAGCCCCTGCGCCAGCGCCCCCGTCAGCGCGAACTCGACCTGGTCGATGTCGCTGGTCATACGGGAAAGCACGTCGCCGGTCTGCACCCGCTGGTAAAAGGCCGGCTCCAGCCGCTGCAGGTTGGTGAAGATGCGATGGCGCAGGTCCATCAGGACCTTGCCCGACACCCACGCCAGCAGGTAGCTCTCCCGCAGCGATGTGAGCGAGACCAGGGCAAACGCCCCGACCAGAATGGCCATGAGCCGGAACAGCAGTTCGGTATCGCCGGGACGCAAAATGGCGCCCGTGAACGGGTCAAACGCCGGCAGCGCCTGGTCCACGATGAGCTGCTGGATCTTCTGCAGGCCGATGCCGAACGCCACGGTGAGCGCAATGTAGACGACAACCTCCGCTACCTTGAGCCGATGCGGGCGTAGGTAATGCAGGGAGAGGCGCAGAAAGCGGAACACCCCCGCGGGCCGCGGCACCCGGATCGCCTTGCGCCAGCGCTTATCGAGCTGCGCCAGCGACTCACCGAACGCGGCGCGAGCGGCGCCATCCGGTCCGCCCGCCGGCAGCCGTCGCAGGAAGTCGCGGAACCGTTCCGGGCCAAACCCGGCCAGCAGCCAGCCGGTGAACGCCGCCGCCGCCGGAACGTACGCGGGCTGCGCGCCCGGCACCGGGCCGTCGAGCATGGTCGGTAGCGGCGGCAGCTCCCCCCGCGCCTTGAGCACGCCCAGGGCCGACTCGATCTGCTCATCCGGCGGGAAGCGCCCCTGGCGCTGCATGACCAGCGCCAGGAGGCCGTCCTGCACGAGCGCCGGCAGGGACGGCGGCCCGCCGGCCACCGTCGTCAGCACCACCTGAACCAGCGAGCGCTCCAGCCCATCGCCCGGCGCGTCGGCGCGGTACACCTCGCGAATTTCCAACCGTTCAGGAACGGCAAAGCCGCCGCCGGCCAGCGGCGTGCCCGGTTGTTCCGGGTCGTCCAGAACGTCGGCGAGGTAGACGTCGAACTTGGCGGTGGGTTGCGTGGTGACGCCAAGCAGACCGGTGAGAGCGGCAAAGGCGCTTTCCAGACGGCCGGCGATCATGCCGATCTGCTGCTCGGCGTAGGAGCCGGAGCTGTAGCGGATGCGAAAGTGCGGCGTCTCCTGGGTCTTGCGCTCGATCCGGCGGACGATGGTCTGCGCGCCGCGTACCGGGGCCCGTCGTCCGCAGTTCGTGCAGAAGCGCTGGCCGGGCGCCAGCGGCGCCTGGCAATCGGGGCATCCCAAACCGGCGCCACAGCGAGCGCAGAACCGCGCTCCCGGCCGATTGTCACGCTCGCACGACCAGCACCGCATTCAGCGCCCCTTTCGGCCGCCGCCACGAGCCCCGCGCAGGCGAGCATACCACATTCATCCACCGCGTAACCGACGCGTGGCCGCCGCCCTCAACCGCAACACCACCGTTCTGAACGGGCCGCGCCATGGTCGGCGACGGAGGCCGGGCCGTATACTGGTTCCACCCGCGACGCAGGCACGAATGTGCCTGCCCTCAGGGCCACCCCGGGCGACACCGCGTCTGGGTTTCCCTCTGAAATAAACCGTATGGACTGCCCGATCTGTGCCACGCCCAACCCGGTTGTCCACCGCTACTGTCGAGGCTGCGGTACGGCGCTGGGCGCCCTGCTGAGCAACGAGGCGGAACGGCGCTACGTGACGGTGCTGTTTGCCGACATGACCGGTTCCACCGCCATGTCGGAGCGTCTGGACCCCGAGGAGGTGCAGGAGATCATGAGCGAGTTCTACCAAGAGCTCGCCGCCTGCGTGCACCGCTACGGGGGCACCGTGGACAAATTCCTGGGCGACGGCATTATGGCGCTGTTCGGCGCGCCCCGTGCCCACGAGGACGACCCCGAGCGCGCCTTGGCCGCCGCCCTGGAGATGCGCGAAGGGGTGGAGGCGCTCAACCGGCGCCTGGCCGGGCGACTGCCTCAGCGCATCGGCATCCACATCGGGGTGAACACCGGGCTGGTGGTGGCGGGTCGGGTCGGCGGCGGCAGCCACTCCGAGTACACCGTGCTCGGTGACACGGTGAACGTCGCCGCCCGCCTGGAGGACCAGTCCCAGGACGGCCAGATCCTGGTGTCCGACGCGACCCGTCAGCGCACCGAACACGTCTTCGCCTTCCGCGAGCTGCCGCCCGTGCAGGTAAAGGGCAAAGCAGAGCCCATTAAGGTCTGGGAACTGCTCGGCTGGCGCGCCCGGCGTCGGCCGCCGCGCAAGGCCGGGCTGGAGGCCCCGCTCATCGGGCGGGAGGCAGAGCGAGCCCGGTTGCAAGAGGCCATCGATCGCCTCGCTGAGGGGGCCGGCGGGCTGGTGGTGCTCACTGGCCCGGCCGGCCTGGGCAAGAGCCGCCTGCTGCACGAAGCGCGCGCGGAAGCTACCGCCCGCGGGCTGCGCTGGGTGGAGGCCGCCTGTCCCAGCGTCGGCCTGGGCGGTACCCTGGCCGTGTGGGGCGAGCTGATGCGCCGCCTGCTGGGTGGAGAGGAGGCACCGACCCGCACGGCCGACCCGTCCCCATCGGCACCGACGGAGCAGCGGCACGCCGGGCCCGCCACCCGCGTGGTCTCGCTTGAGGAGATCCGCGACGCCTCCAGCGCCCTGGCGGAGCTGCTCGGGCTCGGCGGCTCAAGCGAGGAACGCCGCCGCACCGGCCCGATCGACGCCGAGGCCGAGCGCAAGCGGCTGTTCCTCGCCGTCCAGGAAACGATCGCGGCGCACACCCGCGAGCAACCCCTGGTCCTGGCCATCGACGACCTGCACTGGATCGACAGCGCCTCGATGCAACTGCTGGCGCACGTGTTGGCGGTCACCGCGCGGGCGCCGCTGCTCATCGTCATCACCTTCCGCAGCGACACCACCACGGTGTATGAGCCGCTGGCGGCGGCCATCGCCCACGCGGCACCGCCGCTGCACATCACCCTGGACCTGCAGCCCCTGTCGGAGGAGCAGAGCACCCGGCTGGCCGAGGCGCTGTTGGGCCCGGCCCCCCACCTGGCGGATGTGCGCGCCCTGCTGGTGCAGAGCAGCGACGGTAACCCATTGTTCCTGGAAGAGGTGCTGCGCACCCTCATCGATCAGGGCGTCCTGCGCCGGGAAAGCGGCCGGTGGGAGCGGGTAGCGGACCGGGACGAGGTGGTGGTGCCGGACACGCTGCAAGGGCTGCTGCTCGACCGCATTGACCGTCTACCCGAGTCCAGCAAGCGCGCCGTCCAGATCGCGGCCGTGATCGGGCGGCGCTTTCCCGCCCGGCTGTTGGGCGACATCCTCGGCCTGCGCGGCGACCCCACACCGCTCCTGGCTCCTCTCGAGCAGGCCGGCATCCTCGAGCGGGTGGCCGGCGATGGGACCGACGGCGTGGAATATCGTTTCCGCCACACGCTCATGCAGGAGGCCGCCTACGCCTCCCTGCTCCACAAGCACCGCCAGGCCTACCACCGACGTGTCGCCGCCTGGTACGAGCGTCAGCTCGGGAGCGAGCCACCAGCCGGCGTGGCGGCCATCCTGGCACACCATTACGACCGGGCAGAGGCGGCGGTGGAGGCCGCCCGCTGGACCCTGGCCGCCGGCGACGAGGCGCGGCGGGCCTTCGCGCTGGCGGAGGCGCGCGACCACTACATGCGTGCCCTGCACCTGGCCGAGCAGGTGCACGATGGGGAGACGCACGGTCTGGCGCTGGCGGCCCTGGGGGAGATCGCCGTGGCGGAAGGCGCACTGGAGACGGCCATCGAGCACTTCACGGGGGCCCTGGAGCTGCTACGCGACCCGCTGGAGCGCGCCGTCATCGAGCGGCGCTGCGGGCAGGTACAGGACCGCCTGGGCCTTCACGCCGCGGCGCTGGCGGCGTTCAGCCGCGCCGCCGCCATCCTGGGCGAGGAGAAACTCGGCGAATCACCGGCATGGCGCGCCGAGCGGGGGCGGCTGCGGGTGGCGCGTGCCTACGCCCACCTCAACCGGGGCGACGAGGACGCGGCGCGCGCCGCAGCGGAGGCCGCCGTGCGTACGGAGCTTGACCCGGTAGACCGGGCGGACGCCGCCGCCTTGTTGGGCGCGGCCTGCCTGCGGCGCGGCAAGGCCGCCCAGGCCGCTCGACACTTCGAGGAGGCCCTTGCCCTGGCCCGCGCCGCCCGCGACCTGCTGCGCGAAGCGGCCGCCCTGGAACAGGTGGCCCGCGCCTACCGCGCCGCCGGCCGGACGGATGATGCCCGTAGCGCCCTGGTTGACTGCCTGGCCCTGCGCCGCCGCCTCAGCGACGAGGCCGGCTGTGGCGCGGTGCTCATCGAGCTGGCCCTGCTCGACGAGCACGAGGGCGCCTTCGCCCAGGCGGAAGCGCACCTCCGCGAAGCCGTGGCGTTGGCCGACCACTGCGATGACCCAGTGACCAAGGCGCAGGCCTACCTCTCCCTCGGCCGCGTGCGACGGTACCTGGGCGATTGGGCGGGCGCGCGGCAGGCGCTGGAGCGCGCTGGCCTCGATGACCCGGAGCTGGCCGGACGGGTCAGCCTGGAGCTGGCCCTGCTCGCCCTGGCCCGGCACGAGAACCCTGAGGCAGATCTGCGCCGCATCCTGGCCGCCGCCGAGGAGCACGGCGGCGCGGATATCGCGGCCCAGGCCCGGCTGGGGCTGGCGGCCGTCGCGCGCCGCCAAGGCCGCCCGGCCGAAGCCCGCGCCCTGCTCCGGCCGCTGCTCGCCGCCTCGCCGCAAGAACCGCACGCCGCGGTGACCGCCACCGCGGCGCGGCTGGAGCTGGCCGAACTGGCGCTCAAAGACGGCAAGCCGGAGGCAGCGGTAGTGGCGGCACGTATGGCGCTGGCCGCGGCTGAGGGAACCGGACCGGCGCTCCTGCGCTGGCGAGCCCAGCGCATCTTAGGTACGGCCCTGGCCGCCGTAGACGCTTGGGAGGAGGGGGAGCGGCTGTTGAGCGAGGCCACGGCCGCAGCCCGCGCCGCCGGCGCCTTCCCCGAGCTCGCCCGCTGCCTGGATGCCTGGGCCCGCGCCCGGTCGGGCGCCCCGGCACGCCGGGGCCCGTCGCCGGAGGCGCAGGCGCTCATGACCGAGTTACGGGCGGTACTGGCCTATCTGGCGGGCGGCGCGAAACCGGTCGGTGCCGCCCAGGAGGCGGCGTCTCCGTCCAGCGCCTGAGGCCATCGCCCCCGTCCGCTCATGCGCCCCACTCGCCAGCCCGCAGGTAGCGGATCGCCGCCAGCGCCGCGGTGGCGCCATCCCCGGCCGAGGCGACGAGCTGGCGGGCGGAGTGCTGCCGCAGGTCGCCGGCGGCCAGCAGGCCGGGCACGGGTGTGCGCATCCACAGGTCCACCGGCACGTGCCCGCCGCCGTCCAGCGGCACCAGGCCCTTCAGGTACCCCGTGTTGGGGCGCAGACCCACGTAGATGAACACGCCGGCCACCGGCAACACCGCTCCGTCCCGCAGCCGCAGGGCGGTAACCGTCTCCGTACCCTCAATCGCCGCCGCCTCACCGCGACGCAGCGTGATGCGCGGGTGCGCCATGGCCCGCTCCACCAGCACGCGCTGGGCGCGGGGCGGGCTGCGGTGCAGGATCGTCACCGATGCGCAGATCTCCGCGAGGTACAGCGCCTCGTCGAAGGCCGAGTCGCCGCCGCCGATCACCGCCACCGCCTGGTCGCGGAAGAACTCGCCGTCGCAGGTAGCGCAGCCGGACACGCCCCGCCCTTCGAACTCCGCCTCACCCGGGATGCCCAGCTTGGCCAGTGAGGAGCCAGAGGCGGCGATCACCGCACGGGCTCGCACCGGTTCGCCGTCGGTCTCGATGATGAAGGCGCCGTCCACGCGGCGCAGCGCCTGCACCTCGGCGAACTCGATACGCAGCCCGGCGTTCATCGCCTGCTCGCTGAGGAGCGGCGCCAGCTCGTAGCCCTTGATCCCCTGCGGAAAGCCGGGGAAGTTCTCCACTTGGTCGGCGTTGACGAGCCAGCCGCCGGTGCCCATCCGCTCCAGCAGCACCGTATCCACCCGATCGCGCACCGCGTACAGTCCGGCAGTCAGGCCGGCGACACCGCCGCCGATGATGGCCAGCTCCGTTGCGATCATGCGCACCCTCCGCTCCGTCCGCGACTCTACCCCACGGCGTGCCCTCGTGCGACCGCCGCGAATTCACTTTGCGCGAAGTGGCCGCCTCGAGGAAGGCTACAGCGGTGAGGGCAACGCCCGGCAGGCGGGCTGGCCCGGCGAGCCGTTGCG
Organism: Dehalococcoidia bacterium; assembly: GCA_042408665.1. GTDB lineage: Bacteria > Chloroflexota > Dehalococcoidia > CAUJGQ01 > CAUJGQ01 > CAUJGQ01. Next base: position 162,204 of record JBHOQW010000235.1, read on the forward strand.
CGCCCTGCGCGCCCTGCCTACGATGGCCGCGACGCTGGACCGGGGTGGCAAAACATGACGAACGTGCTGGTCACGGTACCGCTCGGGGAAGACTTCATCGCGCGCTTGGCGGCGGTAGACGCGCGTGTGCGCGTCGCGCTGGCGCCGCCCGAGCTGCGGCGCTGGCTGCGCGGTGAGCTGGCCGAGGAACCGGGGGTGGCGGCAGAGGTCGAGCGCCAAGCACAGCAGTATCTGGAGCCGGCCGAGGTGCTGGTCGGCTGGCTGCAGTTGCCACGCCCGGCCCGCGCGCGGGCCGCACGGCTGCGCTGGATTCAATCGCTCAGCGCGGGGATCGAGCGCGCGGACCCGGAGCTGTACCGCGGGGTGGTGGTGACGAACGCCTCCGGGGTGGCGGCGCCGGCCATGGCCGAATACGTGATCGCCGTCATGCTCATGTTCGCCAAGGCCTTTCCGCGGATGCTGCGCAACCAGCTTGCCCGCCGCTGGGACCGGCGGCTAGAGGCGTTCGAGCTCAGCAGCAAGACCTGCGGCATCGTGGGTATGGGCGCCATCGGTGGCGAAGTGGCCCGGCGCGCCAAGGCGCTGGAGATGCGTGTCCTCGGCCTGCGCCGGTCCACCGCACCCCGTCCCACCGACCGCTACGCCGACGCGCTGCTCACCCCTACGGAGCTGCCGCGCCTGCTGGCGGAGTCCGACTACGTGGTGCTGGCTGCGCCGCTGACGCCGGAGACGCGGCACCTGATCGGCGCGGCCGAGCTGCGCCAGATGAAGCGCACCGCGGTGCTGATCAATGTCGGCCGCGGCGCGCTGGTCGATGAGGCGGCGCTGGTGACCGCGCTGCGGCAGGGCATCATTCGCGGTGCCGGCCTGGACGTCTTTGAAACGGAGCCGCTGCCGCCGGAGTCACCGCTGTGGGAGATGGAGAACGTGGTGGTGACGCCGCACTTCTCCGCGGGCGGCGACCGCTATGCCGAGCGGGCGGCCGACCTGGTGTGCGACAACCTGCGTCGGTATCTGGCCGGCGAACCTCTGCGCAACGTGGTAGACCTGGAGCGCGGCTACTAAGCGGGATCACCCCGCCAAGCGCAGCCCCTTGCCGTCGGCCGTCGACCTGCTGCATCCCTGGTACCGAATCCCGCCTTCGGCGCGGGACAGCACGCAGCCTAGCCACCGCTCGGCGGCTGCGCCGGCATCGGGCAGTCGCCATCCGGAAGGGCGGGGCCATGGACGGATGCGGCGGTCACTTGGCCTTGGCGTGGGATCGCTCTCCCGCCAGGATGGCACGCACCCCCTGCCGCAAATGCTCTACCGCCTCCTGGACGGTCACCCCGCCGGCCTCAGCCGCGTCCAGGAGGCGGCGATAGGTGATGTTCTTGGGATCACCGTGATCGTTATCCCACTCGCGGCAACCGCAGGTCAGGCACATCGCGCCAACCCCCCTCTGGTCGATGGCTTCTTGTTCAGGTATCGAACGGCCTGCCAGCCGCTACAGCGGCGCGGGCAACCGCTGCCCACCCGCCAGCACCGGCGCGAACAGGTCGCCGAGGCGCTGCACCCGCTCCGGCACGGTGCGCATGGTAAAGTCGCCGGGCCGAACGGCGCCGGCGGCTACCTCGTCCCAGGTCAGCGGGGTAGACACCGGGGCACCGGGCCGGGGGCGCACACTGTACACGGCCACCGTTGTCCGGCCGAGGGCGTTCTGGGCGTAGTCCACCAGCACCGCGTCTTCCCGGCCACCGCGACGCAGACGGGTGGTGACCAGGTCGGGATGCGCCCGCGCCAGCGCCCCTGCCACCGACTGCGCCCAGGCACGGGTCTCCTCATAACGCGGCCCCCGCGCGATGGGCACGTACACGTGCACCCCGTCCCCGCCCGAGGTCTTGGCATAGCAACGCAGCCCCTGGCGCTCGAGCGCATCGCGCAGGAGCAACGCCGTCCGCAGCGCGACCGGAAAGCGCTCCGGCCGCTCGATGTCCAGATCAAACACCACGAAGTCCGGCTGCTCCGGTCGGTCAATGCGGGACAACCAAGGATGAATCTCGATGGCCGCCTGGTTGGCCAGCCAGAGCAGGACGGAGAGATCGTCGATCACCGGCATCTCGTTGACGCGCCGGTCCGCCTTGGCCACATGCCGGAAGCGCGGCAGCCAGACGGGGGCAGATCTGGGCAGCGTCTGGCGGTAGTAGGCCGGGGCGTGGATGCCCCTGGGGAAGGGGCGCATCACCAGCGGCCGATCGCGCACGTGCGGTAGGATGACCGGCGCCAGTGCCCGGTAATAGGCGATCAGATCACCCTTAGTAAGACCGTCCTCGGGCCAGAGCACCCGGTCCGGGTGGGTGATCATCACCGGCCGAGAGGGAGCGGCATCGGCCGCGGCGGGGCGGTTCACAGGCATGGGTCCGTCGCCGGCGGCTCTTCGGTGACGATATCGCTGCCGCAACTGCGCTCGCACTGTCCGTTCTCGGCACAGCTCTCGCAACAGTACGGCACGCCGTCCTTGACGAAGGCCTCCTCCGCCGCGATCTCGCGTCCGCACCCGGCACACAGCGTCTTAACGATGATCATAGCGGGACCCTCCCGCATGCCCGCGCCACGGGTTCGCGCGCAGGCCGTGCCCAGCTTTCAGACTACGCCCCCACGTCGCGCCCCATCAATAACACGACCGGACCATGCCCCCTGTTCGGCACCACCGCACCCCACCGCCACCCGCCTCATCACGAGGCTGCGGGACACATCAGGCGGGCACCACGGGGAACTGAGCCCGCACCGCCGCGTCCTTGTCTCGCACCACCGCGCGCAGGCGCTCCTGAAATTGCTCCATGCGCTCGCGCAGGCCGGGATCGGCGGCGGCGAGGATGCGCACCGCCAGCAGGCCGGCGTTGCGGGCGTTGCCGATGGCCACCGTGGCCACCGGTACACCGGCCGGCATCTGCACGATGGAGAGCAGGGAGTCCAGCCCTCCGAGGTGCTGCAGCGGCACCGGCACCCCGATCACCGGCAGGGGAGTGGCGCTCGCCACCATGCCGGGCAGGTGGGCCGCGCCGCCGGCGCCGGCGATGATCACGCGCAGGCCGCGCGTTGCCGCCGTGCGCGCGTACTCCAGCATCTCATGTGGGGTGCGATGCGCCGAAACCACCCGCACCTCGTAGGGCACATCAAACTCGTCCAGCGCCTCAGCGGCGGCGCGCATCACGCTCAGGTCCGAATCGCTGCCCATGATCACGCCGACCAACGGCGCGCGTCGCGGCTCGTTCATGGCTCATCCTCAAACGCTGCCCCACCGGCCAGGAGCGCCGCCGCCCGTCGCGCTCGCGCCCGCACCTCGGCCGGGTTTGCCCCCACCGCGGTCACGTGCCCGATCTTGCGGCCGGGACGGGACGCCTTGGCGTACAGGTGCACCCGCACACCCTCGACGGCCAGGGCCGCCGGCAGGCGCGCCGCCGGGTCGCCGGTCTCCGGGCGGCCGAGCACATTGACCATGACGGCCGCCGGCACGACCATCGCCGGCTCACCCAGCGGCCAGTCCAGCACGCCGCGCAGGTGGTTCTCGAACTGCGAAGTGGCGCAGGCTTCGATGGAATAGTGCCCCGTGTTGTGCGGCCGCACGGCCAGCTCGTTGACCAGTGGCTTGCCGTCCGACACGAACAGCTCCACGGCGAGAATGCCCGCCACGTCCAGGGCCGTGGCCAGCCGACAGGCGATGACGCGCACCTCCTCGGCCAGGGCCGGGGATACGGGCGCCGGCGCCAGCACCTCGTGGCAGATCCCGTCGATCTGAACGGTCTCCACCACCGGGTAGACGACCATCTGCCCGCTGGGCCGGCGGGCGACAAGCACCGCCAGCTCCCGTTCGATGGGCACCCACCGCTCGGCCAGCAGGTACAGGCCACGGGCCCGAGCCTGCAGGGCCACCCGTTCCGCCTCGACGGCGTCGGTCACAACCCACACGCCGCGCCCGTCGTAGCCGCCGCGCCGCGCCTTGAGCACCACCGGCCAGCCGTGCTCCTCGGCGAAGGTTACGATCTCTCCGGCGCCACACACGTGCCGGTAGGGAGGAATGGGCAGCCCGAGCGCCTCGGCCTCCCGCCGCTGGAAGAGCTTATCCTGACCAACGGCCATCGTTGCGGCCGACGGGCGCAGCACATGCCCGGCCGCCTCCAGCCGGCGAAGCAGCGCCGCGTCGACCAGCTCATGATCGAAGGTCACCACATCGCACTGCTCGGCGAAGGCGGTAAGGGCGTCAATCGACGAAGGTGCACCGAGGGAGACGGCGGGCGAGACCAGCGCGGCGCTCTCGTCCGGGCTATTGGCCAGCACGCGCACCGTCAACCCCAGCGAGATGCCGGCCTGCAGGGTCATGCGGGCAAGCTGGCCCGCACCAACGATGCCGACCCGCGGCACCGCAAGCGGTGATCCACTCATGCGTCCTCTCTGCTTGTCGTGACAGGGGTTGAAGCGCGGGGCGTGCCCCGCACTCGATCAGTCCAGCCCCAGTTGCGCCAGGCGATCGTCGGTGATGCCGAAATGGTGCGCCAGCTCGTGCATCACCGTGCGGCGCACCTCACGCACCACCTCCTGGGCCGTGCCGCACAGGCGCTCGATTGGCTCCTGGAAGATGTAGATGCGGTCCGGCAGCGTCAGGTGGTACGTCTCGCTGCTTCGCTCGGTGAGCGGCGTGCCCACGTAGAGGCCGAGCAGCGTCTCGCCCGGTGGCACGCCAGCCGCGCGCAGATGCTCTCGTCGCGGGCGCCGCTCGACGATCACGTCTACGTTCTCCAGCCGGGCGCGGAACTCGGGCGGCAACCCGTCCAGTGCGCGCCGCACCAGCCGCTCGAAGCGGGCTCGCGGGATCATACGCGCTCCCAAAGGGTCTGGTATCCCTCGCCCTGCACGGCACGTTGCGCCTCTCGCTGCTCCAGCCGCTTGAGCTCTTTGAGGGCCTGGGTGGCGACCGTCACCGACTGCGGGAAACCGGCCTCGGCGATGCGCTGCTCGATGCCGGCCCATACACCGGACTCCTCCAGCCGTCCGATGAGCTTCGGCCAGTGGATCACGGTGATGCGTTCCGGCAAAGCGAAGGACGGGCGCAACTGCTTGAGGGAGCGGAAGCGTTCCTCCGCCGATCCGGCCGGCGGCACAACCTTGACCAGCGGCCCCTCGGACGCCGTGTGGCGCGGGTCTACCAACAGGCGTTGTGGCACGATGAGAAAGCGAAAGATCAGCACCTCAGCGGTGCGGATCACCTCGAGGATCTCGTCCACATTTACCGGGAAATCGTTATCCAGTCCACCGCTTGCCACAGCACCTGCCCTTGTGGGCGTCCCTCGACCACCCATCGAACACAAGTCGAGCCACGCGAAGCGACCGGTGCGAACGTCGCGCTACCCCTTCCCCGGCGGCCCGCCGACCTCGGCCGGCGACAACCGCGTGCCCTCCCACAGGCCGCAGCGGGTGGGCAGGTCCTCCAGGAAAGGACCGACGCAGTCCAGACCGGCACGCACCGGGTGCTGGCAGAGGCAAACCAGCGGCCCGTCCGCCCGCGTGGTGTCGATCGTCCGCCGCAGATACCGGCAATCCGCAGCCAATCGCTGGTTCACCCCGCCCCCCAGGCTCGGCCCTCTGGGCCAACACCGCTCCAGGACAACCGCGCCTACCGGCCCGATTGTAGCAGCCTCACGGTCCAACGCCATAAACACCCGGCCTAAACACCCGATGGAGACGGGCCGCGATTGCCGTCTGCCCCAACGGTCAACATGCCGGTCTGGAGCACCGAAGCCGGTGACGCGGCGCAACCCGACTCAGCGCGGCCCAGCCCGCGCCTGTTCATCGGCGCGCGGTTCGCTCGGTCCGGTGGGCGGAGACGGTGGAGGCTCCGCGTGGTGCGGCTCCGGGGTGACGAACAGCCCTTTGACAATCGCCGCCACGCGCTCCGCCAGGCCCGCCGGGCGTTTTGGCACGGTCGGTTGAGCCGGCGTTACGATGCCTGCTTGCACCTCGCTGTAAGCGCGCGTCACCGTGGCACCGAACAGCACGATCTGGGCGCTGAGGTAGGCGAAGAGCAGGAACACAATCACAAACCCGAGCGCGCCGTACACGGCGTCGAAGTTGCCGAAGTGGGCGACGTACTGGGCAAACCCCAGTTTCAGCACCTCGAACGCCACCGCCGCCAGCACGGCGCCGGGCACGGCGTCGCGCCACCGCACCCCGGCGCGCGGGACCACGGTGTACAGAATCAGGCAGATCACGGCCGTCACCGCCGGCACGACCAGGAACTGCCCAATGGTGACGAGCACGCTCATGAGGGGCGCAAGGCCGCCGAACAGGTCCTGCGCTAGGCGTAGGACAACCGTCACCACCGCGGTCAGACCCAGGGAGAGGAAGAGCAACAGGCCGAGCGCAAGGGTCATGCCGAGATCAAGAAGCTTCCCCTGCACCAGCGGCCGCGGCCGCTGCACGTTGAAGACGGCGCTGAGCGCGATGCGGACGGCGCCGAACAGGGCGCTGGCGGAATACGCCGTGCCGAGCAGACCCAGCAGGCCGAGGCCCACCCGTCCCTGGGTGACAGCGGCAAGCTGGTCATGGAGCTGCTGGCGCCCGCTCTGGCTGTCCAGCGGTAGGTTGTCCATGATCAGGTTGACGATTCGCTCTTGTGCCTGGGGGTCGCCGCGTAGCAGGTAGCCGGCCAAGGAAACGGCGAACACCGCCAGCGGGAACAGGGCGAGCAGGGCGTAGTAGGCGATAGCGGCGGCGAAACTGGAGCAGTGCTCCGCACTGTACACCTTGGCAGCCCGCGTCAGCATAAAGGTCCACCGCTTCATACCGCTTTCTCCCCGGCTGCGGCCCACACCGCTCATTCGATGTGCCTTCATGCTACCGCCCCACCGACGGTTCACCATCCTGCCGGCGGTGTAGGGCCGGCCCGGCGCCCAGCAGCGGAATGCCGTCGCAACAGCCCGGCTGCCTGGACCGCGTCGCCGGGAGCCTGTTAGACTCGACGCGGACGGCCTCACCCGACAACCGCCGGCGCGAAAGATCACCCGCATGACCACGCAGGACGGATGGCAGGAGGCGGCGCCGGCCGCACGGCGGGCGTGCCGCCGGGTCGTGGCCAAATTCGGCACGAACCTGCTCACGGCCGGCACCGACCGGCTGGACCTCGAAGTGATGGCCGCCTTGGTCGGCCAGGTGGCGCGGCTGTTGCGCCAGGGCATCCAGGTGGCGGTCGTGACCTCCGGCGCCATCGCCGCCGGGCGCCACCGACTGGGCGTGGCCAACCGCCGCCGTGATGTCCCCTTCCGCCAGATCCTGGCCGCCGTCGGCCAGAGCCATCTCATGCACTCCTATGACCAGCTCTTTAGCTGGCACGACCTGGTTGTGGCGCAGGTGTTGCTCACCAAGGGTGATATCGCCGACCGCGAGGGCTACCTGAACGTCCGCAACACCCTGCTGGGCATGCTGGAAATGGGTGTCGTGCCCATTATCAACGAGAACGACGTCGTCTCGTTGGACGAAGTGGCGGAGGCCAAGATCGGTGAGAACGACCACCTGGCGGCCCTGGTGGCCAACCTGATCGAGGCCGATCTGCTGGTCATCCTCACCAACACCGATGGGCTCTACACCGCCGATCCGGCCGTCGACCCGACGGCCCGCCTGATCCCACGCGTGGACCGCATCGACGAGGCGATCGAACGCCTGGCGGGCGGGACGCGCAGCCCGCGCAGCCGGGGCGGCATGAAAACCAAGCTCCAGGCCGCGCGCCTGGCCTGCGCCTCCGGCACGGATGTGGTGATCACCAACGGGCATACGCCCCACGTGCTCAACCGGATCGTGGCGGGCGAGGCCCTGGGCACGCTCTTTCCCGCCACCGTGGACCGTCTGGAGAGCCGCAAGCGGTGGATGCGCTCCGGCCTGGCGGCGCGCGGCTGCATCGTGGTGGACGCCGGTGCCGAGCGTGCCCTGCGCGAGCAGGGCACGAGCCTGCTGCCGGCCGGGGTGGTGAGCGCCAGCGGCCCGTTCCAGCGCGGTGACATCGTCACCATCGCTAACGCGGCCGGCGAGCGTATCGCCTACGGCATCGCCAACTACAGCGACGCCGACATCAACCGCATCAAGGGCCACCGTTCCGACCGCATCGTCGACATCCTCGGCTACGCCTACGGCGCTGAGGTGGTGCACCGCAACAATCTGGTGCTGTTGTAAGGCCGGCACCGCGGACGATAGGGGACCAATAGGCGCACTCCGGCTATACTGGCACTAACCGCCATCCGTGATACCCGCAGGAGCGCATGCATGACCGCCACCGTCTCCGAGCTGGCACAGAAGGGTGCCGCGGCCAGGGCCGCCTCCCGGCAGCTCGCCCGCCTCTCCACCGCCGTTAAGAACGCCTGGCTGCACGCCGTGGCGCGGGCCCTGGAGGAGGAGCAGGCGGCCGTGCTGGAGGCCAACCGCGCCGACTACGCCGAGGCGCGGGACGGCGGCCTGAGCGAGGCTATGCTCGACCGCTTGCTGCTCACCCCGGAGCGGTTGGCCGCCATGGCCGCCGACGTGCGCGCGGTGGCGGCGCTGCCAGACCCGGTGGGCGAGGTGTTCGATATGCGCACCCTGCCCAACGGCCTCCAGATCGGGCGCAAGCGGGTGCCGCTGGGGGTGATCGGCACCATCTACGAGAGCCGGCCGAACGTGACGGTGGATATCGCCGTCCTGTGCGTGAAGGCCGGCAACGCCGTCATCCTGCGCGGCGGTAAGGAGGCGCGCCGCTCCAACCTGGCGCTGGGCCGCCTGCTGCGCGACGCCGCCGCCACCACCGGCCTGCCGGTGGACGCGATCCAGGTGATCGAGAGCACTGACCGGGCGCTGGTGGGCGAGATGCTGCGCATGCGCGACGTGATCGACCTGATGGTGCCGCGCGGCGGCGCCGACCTCATCCGTCGCGTCTACGAGGAGGCGACGATGCCGGTGGTGGCCGGCGGCATCGGCGTCTGTCACACCTACGTGGACGACAGCGCCGACCTGGACATGGCGGTAAACATCGTTGTCAACGCCAAATGCCGCCGCTACAGCATCTGCAACGCCCTGGACACGCTGCTGGTGGCCCGCGCGGTGGCGCCGCGGTTCCTGCCTACGGTGGCGGCGGCGCTCACGGCGCGCGGGGTGGAGCTGCGCTGCGACCCGGAGGCCGAGGCGATCCTGCGCGCCGCAGGGTACGCCGTCACCCCGGCACGCGAGGACGACTGGGGCAAGGAGTTCCTGGCCCTGATCGCCGCGGTGAAGGTGGTGGATGGGATCGAGGGGGCGCTGGCGCATATCGAGCGCTACGGCTCCGGCCACTCCGAAGCGATCGTTACCGAGAGCTACAGCAAGGCCCAGCGCTTCCTGAACGAGGTCGACGCCGCGGCCGTGTACGTCAACGCCAGCACGCAGTTTACAGACGGCGCGCAGTTCGGTCTGGGTGCGGAGGTCGGCATCTCCACCCAGAAAATGCACGCGCGTGGTCCGCTCGGCCTGCGGGAGCTGACCAGCTATAAGTGGATCAT
>JBHOQW010000236.1:0-20909 GCA_042408665.1 Dehalococcoidia bacterium
CAACGCCTGGGTTACGATCGCGTGCACGGTGAGCGGCTCCCGTGCAGAGGCCGGCCCGAAGTCGGCCTCAAGCGGCGCCGGGACCGGCATCGCACGACGAACCGTGATCACTCTTTCTCCTCGAAATTGAAGGTTGGTCGCACCGATCTTGCACCTACACGCGACCCCCCCGGTGTTCACTGGACTCGGCCGCAGACCGCGGTCCGAGTCGAGTATGGTTGTGAGATCGGCGCTCCCGCACGGACAAACGACTACCCTCCACGCCACGACACGCGCGTGTCCTCGGGCAGGGCCGGACCAGCGGTGAACGGCGGTCGTGCGGCGGGGAGTGGCGCGATGTCCATCCAGAGCATCACCGATAGCTATCCCCTGGCCCCGATGCAGCAGGGGATGCTCTTCCACCACTTGCTGGGCACGCATCCGGGTGCGGACCTAGAGCAGATCACCGCTACCCTGCCCGAGGATCTGGACGTGCTCGCCTTCCAACGCGCCTGGCAAACCGTTGTGGCCCGCCATCCGGTGTTGCGCACCAGCTTCCGCTGGGAAGGGCTGGACGAGCCCCTCCAGGACGTGCACGCCGGCGTCGAGCCGCCCTGGGAGGTGCATGACCTGCGCGGCCTGCCCGCGACCGCGCGGCGTGATCGCTTCGAGGAATGGCTGGTCACCGACCGCACCCGTGGCTTTGACCTGCGCCACGCCCCGCTCCTACGCCTGGCCCTGTTCCGCTGTGACGAGCGGAAGTACCGCTTCGTCTGGAGCTTCCCCCACATCCTGCTCGACGGGCGGTCGTTCCCGCTGGTACTGGGCGAGGCCTTCGCCTGCTACGAGGCCTACCGCCACGGGGACGAGCCAAGCCTCCCCTATCGCCGCCCCTACCGCGACCACATCGCCTGGCTGCGCACGCAAGACTTCTCCCGCGCGGAGGGCTTCTGGCGACGCCTGCTCGACGGCCTGAGCGGCCCCACGCCGCTGCCGTACGCCCCCGACGACACCGTCCGGAGCGGCCGCGGCGAGGTGAGCGCGTCGCTGTCACGCGCGCTCACCGCGAGGTTGGCAACGCTCGCCCAGGAGCACGGCTTCACGCTCAACACCGTCGTGCAGGGAGCGTGGGCCATCCTACTCAGCCGCTGGAGCGGGGAAGAGGACATCGTGTTCGGCGCCACCCGCGCCTGCCGCCGCTCAGCCCTGCCCGAGGCCGAGGAGATGGTCGGCCTGTTCATCAACACCCTCCCGGTGCGGGTGCGCGTGCGCGGGGACGCGCCCCTCATCCCGTGGCTGCAGGAGCTGCGCGCCCAGCAGCGGGCGGTGCGCCCCTTCGAGCACACGCCGTTAGTGGACGTGCAGTGCTGGAGCGGCATCGCCGGCGGGGCACCGCTGTTTGAGAGCATCGTGGTGTTCGACACGGCGTCGCTCAACGCCACTATGCGCGCCCTCGGACCGGCCTTCGACCGGCGCGAGTTTGAGCTGCGCGAGCAGACCACCTACCCGCTCACGCTCTACGCCTACGCCGAGCCCGAGCTGCTGCTCAAGCTGGCCTATGACCGGGACCGCATCCCCGACGCGACGGCCGCACGCCTGCTCGACCACCTGCACACGCTCCTCGCAGGGATGGCGGATGGTCCCCAGCGTGCGGTGGCGGCGCTGCCGCTGCTCACCGAGGCGGAGCGCCGCCGGGTGCTGGTGGACTGGAACGCCACGCGGCTCCCCTCCCCACAGGACCGGTGCATCCATCATGTGATCGAAGCGCAGGCGGCGCGCACGCCAGACGCGGTGGCCCTCATCCACCGCCATGAACGCCTCACCTACCGTGAGCTGAACGCGCGCGCCAACAAGCTGGCCCGGTACCTGATCACCCTCGGCGTGGGACCGGACACGCTGGTGGGGGTCTGCACCGAGCGCTCGGCGGCGATGGTCGTGGCGGTGCTGGCCGTGCACAAGGCGGGCGGGGCCTACTTGCCGCTGGATCCCGCCTACCCGCGCGAGCGCCTCGCCTTCATGCTGCGAGACGCCGCCGTGCCGGTGCTGCTCACTCAGCAGCACCTGAAGGCTCGGCTTCCAGAGGGCGTGCCGGCCATGATCTGTCTGGACAGCGACTGGGAGCTGATCGCGCCCCTGCCGGAGCACAACCCTAACACCCCCGTGACCCCGGCCAACCTGGCCTACGTGATCTACACCTCCGGCTCCACCGGCCGTCCCAAGGGCGTGATGGTCGAGCACCGCAACGTGGTCAACTTCTTCACCGGGATGGACGCCCACCTGACCGCGGACCCGCCCGGCACCTGGCTGGCGGTCACCAGCCTCTCCTTTGACATCTCGGTGCTGGAGCTGCTGTGGACGCTCGCCCGCGGCTTCACGGTGGTGCTGTACGACGGCCAGGCCGAGGGGATCAGCGGCCCCGCGCGCATCCGGCCGCCGGCCGAGCGCTCGATCAAACAGGTCAGCTTCAGCCTGATGTACTTCGCCAGCGCCCAGGGCGGCAGCGGCAGTGAAACGTACCGGCTCCTCGTGGATGGGGCGAAATTCGCCGACCGCCACGGCTTCGAGGCGGTGTGGACGCCGGAGCGCCACTTCCACGCCTTCGGCGGCATCTTTCCCAACCCCGCCGTGACCGGCGCCGCCCTCGCCATGGTCACCGAGCGGGTGCACATCCGGGCGGGCAGTTGCGTGCTACCCCTGCACTCCCCCCTCCGCGTGGCCGAGGAGTGGGCGGTGGTGGACAATCTGTCGCGGGGCCGGGCGGGCGTCGCCTTCGCCTCCGGCTGGATGCCGCACGACTTCGTGCTCCGCCCGGAACGCTTCGCCGACGCCAAGGCGACGATGGCGCGCGACGTCGATCTCGTGCGCCGCCTGTGGCGCGGGGAGGCCGTGTCGTTCCCCGGCCCGGACGGCCAGCAGGTGCCGGTGCGGACCCTGCCGCGGCCGGTACAGCCAGAGCTGCCGGTCTGGATCACGGCCGCCGGCAGCCCGGAGACCTTCCGGCTGGCCGGAGAGATTGGCGCCAACGTGCTCACCCACCTGCTGGGCCAGAGCCTGGACGAGGTGGCAGAGAAGATCGCGCTCTATCGGGAAGCGCGCCGCGCCGCCGGCCACCCTGGCGAGGGCCGCGTGACGCTCATGCTGCACACCTTCCTCGGCGAGGACGAGGACGCCGTGCGCGAGACGGTGCGCCGGCCGATGATCGAGTACCTGCGCAGCTCCCTGAGCCTGATCCGCGGCGTGGCCGCCTCGTTCCCCATCTTCCGTCACCGCTCTCTGCCCCCACACGGCGCCGACGATCTGCTGGCCGGGCTCTCCGCGGAGGAGACAGAAGCGCTCCTGAACCACGCCTTCGAGCGGTACTACCAAACGAGCGGGCTGTTCGGCAGCCCGGAGCGCTGCCGGGCCATGGTGGAGCGGCTGCGCGCCATCGGCGTAGACGAGATCGCCTGCCTGATCGACTTCGGTGTGGCGCCGGACACGGTGCTGGCAAGCCTGCGCCTTCTGGCCGAGCTCAAGGACAGTTGCGAGGCAGCATCGTGGACGGATGACTTCTCCATCCCGGCCCTCATCGAGCGGCACGGCGTCACCCACCTGCAGTGCACGCCCTCCATGGCCACCATGTTGCTGGCCGACGAGCGCACCCGCCGGGCGTTGCGCGGCCTGCGCCAGATCCTCATCGGCGGTGAGCCCTTCCCGCCGACGCTGGCCGCAGAGCTGACGGCGCTGGTGCAGGGCGACGTGCTCAACATGTACGGTCCCACGGAGACCACCGTCTGGTCGAGCGTGCAGCGCGTGCGTTCCGAGACAGACCTTGGCCAGGGCCCCGGCTCGGCGGGGCCCAGCGTGCCCATCGGCCGGCCGATCGCCAACACGCAGTTGTACATCCTCGACCGGTATCTCCAGCCGGTGCCGGTGGGCGTGCCGGGCGAGCTGTGCATCGGCGGCGCCGGTGTGGTGCGCGGCTACCTCCACCGCCCGGAGCTGACGGCGGAGCGCTTTCTGCCCAACCCGTTCGTGGCAGACCCGGCCGCGCGTATCTACCGCACTGGCGACCTGGCCCGCTTCCTGCCGGACGGCACGGTCGAATTCCTCGGCCGCCTGGACCATCAGGTGAAGATCCGCGGCCACCGCGTCGAGCTGGGCGAGATCGAGAGCCTACTCCACAAGCAACCGGGCGTCCGCGAGGCGGTGGTGGTGGCCCGTGAGGACGTGCCGGGCGACCACCGCCTGGTGGCCTACGTGGTGGCCGAGGCCAACGCCACACCGCCGGATGCGGCCGCGCTGCGCGCCCGCCTGGCGGAGACCCTGCCCGAGGTCATGGTGCCCGCCCACATCGTGTTCCTCGACGCGCTACCGCTCACGCCCAACCACAAGATCGACCGTAAGGCGCTGCCGCGGCCGGGCGACGTCGCCACCGCCGTCACACCGGCGGTACCGCCGCGGGACGGGCTGGAGGCGCAGATCGCGGCCGTGTGGCGGGAGGTGCTGGGCACCCCGGCGGTGGGCGTAGACGACAACTTCTTCGACGTGGGCGGTCACTCGCTGCTGGCCGTCCAGGTGCACCGCCGGCTGCAGGCGGTGGTGGGCCCGCGCCTGTCCCTCACCGACCTGTTCCGCTTCCCCACCATCCGCGCCCTGGCGCGCCACCTGGCGCAGGACGGCCGGCATAACGGGGTACAACAACAGGCGGCATCGCGGGCGGAGGCCCGCCAGCAGGCGCTGGCCCGGCGACGGCCGACAGCGGCGCGTAGCTGAGTGAGTGCCCATGCTGCACACCGGCGCCGAGCGAACGGAGACCATGACCACTGCGGCTAACGACGTCCCGATCCACGACACCGACATCGCCATCGTCGGCATGGCCGGGCGCTTCCCGGGCGCGCGCACCGTCGACGAGCTGTGGCGGCTGGTGCGCGACGGCGCCACCGGGCTGACGCCCCTCACCGACGACGAGCTACTGGCGCGGGGCGTGCCGGCGACGGTGCTGCAGGATCCCAGCTACGTCAAAGTGGCGGGGGGCATCGCCGACGTGGCCTGCTTCGACGCCGAGTTCTTCGGCATCAGCCCGCGCGACGCGGCGCTCATGGATCCCCAGGTCCGCCACTTCCTGGAATGTGCCTGGGAGGCGCTGGAACACGCCGGCCACATGCCGGAGACGTTCCCGGGCGCCATCGGCGTCTACGCCGGTTGCGGCCTGAACACCTACCTGCTCACCAACCTGCTCACCAACCCCGACCTGGTCAACGCGGTGGGGATGTTCCTGCTGCGCCACACCGGCAACGATAAGGACTTTCTCGCCACCACCGTCTCCTACCACCTCAACCTAAAAGGCCCCAGCATCACCGTGCAGACGGCCTGTTCCACCTCACTGGTCGCCGTGCACCTGGCGGCACAGGCGCTCCTCAACGGCGAGTGCGACCTGGCACTGGCCGGCGGCGTCACCATCCAGGTGCCACACAACGTCGGCTACCGCTATCGGGAGGGGGAGATGGCCTCGCCGGATGGCCGCTGCCGCGCCTTCGACGCCGGATCCAACGGCACGGTGTTCACCAGCGGGGTAGGAGTGGTAGCGCTGCGGCGGTTGCGCGACGCGCTGGCCGACGGTGACACGGTCTACGCCGTGATCAAGGGCTCCGCCGTGAACAACGACGGCGCCCAGAAGGTCAGCTATCTCGCGCCCAGCGTGGACGGGCACGCCGCGGCCATCGCCGAGGCCCTGGCGGTCGCCGGCGTGCCCGCCAATGCCGTGCGGCTCGTGCTGACCCATGGCATGGGCACCCCGCTAGGCGACCAGATCGAGGTGGCGGCGCTTATCGAGGCATTCCGTGGCGCCACCACCCGCATCGGCTTCTGCCGTCTCGGTTCGATCAAGCCCAACATCGGACACACCGATACCGCTGCCGGCGTGGCCAGCCTGATCGTGGCGACGCAGGCACTCCGGCACGGCGTGCTGCCGCCGCTGGCCAACCTCACAGAGCCCCATCCGGCGCTCAACCTGGCCGGCAGCCCCTTCTACCTCAGCGCGGAACGCTCGGCCTGGCCGACCGACGCCACGCCCCGGCGGGCGGGGGTGAGCGCCATCGGCATCGGTGGGACGAACGTGCACGTTATCTTGGAAGAGGCGCCCACGCCTCCACCGACCCCCCCGGCGCCACCCTGGCAACTCCTGCCGCTCTCCGCGAAGACGCCGCAGGCACTGGCGCGCACCGCCACCCGGCTGGCCGAGCACCTGCGCGCCCATCCGGATGCGAATCTGGCCGACGTGGCCTACACCCTCCAGGTCGGCCGCCGTGCGTTCGCCCACCGGCGCTTCCTCGTGTGCCGCGACGTCGCAGACGCGGTCCCCAAGCTGGAGACCGCCGCGGACGGGGACGCGCACACCGGCGCGGCGCCGGCGACACCGCCCGCGGTGGTGCTGGTCTGCCCCGCGCACGGCCCGCGCCCAACCGCTCCCTGGCGCGAGCTGTACGCCACCGAACCGGCCTACCGGGAGGCCGTTGATCGCTGCCTGGCACCGCTGGCCCCCGACCAACGGGACGCCGCGCGCGCGGCCCTGCTCCCCGCGGACCAGAACCAGCCGACTTCAGACCGCTCTGACACGGCCACCGCACTCACCACCTTCATCGCCCAGTACGCGCTGGGGCAGGTATGGGCCGCGTGGGGCGTTCGCCCCGTCGCCGCGTTGGGCCGTGGCGTCGGAGCGTACGCCGCGGCGTGCCTTGCCGGCTTGGTCCCACCCGCCGAGGCGCTCGCCCGCCTGTCTCACGGCGCGACCGCGGACGGCCCGGCGCCATGCGACGGCGTCCCCGTCCCGGGCACGCCGTACCGGCTCTACCCCACCCCCGAGCCAGACGCAGGCGGCGCTCCGCGCGATACCCTTTCGCTCTGGCAGCGGCAGGACATGGTCTATCTGGTGCTAGGCGACGGTGACCCGCCTCCGCTCGCTCTGCCGACGCCGGGCGGTGGCCCGCACGCCACGATCACCTGTTTGCCGGATAGCGGTCCCGCCGCCGAGGCGCGCCCGCAGCTCCTGTCCGCGCTCGGTCGGCTCTGGCTGGCAGGCGTCGTCCCGGACTGGAGCGCGCTCCACCATGGCGCGCGCCGCCGAATACCGCTGCACACGTACCCGTTCGAGCGTCAGCCCTACTGGATCGACCCGCCCACGCCTCCTTCGGCCGGGCCAGGAGAGGGTGGGCGGTTCACCATCACCCGGCTGCCGGCCGCCGACGGCCGCGCCACGCCCACCGACGACCTTGAGAGGCGCGTGCGCGACATCTGGGAGGAGGTGCTCGGCGTGGAGGGCATCGGCGCGCACGACGACTTCTTCGACCTCGGCGGCCAATCGATCCTGGCGGTGCGCCTCACGCAACGGATCAAGCGGGAATTCGGCCTTGAGTTCGGCATCGCCGTGCTGTTCGAGGCGCGCACCGTCGCCCACCTAGCGGCGCTCCTGCGAGAGGCCCTGGCGTCGGCGTCATCTCACCATCGCGCTGCGACCGACAGCGCGCACGGGGAACGCGAGTATGGCTGGTCTGTGCTGGTCCCCATCAAACCGACGGGGTCGCGGCCGCCGCTGTTCTGCGTGCACGGCGCGTTCGGCCACGTGCTGCGCTTCCACGCGCTCGCCGCCCACCTTGACCCCGATCAGCCGTTCTACGGGCTGCAGGCGCAGGGGCTGAACGGTCGACAACGCCCCCTTTCCACCATCCCGGAGATGGCCCGCCATTACCTCGAGGCGATCCGACGCGTCCAGCCGCACGGGCCCTACTTCCTCGGCGGCTACTCCGGCGGCGGTGCGGTGGCGTTTGAGATAGCGCAGCAGCTCCGTGCGACGGGAGAGGAGGTGGCGCTGCTGGCCCTCATCGATGCCTACTGTCCACCCGCCATCCGCTCGCACGAGCTGCGCTGGCACGTGGACCGCAGGCTTGTCAGCAAGTTCGTCCGCGCGCTGCGCAACGCCACTACCGGGGGACCGACGCTCCTGCTCTCCGGGATCGGGAACGGCAGGCAGCGCCCCTCGCCTGGCGCCGCCACCGTTGCCGACGACGCCTCGCTCGAACCGGAGGCGATCACCGATATCAGTCCCTACTTCCTCATGGGTTGGGATCGCTACGATCCGGCGCCGCTTGCGGTGCCGCTCTCGCTCTTCCGTGCCGCTACGCGCATCGAGGTCAAACGGCTGCCCCCGGACCTGGGCTGGGGCCCGTACGCGGCGGCGGGCATCGAGACCTACCCGGTGCCCGGCGACCACTTCACGCTCGTCTATGAACCGTACGCCCGCTTCCTCGCGCGGGCACTCACCCGGGCCATCCACCGCGCAGTCACCCGCCACGCGGCGCCGGCGCGCGGCTAGCCGGAGGGCGCGGCGTCATGCGGCCCCTCTCCTTCCTCGGTCAAGACGTTGTCATCGAGCAGGGGCCGATCCCACCGCACCCGCCGCCGCTGTTGCCGGAGGAGGCGGCCTGCGTCGCACGCGCCACCCTGAGGCGCCGGCGCGAGTTCGCCGCCGGGCGCTGGTATGCCCGCCGGGCGCTCGTCCGCCTCGGTTTCGCCAACGTGCCGCTGCCGCCCACGCCCGACCGCCTGCCCCGCTGGCCGGCCGGCATCGTGGGCAGCATCGCCCATTCGGACACGCTCTGTCTCGCCGCCGTCGCCCGACAAGACCAGGTGCACGCGCTCGGGGTAGACGCCGAGCCCTGGCAGCCGCTGGACCGTGACCTCTGGCCGGTGATCTGCACGGCGACCGAGCTGCGGTGGCTCATGCGGCAACCGCCGCCCCTACGCGGATACCTGGCGCGCGCCCTGTTCAGCGCCAAGGAGGCTACCTACAAGTGCCAGTACCCCCTCACCCGCACCGTCCTCGATTTTCCGGACGTCGAGGTCGCGCTGGACCTGCCCAGCGGCCGGTTCAGCGTCACCCTCCGCCGGCCCGCGGTCCTCGGCTTTCCGGCCGGTGCCGCCCTCCACGGCACGCTCCTCGTGCATGCCGGCCACATTGTGACCGGCCTGGCAGCGCGTCCGGGCGCCGTGTCCGCTCGGCGCCTGACCGAGTAGCCCCTCACCCGGACCGCTTTGACCTGCATGACACGGTACCGAATTGGTTGCCGCCGCGCGTTCTGGCACAACCGGCCCTCATGGGCAAAGCGGGTTGTCCGATAGAGAGCGTAAGTGCAGGCGTCGTTCACATCCGTGAGGTGCCCCCATGCCGCCGGTTTTCCTCCACGCCCAGACCACGGGCGTCTCCTCCGCACTCCTGGCCACCATGGGGATACCGCTGCTGGCCGTCCTGGCCGGTGCCGCCCTCGCGCTGGTGGCCGCCCGCCTGTGCGGCTGGATCGGCGCGGCGTTCGCCGCCGCTACCGGCGCCATCCTGCTGGTCACTGGCCTGAGCGGCGATCTCATCTCCCACGCTGCCCAGGACGCGCGGCGCGAGGAAACGCTGGCCGCCATGGCCGGACGTCCCGGCGCGGCGGTGATCGCACAACTTCAGGAGCTGGAGGCGGCCGAAGAAGGAAACCGCTGGCACCTGGTAGCCGCGGCCGGCGAGGGTCTGCTCGTCATCGGGCTGGCCAGCGCCTGCATCCTTCTCTGGCGCCGTGACCACGGCCGCGGCGCCACCGGGGCTACACACGCGCTGCCACGGGACACGCGGTGGCCGGCGGCGGAACCGGCCTCCGCTCGCCAGGCGCCGCCCAAGCGCCTCGCCCTCGCCTCCCCCGCGCGGCCGCGCGACGGTGCCGCCATGCCGCGACGCGCCCGCGCCTATCCGCGGTGGATGACCGACCCGAAGCGCTCCAATTCCTGGCGAAAGTAGGCGATGGTGCGCCGCAAGCCTTCGTCGAGGCTCACCCGCGGCCGCCAGCCCAGCAACCGCATCGCCTTGCCGATGTCCGGGCGGCGGCGGTGCGGGTCGTCGCCCAGGGCGGCGGCCACGAAGACGATCGGCGAACGGGAGCCACACAGGGCACGGATGCGCTCCGCGTAGGCGCGCACGGGGTGCTCCTCCGGGTTGCCCAGGTTGATCACCTCGCCGCGCGCCGCCTCGCTGAACGTCGCGCGTAGAAGACCGTCCACCAGGTCGCTCACATAGCAGAGGCTGCGGGTCTGTTCGCCGGTGCCGTACACCGTGATCGGTTCGCCGCGCAGGGCCTGGGTGATAAAGTTGGGCACCAGCCGGCCGTCGCCGGGGTCCGAGTACGGCCCGTAGGTGTTAAAGATGCGCACGATGCGCGCGTCCAGCCCGTGGTGGCGGACGTAGGCCATCGTCAGCGCCTCCGCGTAGCGCTTGCCCTCGTCGTAGCAGGCACGCAGCCCCACCGGGTTGACGTGCCCCCAGTAGTCCTCTCGCTGCGGGTGCTCCTGGGGGTCGCCGTACACTTCACTGGTGCTGGCGAGCACGAACCGCGCCCCATAGGCCCGCGCCAGCTCCAGAAGCTGATAGGTTCCCTCACTGTTCACGCGCAGGGTCTCCACCGGCCGGCACAGGTAGCCGGGCGGGCTGGCCGGGCTGGCGAGGTGGAACACCGCATCGGCGGACAGGTCAAGGGGGTTGAGCACGTCGTGCTCCACAAAGCGGAAACCGGGCACACGGTCCAGCGCAGCCACGTTGGCGTAGCGCCCAGTGCTGAGGTTATCCACGCACCACACCTCATGGCCGGCGCGTAGGAGCGCCCGGCAGAGGTGGGCCCCGATGAAGCCGGCACCACCGGCCACGATCACCCGCATTGATGCACCCCTACCCGGATTCCTCGGCGTCGCGTCCCAGGCGCGCCGTACGCACCCAGCGCCGCTCCGCGCGCCCGGCCAGCGCCCGGCCGTAGATCCACGCCTTCCACGCCACGTACACCGGCGCCATCGCCAGGGCCCAGTACACGCGCCCCGGCACGCGGGCCAGCACCAGGCCGGCCAGCACGTGCAGCGCCAACAGCACCAGCAGCGCGGCGGCCGTCCCTGCCACCGCCGGCGCGCGTAGCAGTGCGCCGCCCCCAAGGCCGAGCCCAGCCACGAGCACCGGCACCGAGAGCGGCGGTACCAGTTGCTCCAGGGCCGCGTCCAGGGCCATCAGGTCGCGGTGGGCTAGGCCGCGCCGCAGCAGCGGCAGCGCCTGCCGGCGCAGGGCGGTCAGCCGCCCCGCCTCCCACCGCAGGTTCTGGCCGCGCGCCCCGCCCAAAGTGGGCGGCATCTCCGCCCGCACCACTGCCTCCGGCGCAAACTGCACCCGCACCCCAGCAGCGGCCAGCAGCAAGTGCACTTCCACATCTTCGGCCAGGCCGGCCGCCGGCCAGCCGAACCGCTCGACTACCGACCGGTCGAAGCACATGCCGTTGCCCTTCAGGCCGCAGGAGAGGCCCAGCGCCGCCTTGCCGGCCGGCCGCAGGTAATGCACCAATGCCAGCGCCGCCTCGCGTAGGCGCTCCGCTGCCGTGCCGCGCACCGGTAGCACGGTGTAGTACGCCTGCACCGCGCGCGCCCCGGCCTCCAGCCGGCGGTTCATGGCCTGCAGGAAGTTGGGGGAGAGCGCCGAATCGGCGTCCACGATCACATAAGCGTCGAACCGCTGTCCCTCCCGCTCCAGCTCCGCCAGGAGCCACGCCAGGGCGTATCCCTTGCCGACACGGACCAGATCACGCCGCTCATAGACCAAGGCGCCGCGCGCCCGGGCCAGCGCGGCCGTGCCATCGGTGCAGTTATCCGCCACCACGCACACCCGCACCAGCTCCGGCGGGTAGTCCAACGCCGCCAGGCTGTCCAGCAGGCGGCCCAGCACCGGCTCCTCGTCGTGCGCGGGCACGAGCACGGCGAAGCGGCGCGACCGACGCGCCGCCGGCGGCCGTCGTCGCAGCCCGAACGGGGCCGCGCCGGTAAGCAGCAGGCAGTAGAGGCAGACCGGCGCCACCAGGACAAGGAGCATGCCCAGCAATAGGGCGCTTGCCGCGGCGGTCATAACATCCTTATACAGTGGAGTGCGCCCCCAGCGGCGCCGGCTCCCCGCCACCCGCACGGGTTTCCTGTCCGCGCACGGCGGCCACCACCCGCGCCACGAAGTGGTCCAACGACATCCACCGCTCGACTACGCGCCGACCGGCGGCGCCCATACGCGCCGCCTCTTCGGGGCGGTCCAGCAGGTAGCGAATCGCCGCACGCAGGGCGGCGGGGTCGCCGGGCGGGACGTACAGACCGGTCTCCGCCTCCGCCTCTGGGCCGGCGCAGCCGAACGCTGCCGGGCCACCCAGCGGCGCGCCGATGGGGCCGGCGGCCGTGCACAGGCACCCGCGCACCACGTCGCGCTGGCCGCGGGTGGCGGTGACGACCACCGCCTTACCCATCGCCATCGCCTCCAACACCGTGGTGATGCCGGCCTGGTTGTCCACCTGTCGCAGCGGCACCACCACGAACCGTGAGCGGGCATACAGCTCGCGCAGCGCCACGTAGTCCAGGGCGGTGACGGTCACGTTGGCGGGCAAGGCTTCCGTGCTGGCCAAGTGCCGGTGGCGGGACCAGTAGCTCGCCGCCGCGATCACCACGCGCACGGGCAGCCCCGCCACGGCGGCCAGGAGTGTGGCGTAGTCCCGGTACTCCAGGCCGGCGCTGCAGATCAGGTCCTCCGGCGGACGGCCGTCCGGCGCCCAGAAGGCGGGGTCCACTTGATACGGCACCAGCCATACCTGCTCCGGCCGCAACCCCAGCTTCTCGACCGCCACCCGCGCCTGCTCGGCGGCGTGCACCAGCACCAGGTCCAGGCGTCCCTGCGGGCGCAGCCAGCGGAAGACGGTCCGCTTCGACGGCGTGCTGAGCAGGTGGCCGATGGTCACGTGCCGCGGCGGCCGGCGGCTGAGGCGTAGGAGGAGCGCCAGCGGCAGGCCGATGTGCTCGCCGTCGGTGAAGACGGCGGCGCAGCGGTGCCGACGACGAAAGGCCAGCCAGGCCTTGGCGCTCGGCGCGCCCAGAAGCCGGCGGAGGAGCCGCCAGGCGCGTCGCTCGTCCAGGGCCGCGTCGTCGATCACCTCCCCGCCCAGGGCCTGCGCCAGCGCGAAGAAGTCCTTCCGCGGCCAGCGGCCGGCCGCCGCTGCAGCCCGGGCGGCGTCGTCCAGGCGGGCGCTGAAGAGCAGCAACACCGGTTCTGGCACGTCACACCAACCTCACACCGGCGCGGCGGCACATGCACGAGAGGTGTTCCAGGGGGTCGGCGGGTGGCTCCAACCCCAGGAGTTCCTTCATACGGCGCACGTCGGCCACGAAATGGCGTACCTCGGCGGCGCGCGCCGGCACCACGCGCAGCGCGCTACGTGAACCGGTCACCGCCAGGATGCGCGTCGCCAGCTCCCGGATCGGCGTGCCGACCCCGCCGGCCACGTTCACCGGCATACCGGCGATGTCCGCCTTGGCCGCGCGCAGCAGCGCCTCCACTGCCAGGCCGACCCAGACGAAGTCGATCACCTGGTCACCGCCGTAAATATCGAGCGGCTCACCGCGCAGGGCGCGCTCCATCCAGATCGGGATCACGCGCTCGGAGTCGCGCGGGCCGTACACGTTGGCGAAGCGCAGCACGGCGATCTCCAGGCCAAAGACGTTCATAAACGAGCGGCAGTACACCTCGGCCGCCGCCTTGCTGGCGCCGTAGGTGTTCTTGGCGTTGAGCGGCTGATCCTCGCTCACCGGCAGGGTTTGCGCCTCGCCGTACGCCTCCCGTGAGGAGGCGAACACCACCCGCCGCACGCCGCAGCGCAGGGCGGCATCGAGGACGTTGAACGTGCCCACCACGTTGGTCTCGAACGAGTAGCGCGGGTCGCTTACCGCCCCCATCACGTTGGACTGCGCCGCCAGGTGGTACACCACCTCGGCGTCGCGCAGCGCCTCGCGCAGGAACTCGGCGTCGCGCACGTCGCCGGGCACGAAGCGGAAGCGTTCATCGCCGTCGTGGTGGGCCAGGTTGACCAGCCGACCGCGCCGGAGGTTGTCGATCACCAGCACCGAGATATCCCGACGCGCCAGCAGGGCGTCCACCAGGTGGCTGCCGATGAACCCCGCTCCCCCGGTCACCACGACGTGCATGGGCCCCTCCCCGATGCAGTATTTGCTAGGTCTGACGGCCGACCAGGAGCCACCGGGCGCGCCCGGCGCGCTCGATCCCAAAGGCGATCACGTCCGCTAGCCGCGCCGCGTTCGTGCGCGCGTCGAACCGCGCCTCCGCGGTCGCGCGCCCGGCACGCCCCATCGCCCAGCGCAGCGCGGGATCATCGGCCAGGCGCCGCAGCGCCCGCCCCAGCGCCGTCACATCGCCCGGCGGCACGACGAAGCCGGAGCGACCGTCCTGCACGGCCTCCGGTTGCGCGCCGACGGCCGTGGTCACTATCGGCAGGCCAGCCGCCATCGCCTCGGCGAGCACCACCGCCAGGCAGTCGGCGTAGGTGGGCAGGGCGAAGATATCCGCCTGCCGATACAGGTCCAGCAGGCGAGGGTCGTTCGGCCCCAAACCGTGATAGACGAAGACGCCCGGCGTGGGCGGTACCGGCTGTGTCGTCACCACGTGCAGCTCGCATCGCTCGGCGAGGCCGTCACGCATGCAGGCCAGCAGCAGCGGGCCCCCTTTGCGGGCGAAATCCCCGCCCACGAACAGGATGCGCACCGGGCGTGCCTGCACCTCCGCCGGCCGCCGCTCGGCGCCGAAGGGAAAGAGCGCCAGGTCCACGCCCGGGTGGATCACCGTCACCAGGTCCGGGTCAACACCGTAGTCGTCACGCAGGGAGTCCTTCGCCCACTGGCACCAGGTGGTGAGCGCCGCGGCGGACCGAAACACGCGCCGGTAGAGCGCCTGCTTGACCCGCTCGCCCACGCTGCCCGGCCGAGCATGGTGCCCGTACGGGGCGCTCACACGGTCGAAATTGAGCGGCGTGGCATCCAGCGACAGGATCACCGGCACACGCCGCGCGACAAGCGGGGCGAGCAGCGCCACGCTTTGCGTGTGAAACAGCACGGCGTCGAAGCACGCCGGCCCGCCCGCCCGGCGCAGGGCCGCGTAGGCCTGCAGGCTGCCGCGCGCGGCCCAACTGCGGACAGGACCTGGGAGCCTGCGCAGCGCGCCGCCGGACGAGAACGGGACCGGCAGCCACACCGGCCGCAGGCGCCCCGCGGCGGCCAACGCCGCCTGCAGGTTGCGCGTGTAGGTCACATGGCCGAGCGTCTGCTCCATGAGGAAGCCGACGCGCGGCAGCCCGTTGCTCATCGCCGCCTCTGCCCCCTGACGGGTGGCCGGTCACGGGGAGGGCCACGCCCATCCGCGTGCCCGGCACCCGCACCATACCAGGGGCGGCATCGCGGCCCGGTGTCCGGGGCGTGCGGACCCGGTGCACGCGGAGCACAAGAGCGGCAGAGGCGGCGTCAGCTCGCGGCCAGGCGCCGGCGCAGGCGGGCCAGACGGCTCGACTTAAGGTTGTAGGCCTCGGCCAGGGCACGCTGCCTCGGCGGCAGGCGGCGCAACGCCTCGGCCCAGCTCAGCCCGCGCCGGCGCAGGGTGGCCACCATCGCGGCGGCGGCCGCCTCCTCGGGGCGGATCACCGGCAGGGCATCGCGCGAGCGGGTCTGGCTGCGGGGCGGCAGCTTCGGCACCGCCCGGCCGGAGGCGCGGGCACGAGCGCGGCGCTGCACCTTGCGCTGGTAGGAGGCGACCAGCTCGCGCTGGGCTTCGGGCATTGCCGCCAGCGCCTCGCGCCGGTTCAGGCCGGCGCGTTGCAGCCGGCGAAACTCGCCGAACGCCCGTCGCTCCGCTTCCGTAGCCTCAAACCAGTTCGCGTTTTCCGCGGCCCGAACCGGCTGATTCAGGGGCACCGGTGCGGTGCGTGCCGCCTGCACGGCGCGCGCTCGTCGCCGCGCTTCGGCCATGATCTGGCTGATGCGCGATTCGCTGACACCGTAGCGCGTGGCGATCTCGGCCATGCTCCGCTCCTGCACCACGTACCAGATGAGCACGTGCTTCGCCCGGCGCCCCATGGCGCGGAGCAAGACCGGCAGAGCGCGCGCGGCGTCGATGTGCGCCTCGATGCGGCTGGGCATGTCCTCCTCGGCGGGGAGCACGTCGGCCAGGCAGACACCGTCTGCGGACAACGGTTGGTACAGATGCACCACCTCGCGGGCGGGCACCCGCCCCCCGACGGCACCTCGGTCGGTGCGGCCACGCACGCGACGGATCTCATCAACGACGCGACGACGGGCGATGACGGCAGCCAGCCCGACGCTGGTCGGGCGTGCCTCCAGCATGCCAAGCACGGCAGATTGGATCAGGTCCTCACGGTCACAGGCGGGGGTTGTGGGTGCGTGCCGAGCCGCGCGCTGGGCGAGCTCGTACATATGCTCGATCGTGAGCATCTGGGGGCCACCTCACGTCGAAACATGGAACCAAGCACCGGCAGGGCGCCCACGGGTCACGGGGATGGACCACGTCGGCACCGCGGTGGGGAGATGGCCCGAACGCCGAGGGAGATGGAGAAAGGGCGGGTTCGGGATGGAATGCCAGGGCGAGGCCCGGCAGGGCGCCGGTGCGCCACGAAATGGTACGACAGCAGTGTATCGCGCGGTGCGATCTTTTCGTCAAGTTTTGCGCGCACGACAAAGGGCGCCGCAGCGCGATGAACCCCGGCACCTGCCGCAGCCACGGGGACCTGGCCATCCGCCAACGCCGCGCAGGCGGGGTGACGGGCACAGAACCCGGGGCAGGCACGTCACATCGGGCACGAGGTCACTGCCGCGCGGATCGTGCTACCGGCCGGTGAGCAGACGCAGGGCAACCCGGGCACGGTCCCGCCGTCGGCCCATCAGCATCAGGCTGGGCACGACGCCACGCCAGGACTCAGCTAGGTGCAGTTGCACGGCCCGCCGGCGCATGTGACCCTGCAGGCCCGCGATCCGCCGCTCCGGCCAGACCAGCCGATAGAGCAAACGCACCCCGACGTGCCGGGGCTGCAGGCGTTGGAACGCCTCGCGCGGCAGCGGCGTCCCCAGGAGGCGCCCGGCCAACCCAAGCCCCAACCACACCGAGGCGCTGACCCCCTCCTGCGCGGCAACGGCCGCCACGAGCCGCCAGTCCAAGCGTCGGCCCCACACGCGCAGCACGAGGTCGATGTCCTTGAGCCAGATCAGGCGGCTGTACCCGTGCTTCTGGGCGTGCACGCACAGGTGCACGAGCTGGTCCTCGAGACCGAGCATGAGCGCCCCGGGCAGGCCCGGCGCCGGCACCGCCCGCCGCCAGCGGTCCTCCTCACAGACGGGACGCAGGCCGAGCTGCAACGGGTCAAGGTGCAGCTCCACCACGGCACGTCCGTCCGCGGCATGAAAGACGCGGTGATAGGCGGCGTCCCACCCGGGACAGGCGTGGTTCCGCCGCGCTGCTTCGGCCGCGAACGGCACCTCGTGCAGGCCCGCTGCCATGAGGGTGGCGACCGCCCGTTCCTCACACGGCGCGGGCACCACCAGGTCAAGGTCGTGATACGGCCGGAACACGGCGGCTGGGTACAGGGCACGCGCCAGCACCGGCCCCTTGAGCACGATCGTCGGCACACCGGCCGCATTGAGATCGACCAGGACCCGCTGTAGCTTGTCCTCGAGGCACGCCTGCCGCACCACCACAGCGGTAAGACCCTCCTGGAGGGCGTGGCGCACCGGATCCGGCACAACCGGCAGATCATGCAGTGCCCGCTGTACGTATCCCAAAACGCCGTGCCGCTCCGCCAGCGTCACCAGCCCCGCCCAGTCTCGCACGGCCACCGCGCGGCGCAGCCGCTCCCCCACGGCCGGGAGCGACTCTCGTACGGCCGCCGTGATCAGCCCTGGCTCAGCGTCTTCGTACCTGGATGGGTCCGCCATACACCGCACCTACGGAGAGCATCTGTCTCTCTCCCCAGCGCCAGCATGGCGGACCCACCATGCCCACCGGGTGGCGATCGCGTGGCGATCGCGTGGCCGCAGGGGCGAACCACGAGCGGGATCGAGCGAACGGCGCAGGAAGCAGGACATGGGCCGCCGAACGTCCGATCGAGCGCGGTGCCCTGCGCCCGTCGGTCCACACGGCCGTGCTGACCGCCGTCAACGAGGTACTGGACCGCTTGCGCCGCGGCACGGTCGAGGCTGTACCGCGCTGATGCCGGAAGCGGCGCCCGCGCCGTCACCGTCCGCCGCCGGACGGGCCGCCCGGTTTCGCCCGACAGGGGTTGACCAGGGTTGCCCGGCAGACGGCTGGCCACGCCCGGCGCACACTAACGCTGACGGTGCGATGCTCGTGGCCTGGCAGCGCGGGCGCGCGGAGGTGCGTCAGTGAAGAAGATCCTCGTTCCCTTGGACGGCACCCCGTTCAGCGAGGCGGTCCTCGAGCCCGTAGCGGAGATCGCGCGGGCCACGGGCGCCACGGTGGAGCTGCTCTCGGTTCGTCGCACCGGTGAGGTGCGCGCCACGCCGGCGGCCCGCACCATGCCGGAGATGATCCCGGCCGGCGCACCCAGCGGCACCCGCCTGTCGCTGCCCTCCCCTGCCGACACCCTGCCCCCAACTGCGGAAAGCCGCCAGCAGGCCATGGAACGCGCCGAGGCCGAGCTGCGCGACTACCTGCTGGCGTGCGCCGACCGCCTGGCAGGCGTCGCGGTCACGGTGCACCCCGTGGTGGCCGATGATCCGGCCGAGGTGATCATCGAGCGGGCGCGGGCGGAGCAGGTGGACCTCATCGCCATGGCCACGCACGCGCGCGGCGGCTTGGCGCACCTCATCGCCGGCAGCGTGGCGGAGCGGGTGATCCGCAGCGGCGTCGCGCCGGTGCTGGTGGTGCGGCCCGGCACCCGCGCCCACCCGACGTCGGCGTGACGGCGCGCCTTAGCGGGCGAGGACGACGCGCCGGAACCGCTCCAGATAGCGGCCGGACTCGTCGCGCCAGCGCTCGCGCGCGAATTGCATGAAATCCTCGCGGTGCCCGAACTGCGATTTGTGCTCCAACAGCGCGCGCAGCTTGAGGTCCACCACCGGCGTGATATCCACCTCGAAGTTGCTCTCGTTGGCGCCCCACAGGTACAGCTCACGCACGTGGTGCGGGCTTAAGCCCTCCGCCAGGTGTTCCGGGAAGTTGAGCACGTCCCGCGCCGCTGGGTACACCGCGTCGATCGCCGCCTCGGCCGTCACGCGGTGGTCGCGGTGGTTGATAAAGGCGTTGCGATGGATGACGTCCAGCGTGTGGGTGAAGACCGCATACGGCCGGATCAGGCGAATGACGCGCACGATCTCGCCCAGCAACCGGCGGCTGGGCTCGAGCTCGCCGTCCACGTGGTCGAGGAAAAAGCAGTCCTTCACACCCAGTACCCGCGCCGCCGCCCGCTGCTCCTCGCGCCGGAGCGGCACCAGCCGCTCCGGCGTCATCGTCGGGTCGCTGCTGCCCTTGGAGCCGTCCGTGCAGATCAGGTAGTAGAACTCCCACCCGTCCTGCGCCCACAGGGCCGCCGTGCCGCCCGCGCCGAAATCCGGGTCATCCGGGTGCGCGCCCACCACCAACGCCCGCTTCACCTCATCGGCCGTATTCATTCCCTTGCGATCCTCCTCGATGCTCTCGCTTCATTGTAGGCAAGGTCGCGCATCACCCCCACCGTCCCGTGGTCCGGGTGCCAGGAATGAGTTGACAGCTTCTTCACGGCACCGGTACATTTGTTCTCTAGAACAGAGGTTCCACCCGCACCCAGCCGGCGCGGGCTGCGCCGTCCCGGAGGTAGTACCATGCGCGATCTGTCGCCCAAACAGCAGAAGATCCTGCAGTTCATCCGCGATTTCGTGCGCGAGAAGGAGTATCCGCCCAGCATCCGCGACATCCAGATCGGGTGCGGCATCAGCTCGACATCGGTGGTGGACTACAACCTCAAAGCGCTGGAACGGCGCGGCTTCATCCGGCGAGACCGCGAGATCTCGCGCGCCATCGAGCTGCTGGACCGGCGCGGGCGGCGGCCGCGCGTGGTGGACGTGCCGCTTCTGGGTGTCATCGCCGCCGGCCAACCGATTCCCGTGCCGGAGACGGTGGACGAAGCCACTGCCGAGACGATCCCCGTCACCGAGGACTTCATCGGCGGGCGAGAGGGCGTGTTTGCCCTGCGCGTCAAGGGCACGTCCATGATCGACGCCCTCATCAACGACGGGGACATCGTGCTCATGCAGGCCACCAACCACGTCGAAGACGGCGAGATGGCGGCGGTGTGGCTCAAGCGCGAGGGCGAGACCACCCTGAAGAAGATCTACCGCGAGGGCAACCGGGTACGCCTCCAGCCCATGAACGCCACCATGGAGCCGCTCTACACCGACGCCGACAACGTCGAGGTCCAGGGGCGGGTGCTCGGCACCCTGCGCCTGCCCGGCTGGTAACGGAGCGAGGCCGCGGGGAACGCCACGCTCACGCCCCAAGGCGCGCGTGCGTCCCACCGTTCTTCGTCACCGCAGCACGGCGCCTGCCCCGAGCCGGGCTCGGGGCAGGCGCCGCCCGCGTGTTTCGACGTCCCCGGCCACCAGGCGAACAGCTCCTGCCACCCGACGTTCCCGTAGAACCCAAACCAGAATGAGGCCGGGCCGGGGTTGGGTGAGAGCTCATCGACCACCCGTTGCGGCGCACCGCCATCCACCGATGCCAGCCACAGCGATGCGCGATCCGCCGCATCCAGGCGGGCAAAGAGGATAAAACGGCCGTCGGCGGACCAGCGCGGGAACTCGTCGCGATAGGCCGGGTCGTCGGCCAACAGGCGCGATGTGCCGCCCTCGACATCGGTGATGACGATCCGCCGCCGCATGAGGGCCTGGCGCGCTGGCGGCCCGCCGCCTACGTGACCAACATCCGGCATCGTCACGTAGGCCAGGCAGCGACCATCCGGTGACCAGGCCGGCGTGGCCACCGCCACATCCGGTCCGGTTGCCACCATCCGCCCGCC
>JBHOQW010000237.1:0-13408 GCA_042408665.1 Dehalococcoidia bacterium
CGTCACGTGTGCGGTGTTCTGAACGCGCGGCGTGTGCCTCAGTACAGCACGACGCCGACCGCGGCGCAGATCTGCTGCGCTTCAGTGAAGCTGCTGCCCGTGTTGGCGGCGTCGCCGTTGTAGGACTCCAGCCGATGGCACTCATCGGTGAGGGCCTGCAGCGCGCTGGACATATCGGCCGCGTTGTTGCGTTGGCTGGCCAGTTGCAGCTCCGCCTGGATCTGGCGCAGGCGGGCGAGATCGGCTCGCCAGTGGCCGCCGCCCGCCTCTCGCCCCAATACCACCACGGCCACGCCGATCACCAGCGCCAGAGCCACCAGGGCGGCCGTCAGGGCTGCCATCGTCAGGGTGCGCATCCGTTGCAGCTCGCGCTGCCAGCGGGTGGGCGGACGCGGCCCCGGCCGAGGCGGTGGCGGGGGCAGCGGCGGCTGATCTGACTCCAGGCGGGCGGTCGTGAAGGCCTGGGCGAGGAGGAAGCGCAGCCGGCCGGCGTCGCCGCCGCTCAGCATCAGCGTGTGCGGTACATCGCCGGGTGGGGTCCAGACCACGGGCAGCAGGGAGCCGTCGCCGTCGGGCGCCGGCTGCAGGTCGCCTACGGCCGACACGGCGTCGAAACCGATGCGCCAGCCCCATTTCTGCGCGCGCACCTCGAAGCGGTCATCGAACACGGTGACGCGCACCGGCTCCGGTCGTGCGTGTCCGGGGCAGCCGCCGAGGTAGCGCAACACGATGACCGGCGATGAGGCAACCATTGTGTGTCGTCCGACGTGGCGGGCGACCTGTTCCCTGCTCGTTGCGCTCGCTACCCTTGAAGGGCCAAAGCCGCAACCGGAGGCCTCCCACGACGCAGCGGCGTTCCCCCGATGATCTCGCTCCGGCCCATCCGGACCCGCGGGGGTCCGCCGGCCCGCAGGAACCGCCGGCCGTCGCCCTCGGCCGGCATTCCATTATACGCTGGGCGGCGAGCCTGGCGGTGTTCGCCGCGGTCTACGGCGGCGCCCTGCTGGCGCTGCGCCGCCTGGACCTGCAGGACGTTGCCTCCGACGTGGCGGAGCGTGCCGGCTGGTGGGGCGTGCTTCTGTACCTGGCGCTGATGGCGGCGGCGGTGATGAGCCCTCTGCCGGACGCGCCGGTGGCGCTGGCGGGGCTGGTGGCGTACGGCCCTCTGGCCGGGATGGCGCTGGTGGTGGGCGGCTCCTGGCTGGGCGCCACGCTCAACTTCCTGCTCGTGCGCGCCCTGGGGCGGGAGGCGTTCCGGCGGCGGTTCCCGCGCCTGGCCGCCCCCATCGACGATGTGGCTGAGCGCCTGGGGTTTGAGCTGTTGGTGCTGTTGCGCGTGCTGCCCACCGTCACCTTCGACGTGGCTTCCTACGCCGCCGCCGTGACCAGGATGCCCTTCGCCCGCTTCGCCGGCGCCACGCTCCTGGGCCAGCTCCCCGGGCCGACCGTGGCGGCCCTGGTCGGCGCCCACACGGGTGGCGCCGATGGGCACGTGACCACCGTGCTGTGGGGGGTGGCGCTGGCGCTCGGTGGCGTGCTGCTGGTCGGCCGCCGGCTGCGGGCGAACCGGAGACGGCGCGGCGGCGAGTGATGGCTGCCGGCTGCGGCCGCGATCCGCTATCTTCGTCGCGGTATCGTACGAAGCGCTGGTCGTTTCAGGCTTTCGGGCCAGACACCGATCGGAGCCGGAGCAGAGGCAGCATGATCCACCTGACGGACGAAATGCGGGACGCGATCGACAACGCCCTGGCCGAGGGCACACCGGTGGCGGTGGCCACCGCCTCGCCGGACGGTCGGCCGGATATCGCCTTCAAGGGCAGCGTGCTGGTGTGGGATCGGGAGCACCTGGCGTACTGGGAGCGCAGCCGGGGTGAGACCCTGCGCAACCTGGAGGCCAACCCCCACATCTGCCTGCTGTATCGCAACCCCCAGCGCGGCCTGGCCTGGCGGTTTTACGGCGTGGCCGAGCTGCACCCGGACGGTGAGCTGCGCGCCCGCATCATGGAGCGGGTGGTGCCGGCCGAGCTGGAGCGCGACCCGGAGCGCAAGGGGGTGGCCGTGCTCATCCGCGTGGACCGCGTGCTGCGCGGCCGGGACGTGATCATGTCCCGCCAGGAATAGCCGCGGTCGTCCGTCGCCGGGCGCGTGTGTTTGACCCTCCGGTGCAGACGTGGCAGCATCCGTTCGCGCGCCACCCCCGGCGCGCCATCGACTCACCACGAGGAGCGGCTATGGCCGGACAGCAACGTCAGGCAGCGATCGTCGGGATTTACGAGTACCCGCTGCGCAAGGTGGAGCCGGGGATGACCCCGCTCCGCATCAAGGCGGAGTGCGCCGCCCGGGCCCTGGAGGACGCCGGGCTGACGTGGAAAGACGTTGACGGCGTGTTCGACGCCGCAGAGGGCGGGCCGGCCGGCAGCGGGCTCGCGATCTCCGAGTACTTCGGTTTTTACCCCTCGGTGATCGACACCACCTCGGTGGGCGGGAGCTCGTACGAGTTTCTCGCCGCCCACGCCATGCGTGCCATCGCGGCGGGCAAGTGCAAGGTGGCCCTGCTCACCTACGGCTCCACCGCCCATTCCGACGCGCGCGCCATCGGCACCGGCGGCATGGCCGGCGTGGGCCCGCCCAACCCGGTGGGCAACATGGAGGACCCGTGGGGCCAGACGCTGATCGCCAACTACGCCATGGTGGCCCACCGGCACATGTACCAGTACGGCACGACCTCGGCCCAGCTCGCCGAGATCGCCGTCACCACCCGCGCCCACGCCGTGCGCAACCCGCAGGCCGTGAAGGCGATGGAGGACCTCGGTTTCGTCGGCACGGGCGAGATCACCGTGCAGGACGTGCTGGAATCGCGCATGATCGCCGACCCACTGCACCTCTTGGACTGCTGCATGATCTCGGACGGCGGTGGCGCGGTGGTGATCGCCGCCCCGGAGGTGGCGCGCGACTGCCGTAAGACACCAGTGTGGCTGATCGGCGCCGGCGAGGCCACCCGCTACCCGGAGAACGGGCGCGACATCACGATCAGCGCCGCGGCTCAGTCGGGGCCGGCCGCCTTCGGTGAGGCCGGGGTGCGGCCGGATGAGATCGACGTGGCCATGATCTACGACTCGTTCACGATCACGGTGCTCACTATCCTGGAGGACCTCGGTTTCTGCAAGAAGGGTGAGGGCGGGCACTTCGTGGAGGGCGGACGGCTGCGCTGGGACACGCCCGGCCCAGCCCTCAACACCGACGGTGGCGGTCTGTCCTCCAACCACCCCGGGATGCGCGGCATCTTCCTGTTGATCGAGGCCACGCGCCAGCTTCGCGGCGAGTCCACCGCCCAGAAGGCGGGCGCTCGTCTGGCCGTGGCGCACGGCAACGGCGGGATGCTCGGCTCCCGCCACAGCGGCGGCACGATCATCCTGGCGCGCGATTGAGCGGCCCGCCGACGTCCCAATCGAGCACACCGTGGAGGAGCATCACATGGCACGTCCGTTGCCCCGCTTTCCCGAGCCCGATACCCAGCCCTTCTGGGAGGCGACCAAGCGGCACGAGCTGATCTACCCCACCTGTGACGCCTGCGGGAACATCGTCTTCTACCCGCGGCGGCACTGCCCCAAGTGCGGCGGCACCAAGCTCACCTGGCACGTCTCCAAAGGTGAAGGGACGGTGTACACCTACAGCGTGGTGCGCCAGAACCGCAACCCCGCCTTCAAGGACCTGGGCGCCTATGCCGTGGCCTATATCGACCTGGATGAAGGCTTTCGCATGATGTCCAACATCGTGGGGGTGAACGACCCCACGAAGGACATTCACATCGGTATGCGGGTGCGGGTGCATTGGGAGGACCAGCCCGGTGGCGAGGTGGCGCTGCCGCTGTTCGTTCCCGCCTGAGCACGCCGAGATGGAGGCCTGGGTGCGCCGTGCCCCGCGGGCGTCCCCAGGCCCGTCCCCTCGGCTCGGCATAGATTTCAACGGTAATTGATTTAGATCGTAACGTTTTGTGTGCACGGAACCAGCCTTGCTGCCACAACGATACGCGTCGTTGCGGATGTGTCGTTCCGTCTCGCCGTGCATTAACGTTTTGCCGGTTCGAGAGTTGTATAGATACCACATGCTGGGAGCCCCGCCATGGTGACGTGCCTGTTGTGTGGTTTTGCCACGGAGCTGGATGACGCGGCGGTCCTGCTGGCCTCCCGCATGCGCTGCATCTGCCTGCGCTGCTACCAGCGGGAAACCGGCAGCGTCCGGCGCGTACCGGAGTCGCTGCGGCGCGAGGTGATCGCCTGCCTGCCCGAGTAGGCGCTGCGGCGTGGCGTCCCTCCTGTTGTCTTTCTCACCGCCCGGGTACGCTGAGACCATGCGGGAGCCGTTCAGCCGCGTGTTGCCGCGCGATGAGCCGCTGCGGGCCGCGGATGAGTGCGATCTGGCCGTGACCAGCGGGCCGCTGGCCGGGCTGGCGGAGGTGCTGGCCCTCTTCAGCCCGGTGCTGTCCGTCATCCTGGCCCTGCGCCTGGAGGGCTGGCCGGCCAAGGCGGTGGGCATCGTGCTGCCCCCGCTGCTGGCCTTCTTCCTCGCCCGCTACCCGCTACGCCGCTGGGGACGGCCGCGCCAGTGGATCGGTGTCACCACGCGGCGCGTGCTCATCTGGCGGCGTCCCGCCGGCCTGCGCGCCGAGCCGCGCATCGAGAGCATCCCCCTGTCCACCGTGGTCGGCGCGGACCTGGAGCAGGATGCCTGGGACCGTCGCGCCGGCACGCATCAACTGATCGTGCATCTGGCCGACGGCGCCGTTCGCGACCTCGGCCGCGTCCACCACGGCGACCGCCTGCGGGAGGCCATCCAGGGCGCGGTGAGCGCCCTGCGCACCCCTCCGGGGCCCACCCCCCCGGAGTTCAAGCCGCCCGCGGCCCCGCCGGCCGATTACCGGCCGCGCTAGCGCCCGCCGCGATCCTGTCTCCCATGCAACTGTGCCCCTGTCGCCCGGTTGACAGCCGCCGGCCTCACGGCGTGACACCCTGAGAGGCGAGTCAAGCCGGACCCCGGGCACATCATTGGCTTGGCTGGGAGGCGGGCGATGCACCTCGAGATCTTCCACATGGCCAACGCGACGGAGCGGGACCTTGAATACCGCCGGGCAGAACGCTGGGCGCCGCACCTGGACCGACTCGCGGCCGAGCGGCGGCGGGCGCGAGTGCGCCTCCCACGAGGGCTGCACGGACGGTGGCGGGCGCTCCGCGCGGGGTTTTTCCCGCGGCCGGGCGCGCGCACCGCGGGGGTCCGGTAAGGCGAGCACCCGGCAGCGGCACTTCCATGTTTCCTCGGCGACGGCCCTCAGGGCGCTTCCGGCCGGCGGACGCGCTACCATGGGGGCTACCATGGGGGAAGCGCCGCCTTCCCCGGTGTCCTTTAACCTCGTCCCGGAGCCGTCTCGTGGTGCGTGCCGTCCGCCGTCTCCTCCCCCTGGTGCTGCTGTCGTTCGTGCTGCTCGCGGTCGCCCTGGTCACCTCGCCGGCCGGGGCGCAACGCGCCGCGGGCCTCACCACCGTGCGCGAGGGCTATGAGCGGCTGCTCGCCCTGTATGTGGACCCGCTGCCGCCGGACGGGTTGTTGCGGGAGGCGTGGAACGGCGCCGCCGGTGCGGCGCTCGCCGCCGGTGTCAGCACCCTGCCGGCGTTGCCGCCCCTACCGCCGAGCGCGGACGGGGCGTGGGCGGCCTTCGCGTCCGCCTACCTCCAGTTGGAGCGGCTCAGTGCCGGCCGGATCGCGCCGTCCGCGCTGGCCTACGCCGCCTTGGATGCAATGGCCGCCGCGCGCGAGGAGTGTCACACCTATTTCATGCCGCCGGACCGCTACGCCCAGTTCCGCGCCGCGCTCGAGGGCCGGGCAGAGTATGTGGGCATCGGGGTGAGCCTGTCCGGGCCGCCGTTCGTCATCGCCTATGTCTTCCCAGACAGCCCGGCCGAGCGGGCCGGCCTGCAACCGGGTGACGAGATCGTGGCCGTGGACGGCATCCCCACGGCGGAGCACACGCTGGCCTCGCTCCGTGCCCGGATCACCGGCGCCGAGGGCACGGTGGTCCGCCTCACCATCCGCCGACCGGGAGCGGATGACCCGTTTGACGTGGAGCTGGTACGGGCCGTGGTGCGCATCCCGCTCCTCACCACGGCGCTCCGCCCCGACGGCGTGGCTGTGCTGCGTCTCACCACCTTCGCCACCGACGGCGCCAGTGAGCGCGAGCTGCGCGCGGCCCTGCAGGACCTGGAGGCGCAGGGGGCGCGGGCCTGGGTGCTGGACCTGCGCGGCAACGGCGGCGGCGCCGTGCGCAGCGTGCTGAACGTGCTCGGCATCTTCCTCCCCGATGGGGTTCCGGTGATCACCCAGGTGGACCGGCGCGGAACCGTGCGCACCCTGACCACGGTCGGCCCACCGTTGGCGGCGCAGCGGCCGCTGGCCGTGCTCGTCGGCCCCGGCACCGCCTCGGGCGGCGAGATCGCGGCGGCGGTCCTGCAGGATACCGGTCGGGCGCGCCTGTTCGGGCAGCACACGGCGGCGTGCGCCAACGTGGGCACGATCGTGGAGCTGTCTGACGGCTCCGGCATGAGCATTACCAGCGCTCGCCTGCTGGCCGGCCCGGCCCAGCGCCGGCTGGATGGCCTGGGCGTCGTCCCGGATGTGGAGATAGCCGCCGGCACCGGCGACCCTGTCCTGCAGGCGGCGGTGGACTGGCTCGCCCAGCGCACCGCGGGTGCAGGCGAGCCCACGCCGGCTGGTGACTGACCTTCACCCCGGCCTTCGGCCACCCGCCCTTACCCGCCTCGCTCCGCTCGGCTCCCTCTCCCGCACACGGGCGAGGGGGCGGGGGTGAGGGCTGGACGGGGGGCGCGGCGGCAGGCGGACGCTGAAGGTGCTGCCGCGCCCCGGCGCGCTCGTCACCTCGATGCGGCCGCCGTGCGCTTCCGCGATCCAGCGGGCGATGGCTAGCCCCAGGCCGCTGCCGCCCTGGTCCGAGGAGCGGGCCGGGTCGGCCCGGTAGAAGCGCTCGAAGATGTGCGGCAGGTGCTCCGGCGCGATGCCGGGGCCGGTGTCGCTTACGCTCAGGATGGCGCCATGGCCGCCCGTCAGGCGCAGCGTCACCGCGCCGGTCTGGGTGTAGCGCACCGCGTTGTCGAGCAGGATCACGCCGAGCTGGCGCAGGCGGTCGGCGTCGCCGCGCACGTGCACCCCGGGCGTGATCTCGGCGCGCAGCGTCAGCCCTTTGGCGGTGGCCAGGGGCTCGAACTCGCGCGCCAGAGCGGCGGCCACGGCGGACAGATCCACGTCGGCCAGGGCAAGCTGGAGGCGGCCCTCATCGGCGCGGGCGAGGGTGAGCAGGTCCGCCACCAGGCGGCCCAGCCGATCGCTCTCGGCGATGATGTCCTGCACCACATCGCCGTACTCACCGATGGGGCGGTCCGGGTGACGGGCCAGGAGCTCGGCGTTGCCGCGGATCAGGGTGAGGGGAGTGCGCAGCTCGTGCGAGGCGTCGGCGGTGAAGCGGCGCTGGCGCTCCATGGCCACGGCAATGGGGCGCAGCGTGCGCCCGGCCAGCCAGAAGCCCGCGCCTGCGGACAGCACCAGACCGCCGGCGCCGAGGCCGAGCACCGCCAACAGCACGCGCGCCAGGGCCGTCTCCACGAAATAGCGCGAGCGTGCCGTCTGCACCACGGCGACCGGCTGGCCGCCCCTGAGCACGGGCAGGCTGTACAGCCGTGCCTGTCCGCCCGCGGTGCGCACCGTGGCGAAGCGACCGGCACGCGCGGCCAGGGCAGCGGCGGCCGCTTCGACGTTCGGCAGGTCGGGGATGGCGCCCGGCGGTGACGGGCGCACCCGACCGTCCTCAACCGGCAAGATGTAGGCCGGCACGCCGGCCCGCTCCAGCCGGTGCACGTCGTCATCGAGGTGGAGCAGATCGTCGGTGCGGCGACCGCGCCGGTCGTCACCGGTGCGGAGCAGGTCGGTGGCCAGGGACTCGGCGCGCAGGCGCAGCTCCAGGTCTCCTGCCCGCCGCGCCTCGCGTGCGTTGAACAGGACGATCCCACCCGCCACCAGGGCCAGCGTGGCGGCCATAAGGGCGGCGTAGAGAAGAGCAAGCCGGAGACGGGCAGCGGTAAACACGGTCAGGGCCGTAAGACATATCCGGCGCCCCGGACGGTATGCAGCAGCTTGCGCTCGAAGCCGCGGTCGATCTTCTCCCGCAGGTAGTGGACGTAGATATCGACCACGTTTGAGGTCACCTCGGCGTCATAGCGCCAGACCGCTTCCAACAGGCGGGCGCGGCTGAGCACGTGTCCGGGATGGCGCAGGAAGTACTCCAGCAGGGCGTACTCGCGCGGGGTCAGGTCGATGACCTTGCCGGCGCGCGTCACCTCATGCTTGACGAGGTCCATCACCAGGTCGCCCGCCTCCAGGCGGGTGGGCGCTATCTCCGCCGTGCGGCGACGGGTGAGGGCGCGCAGGCGCGCCAGCAGCTCCGCGAACGCGAACGGCTTGACCAGGTAATCGTCCGCGCCGGCATCCAGCCCGGCTACCCGGTCCGGCACCGCGTCACGGGCGGTGAGCATGAGGATGGGTGTGGCCACCCGGTCCCGGCGCAGATTGCGGCAAACGGTGAGCCCGTCGCGGCCTGGCAGCATCACATCCAGGATGATCACGTCATACACCCCGCTGCGGGCCAGGTCCTCACCCTCAACCCCATCGTACGCCTCGTCGACGGTGTACCGCTCCTCCTCCAGCACCCGTCGCAACAGGCGCGCCAGCCGGCGCTCATCCTCCACCACCAGCACGCGCATCGGTCTCTCCCTCTACCTCTCCCAGCGTAGCCCCCTTTGATGAGAGCTGGATGAGAGCCGGATAAGCAAAGACTCATGAACCGTTTAAGCCGTTCTCATCCGGGGTGGATATCGTGGGGAACGGAGGCCCAGGGCGGAGGGACAGCATGACACGGTCACAGGCCTTGCTCGCGGCCGGCGTGATTACCGCCGCGACCGCCGCCTTTGTGGTGGGGGCCGGCGCGCGCTTGGGCGCGTTCGGCTTCGGGAGTGACGGCGCACCGCCCGACTTGCCCGCCGTTACCGTCACCGACGCCGCGGCGCCGCTTCCACCGGACGCCATCGCGACCGCCACGATCGGCACGCGATGGAAGGGTGAGCAACGGCCGCCCTTCGAGCGGGGCGGGGAACGACGCCACCGACAGGAGAAGGACGATGACGACTAACGCGCACCCATACCCCACAGATCGCGCCGCCCGTCGCCGTGCCCTCAAGCGGCGGGCAACGGCCGCCAGCCTGGGGGCCTTGCTGGCCGTGTTCGGCGCGGTGGCGGCCGGTGACCTGTCCCGGGAGGGCGGCGCAGCGCCGGCGGTCGCGGCGCCGGTCGTGACGCAGACGGCGCCGACCGCCAGCCAGTCGGTGCGACCGTCCACGCCGGGCGGCGCCTCCGTGGTGCGTCGGCCGGTGCGGGTGCGCACCCGGCAATCGTGACCCGTGTGAGGCCCAGCATGAACGGCACGTCTACCCCCCTGGTTCAGGCCTTCCACGGCTTCGGCACGGAGGTGTGCGTCCAGCTCTGGCCGCGGCCCGGCCGCGAGCAGGAAGCGGTACGGGCGCTTCAGCGGGCGGTCGTCCTGTTGCGCCGTGGCGAGCGTCGGTTGAGCCGCTTCGATCCGCGGAGCGATCTCTCCCGCATCAACCGGCGGGCGGGAGAGCCCGTGCGCGTGGCCCGTCTCACGCGGGCGGTTGTGGCGGAGGCGCTGGCCGCTGCCCACGCCACCGGCGGGCTGTTTGACCCCACCGTGCTGCGCGCCGTGCAGGCGGCAGGGTACGACCGCGATTTCGCCCTCTTGGCGAAGGGCGGCGCGGTAACGGCGGATGCGCCGGACGTTCCGCGCGCTCGCTTCCGCGCCGTCGAGATCGATCAGGCAGCCGGCACGGTGCGTGTGCCGGCCGGCGCGGGGCTGGACCTCGGTGGCATCGCCAAAGGCTGGCTGGCCGATGCCGCGGTACGCCGCCTGCGCCGCTACGGCGCCGCCCTGGCGGACCTGGGCGGTGATATCGCCGTGGCGGGCGAACCTCCCGGCGGACAGGCATGGGAGGTAGAGGTAGCCGACCCGTGGGGGAGAGCACAACCGCTGGGAGTGCTGCGCCTGCGTCCCGGTATGGCTGGGGTGGCCACCTCCGGCGTGCTGCGCCGGCGCTGGCGCACCCCGAACGGGCCGCAGCACCACATCATCGACCCGCGCACCGGACGGCCGGCCTCTGGTGATCTCGTCCAGGTAACGGTCGTAGCGCCGAGCGCTGCCGCGGCGGAGGTCGCCGCCACGGCCGCGCTGCTCTTAGGCCGCGAGAAGGCGGCGACGGTACTGACGCTCAGCGGCTGCCTGGCCGGGGTGCTGGTCGATGTCCATGGCACGGTCACGAGCGTCGGGTTCTCAAACCGGGAGAGGTGGGCGACATGGCATCCGACCGAAGCCTAGACCGCCCCGGCCTTGCCGGGGGCTGGGGTGCCCTCTGGTATCTGGTGGCGCTCACTGGTACGGCGGTGCTGTCATTTGTCCTCGGGCGGGCCCTGGGCGCGGAGGGGGTGGCGACGCTGGCCGGCAAGCTCCCCTGGTACACCAGCCGGGCGGCCGGCATCACCGCCTACCTGCTCCTGAGCGCCACGACCGTGCTCGGCCTGCTCATCTCCACCCGCCTGCTCGACCGGTGGCTGAGCCGGGCGGAGGTGTACGCCCTGCACGAGCACTGCTCCTGGCTGGCGCTGGGCTTTACCGCGCTGCACGCCGGCGCGCTGCTTGTGGACCGCACCGAGCCGTTCTCCTTGCTCCAGGTGCTGGTGCCGTTCACGGCGTCGTATCGTCCGCTGGCCACCGGGTTGGGTGTGCTGGCCCTGTACCTGACGGCGCTGATCACCGCCAGCTTCTACGTGCGCGCTCACATTGGCCAGCGGATGTGGCGCCGTCTGCACGCCGCGACGTTCGGCCTGTACGTGCTGGCGACGGTACACGGCCTTTTGGCCGGCAGCAGCTCGGACATGGCCTGGATGCAGTGGCTGTACCTGGCAAGCGGCGCGACGGCGTTGTTCCTCACCCTCGTCCGCCTTCTGCTGCCGGCACGGGCCGGAGCACGGCGCCCTTGACCCCCGCATGCCCGTCCCGGACGATCCGCATGGTCGCGACCGTACAGGAGGCTGGCGGATGTCTGAAGGGCACGGCATCGGTCCGTTCATGCACGCGCGCTGGTTCGGCACGCCGGTCAAACGGCGGGAAGACCCGCGGCTTATCACCGGCAGCGCCACGTTCATCGACGACATCACGCTGCCGGGGATGCTGTACATGGCCTTCGTGCGCTCGCCGCACGCCCACGCCGTCATCCGTCGTATCGACCCTTCCGCTGCACAGCGCATGCCGGGCGTGGTGGCCGTGGTCACGGGCGAGGAGGCGGCGGGGTTCGCGCCGCCCTTCCCGCCCAACCCCGGCTACCGCCAGCCGCCGCGTTTCGTGCTGGCCCGCGAGAAGGTGCGCAAGGTGGGCGAGGCGGTGGCGGCCGTGCTGGCCGAGGACCGCTACCTGGCCTACGACGCGGCCGAGGCCGTCCAGGTGGAGTACGAGCCGCTGCCGGCGGTGGTGGACCCGGAGGAGGCGATCAAGCCGGGCGCGCCCCAGCTCTGGGACGACTTCCCCAACAACGCCATCGTGCTGGAGGCGCCACACGGCGAGGGTGACGTGGACGCCGCCTTCGCCCAGGCGGATGCGGTGGTCCGCCAGCGTATGACCTGCGCGCGCCTGGCCCCCTCGGCCATCGAGCCGCGCGGTGTGGTGGCCAGCTATCATCCCTGGGAGCGCACGCTCACCGTGTGGAGCACCACCCAGGCGCCGCACCGCGCCCGCGCCATCATCGCCCAGATGACCGGTCTGCCCACCAACCGCGTGCGTGTCATCGCCCCGGAGGTGGGCGGCGGCTTCGGTGCCAAGGGCAACGTCTACGGCGAGGAGGTGCTGGCCTGCTTCCTGGCCATGCGCCTGGGCCGGCCGGTGAAGTGGATCGAGACCCGCTCCGAGTCCTTCACCGCCACCTCGCACGGGCGTGGGCAGGTGGCGACCATCGCCTTGGCCGCCAGGCGGGACGGCACCCTGCTGGGCATGACCCTGGACATCCTCGCCGACCTGGGTCACACCTGCGACCTGAGCACGGCCGGTCTGCTGGGCAACACCGTCCGCCTGGCGCCGAACGTGTACCGCGTCCCCGCCGCGCGCATCACCCTCACCGAGGTCCTCACCAATAAGACCCCCACCGCCGCCTACCGCGGCGCCGGTCGACCGGAGGCCGTCTACTTCATGGAGCGGGCTATGGACCTCCTGGCGCGCGAGCTGGGGATGGACCCCATCGAGCTGCGGCGCAAGAACTTCATCCCGCCCGACGCCTTCCCTTACAAGACGGTCACCGGCCTCGTCTACGACAGCGGCAACTATGACGGCGCGCTGACCAAACTGCTGCAAAACGTCAACTACGAGGAACTCAAGCGCCGGCGCGACGCCGCCCGCGCCGAGGGCCGGCTGGTGGGCATCGGTATCTCCTGTTACGTGGAGAGCTGCGGCCCACCCAGCGCCCGCGAGGGCGGCGGCCTGATGGCGTTCGAATACGGGGCGGTGCGCGTGCACCGCACCGGCGCGGTGGAGGTACTCACCGGCGTCTCGGCGCACGGGCAGGGACACGAGACGGCGTTCACGCAGCTCGCCTGCGAGGTGCTGGGCGTGGCTCCCGAGCAGGTGACCGTGCTCGAGCACGACACGGCTGTGGTGCCGGAGGGGGTGGGCACGTTTGGCAGCCGGAGCATGGTGATGGGCGGTTCGGCCGTGTACCTGGCCCTGCGCAAAGTCGAAGACAAGATGCGGCGCATCGCCGCCGACATGCTGGACGCCAGCCCCGAGGACCTGCGCTTCCGCGACGGCCGCATCGAGCCGGTGGACGCCCCGGAGCGTGGCGTGAGCTTCGCCCAGGTGGCGGCCCGGGCATACGCGGCGCCGCCGCCGGGTGAGGACCCCGGCCTGGAGGCGCAGCAGTTCTACGGCTCGCAGGGAATCACCTTCCCCTTTGGCGCGTATCTGGCGATGGTGGAGGTGGACCGGGAGACGGGGGAGGTCAAGCTCCTGCGGTTTGACGGCGTGGACGACTGCGGGCCGGTGATCAACCCGCTGCTGGTGGCGGGGCAGGTGCACGGCGGCATTGCCCAGGGCGTGGGCCAGGCCTTGCTTGAAGAGGTGGTGTACGACGATAACGGCCAACTCCTCACCGGCACCTTCCTGGACTACGCCCTCCCCACCGCCGAGACCATGCCGCGCCTGAACCTGGACCACACCGTCACGCCGTCGCCCATCAGC
>JBHOQW010000241.1:0-18724 GCA_042408665.1 Dehalococcoidia bacterium
GCGCAGGACGCTTGCGGGGGGCTCCCCCTAGTACGAGAGGACCGGGGGGGACGGTCCGCTGGTGTGCCGGTTGTCGTGCCAACGGCAGCGCCGGGTAGCCAGGACCGGAACGGAGAAGCGCTGACAGCATCTAAGCGCGAAACCGGCCCCAAGATGAGGCGTCCCACCTCCTGAGCGAGGGTAAGGCCCCAGCGAGACCAGCTGGTGGATAGGCGGCAGGTGGACACGCGGCAACGCGTGGAGCTAAGCCGTCCTAATGGCCGAGGGCTTGGCCCGTGCCCGCTGCCCCGCTGCTCCCGGGCTCGATGGGAGCCCGGAGCAGGGCAGCCGACACGGCGGCGGAGTTCCGGCGCACACAACGGCTGTTCAGTTTCAGGCTGGCATGAGGCGCCGGCGGCACGGATGTCAGACGTGCCATACCCGTGTGCGGTGTCCAAGCACCGCACCCTTCGCGTGCGATCTTCAGCATCACAAGCTGCGCGGTGCGGCCCGGCGGTCGTTGGGCCGCACCGCTCGACGCGGGATGGAGCAGCGGTAGCTCGTCGGGCTCATAACCCGAAGGTCGGGGGTTCGAATCCCCCTCCCGCTACCCGTGGCTCGGTGGTTCGCGCGGGGTGGACCCACCCGTTCCCATCCCGAACACGGTCGTGAAACGCCCCAGCGCCGACGATACTGCCCGGGCAACCGGGTGGGACAATAGGCCACTGCCGGGCCGTCATAAGGCCCTGGAGGGAGACCTCTCCAGGGCCTTTCCCCCTTAATGGGGCCCCTCGCCGTACCTACTGGCCGGTCGCCGCGGCATCCTCGGCCGGCAGGGGCGCGGCCATCCACACCCGCGTGCCCCGTCCCGGCGCGCTGGTGATGCGCAGGGCGATGCCGGCCGCGGTGGCCCGCTCCCGCATGGTGCGCATCCCCAGCCCCCCGTCCGACACCGCGGGCATCCCCGCCCGCACCGCTGTGAGGTCAAACCCGCGACCGTTGTCCTCGACCGTCACGCACAGTTGCCGCTCCGCCACCGTCATGGCTACCACCACCTCGGTGGCGCCGGCGTGCT
This sequence comes from Dehalococcoidia bacterium, assembly GCA_042408665.1. Classification (GTDB taxonomy): domain Bacteria; phylum Chloroflexota; class Dehalococcoidia; order CAUJGQ01; family CAUJGQ01; genus CAUJGQ01. Next base: position 1,055 of record JBHOQW010000241.1, read on the forward strand.
TGGCGGCGTTGTTGAGCGCCTCTTGGACGATGCGGAACATGGCGGTCTCCACCTCGGCCGGCAGGCGAACGTCCGCTTCCACCGTGCCCACGAAGCGGACGGGCAGGTCGAACCGCACCCGGCAGGAGGCGGTGAGCCGCTCCAGCGCGGCGGCCAACCCCTCTTCGGCCAGCACGCTGGGCCGCAGTTCAAACAGGAGCGCCCGCATCTCGGTCAGGGCCTGCTGGGCCAGGGCGCCGATGCGTTCCAACGTGCCGACCAGCGCCGGTGCGCCCTTCTCGTACTGGGTTTTGGCGGCGCGGGCCAGCATCCCCAGGCTGAAGAGCGATTGCGTCACCGAATCATGCAGATCGCGCGCCAAACGCGCCCGTTCCTCCAGCACTACCGCCTCGTGGCTGCGCTGCTCCAGGCGGGCGTGCTCGATGGCCAGCGCCGCCTGGTTGGCCAGCGCTTCCATGAGCTGCACGTCGTCTGGGTCAAACCGGCGCACCTGCGTGTCCGCGACCCACAGCACGCCGATCGTGTCGCCGCCCACGCGCAGCGGCGCCGCCACAAGGGCCCGGACCCCGGCGGCCACCGTGCGCGCCTGCTCTTCCGTCACCACCGGCCAGGCTGCGTAGTCCTCCACAACCACGGTGTGACCGGTGGCGAAGGCGCGCCCGGTGGCGGTGCCCTGCAGGAAGGCGTCCGTGACCGCCTGTTCCGGCACCTCTTCCTCGAAGAACTGGCGCAGAGCCCCCTCGGCCGCCACAGCGCGGATCGTGCGCCGATCGGCGTCGGCGAGTGCCACCATCGCTACCGGGGTGTCACACAGGCGCCGAGCCGCTCCCACCACCACCTGAAGCACGGTCTCCAGACCGGTGCTGGCCAGCAGTTGCTCCGTAATCTGCGCCAGCGTGGCCAGCCGCTCCACCTGGCGCGCGGCCGCGCGTCGTGCCGCCCGCTCCATCTCCACCAGACGGGTGTTCTGCAGGGCGATGCCCACTTGGTTGGCGAACGCCTGCGCCAGCCGCACCTCCCCCTCGCTGTACAAGCGCTGGCGACGGTGGTACAGGGCCAACATGCCCATGACGGTGCCACCCGCGTCGAACAGGGGCAGGCGCAGCGCGCTGACAATGCCCTCCGCCGCGATCGCCGCGCCCAGGGCCGGGTCGCGCTGGCGCGCCGCGGCCTGGTCGTCGGCCGTGAACAGCGGCTGGCCGGTGCGCCGCAGCTCCTCGAAGAGCACCCCGCTCTGGCGCTGGGGCGTGGTGCGCAGCGTCTGTCGGAAGCGATCCGAGAGGCCGCGGGTGGCGGCGGCGCGCAGGGCGCCCGTGTCGTCGAGCAGCCAGACGGCGCACCCGTCCGCACCCAGGGCCGTCATGGTCCACTCCACCAGGCCGTGCAGCAGCGTGTCCGTGTCCCGCGCGGTGGCGACACGCGCGGCGATCTGCTGCAGCGTGTGCGACTCTTCTAGCAGGCGGGCGTGCTCCAGGGCCAGCGCCGCCTGCCGGGCGAGCACCTCTAGGGCCGCCAACACCGGCGCCGGCGGAGTGGCGTGCAGGAACACGGCCAGCGCCCCCGTCACCCGCTCGCCTACCAGCAGGGGAAAACCGGCGTAGAAGCGCAGCGCGTGACGGGCAAACCATTCCTGCCGGTCGAACCCGCTCGCCGACGTGATCGGGTCGATCACCACCACGCGCCGCTCCCGCACCGCGCGGGCGATCGGGGCGTGTGGCTCGCCCGTGGACACGGCGATCCGTGCCCCCGGCAGTTCGTCGTCGCCGCCTAACCCGCTGCTGGCGCGGAGGTGCAGGCTATCGTCCGCCGGGTCGTACAGCCAGATGCGGGCCAGGGCGACGCCGAACTCCTCCACCAGGCCGGCAGTGAGCGCGTGGAGCGCGCCTTCTCGGTCGGCGTTGGCCGTGACGCGCGCCATCACGCGCGCCAGGGCACCCAACCAGTCGCCGGCGTCTTGCTGTGGCGGCATCGGGTACCAGACACTCACGTGCGCTCTCCAGGCGGCGCGCCGACGGCCACCCGTCCTATCGCCGACTGGACGGGACACCGCGGCGCCCGTTGCGCCGTTCAATCTCCGAACGTCGCAAATGCCCTGCCAGGTGTCAACCGCCCTACCCCGATTAACGCGCGCGGTCGGCCCATTGGAGCGCAGCGGGTACCGGCCCGCTCACGGGCTTTCCAGCAGTTCGAGCAGGCGGCGGCGCTGGATCTTGCCGGTGGCGCCGCGCGGGATCTGCGGCACGAACCGGATCGCCTTGGGGACTTTGAAGTCGGCCAGGTGCTCCCTGGCGAAGGCGATGAGGTCCGCCGCCGAGACGGCCTGGCCCGGCTTGAGGGCCACTACGGCCTCTACCTCCTCGCCGTAGATCGGGTGTGGCACCCCGATGGCCACCGCTTCGGCCACAGCCGGGTGGCGCAGGAGCACGTCGTCGATCTCCATGGGGGTGATCTTCTCGCCGCCGCGGTTGATCAGCTCCTTGATGCGGCCGTGCAGGAAGATGTAGCCATCGGCGTCGATGCTGCCCTGGTCGCCGGTGCGGAACCAGCCGTTGGTGAACGCGGCCGCCGTGGCCTCCGGGTTGCGCAGGTACCCGCGCGTGACGTTGGCGCCGCGGATGGCTACCTCACCGGCCGCGCCGCGCGGCAGCTCGTTGCCGTGGTCGTCCAGGATGGTGACCTCCACACCGGTGGGCAGGCCCACGGACCCGCTCTTACGGGCGCCCGGCGGCAGCGGGTTGGTGGCAATCTGGTGGGCGGCCTCGGTCATGCCGTAGGCCTGGAGCACCGGCACCTCGAAGCGCGCCTCGAAGGCCGCCTGCGTGGCCGGCGCCAGCGCCGAGGAGCAGGAGCGCACGAAGCGAAAGCGCGGTGGCGGGCCCGACAGGTACTCGTCCGCGGTGTTGAGCAGGATGGTGTGAATGGTGGGCACGGCCGTGTACCAGGTCGGCCGGTAGCGGCTCACCAGCGGCCAGAAGCCGGAGGCGGAGAAGCGGCGTGGCACCACCACACTCCCGCCCACGGCCAGCGTCGCCAGCACGCTGGCCACCAGCCCATGCACGTGGAAGAGCGGCATTACACACAGGCTGACGTCTTCGGCCGTGAGGGCGTAGGACTGGGCTACGTTGCGGGCGGACGTAAGCAGGTTGCGGTGGGTGAGCGGCACGGCCTTGGGGCGGGAGGTGGTGCCGGAGGTGTAGAGGAGCAGGGCGTCGGCATCGGGGCCGGGCGCGCTCTCGGTCACGGCCGGGGCGGGAGCGGATGGCCCGTCCACCATGCAGCCGGTGTGCTCCGTGAACCGGAGACGGGCGCGGCGGTGCGGCAGGGCCGTGCAACCGGCGAGGCGGTCTTCCGCGTCCGACGTGGTGATCACCAGCGTGGCGCACGAGTCCGCCAGGGCGAAGTCGATCTCCTCCGGCTTGAGGTCCGGATTGATCGGCATCGCCGCCGCGCCGGCGGCCAGCACGCCGAAGAAGGTGAATAGCGCCTCCGGCCCATTGGGCATGACGATGCCCACGACGTCGCCTTGGCGCACGCCGCAGGCACGCAGGCCGTCGCGCACGGCGTGCACCTCATCCATGAAGCGGGCGTAGGTGACGGTGAGGTCGCGTTCGGGCGCGAGAAGGGCAGGTGCTGCGGGCCGGCCGCGCTCGAGCAAGACGAGCAAATTGTCATCATGCGCCACGGCGGCACCTCCGGTGTGGTATGCTGCCTCCCCAGAATAACGCGCGCCGCCGCTGCGGGCACGGCACCGGTCGCCGTGTCGCTTCTGCGACGGTCGCCGGTGCGCGTTGGGATGTAATCTCGATGCTGCGTGAAGCGGAGGGGAAACGCTAGATGGAGGGCTTCGGGGCGCTCGTCGAACGGGTGGTGGCGGCGATACCGGTGCCACGCGCGGTGACGCGGGCTGAGTACGCAGCGATCACCTGTAACCGGTGTGGCGTGTGCTGTGAGGACATCCGAGCGCCGTTCGGTCCGGAGGAGGTCGCCGCCCGCACCGAGGACCCGGCCTGGGGGCTCGACTACCGCCGGTTCCTCGGGTTCTTGCAAGTCGTTGGGCCGGCACCGGGCGGCTGGCGTTACCGCTGTCGCAACTTCGTGCGCGATGCAGACGGGCTTGGCGTCTGCACGATCCACGCCACACGGCCGGAGGTGTGCCGCGGGTTCCCCTACGGCCGGGTCGTGTGGAGCTGGCCCCAGTGCTCCTGGTACGTCACCATCCGCGACGCCGACGCCCCTGCGAACGAGAGGGCATCGCTGCCGATCCACAACCTTGGAGGGAGCCGATGACGGCCGAATCCACGCCGGAAGAGATCCGCGCCTCGTTCGCGGAGAAAATCCCTTCCACGCCGGCCTGCCCCCCGAGGAGCAGGCGCTGCTGGAGTCCGTGTTCGCCCTCGCGGCCGAGGCGGCCGGTCAAAGCGATACGACCGGCCATATCGCCAACCCAAACGCAGCGCCCATCGTCGGCGGGGCGGCAGCCGCGCGGTTTGCTAAATTTGATTACTATCTAAAGGCGATAAATGTGTCCTCTTACTTGAAGATCGAGCCGTGAAACTAGACACAAAACGTTGTGAAGCTCGCGGTCGCGACGGCGGGCGTGGTTCCCGTCGTTCGCCGCCGCGCTCACCGCGACCTGGCGGCGGTGCGGCCGGCCTCCGTGCGCGGCAGTTCCTCCGTCAGGTACTTGTGGATCGCCTCGGCGGCGCGCCGGCCGTCGGCTAGCGCCGTGACCACCAGGTCGGCGCCGTTGACGGTATCCCCGCCGGCAAAAATGTTTGGCCGAGACGTGCGCATCGTCTCGCGGTCCACTTCTAAGAGCGCCCACCGGTTGGCCTTGAGCCCCTTGGTGGTCTTGGGCAGGAGCGGGTCGGCGTTGTAGCCGATGGCCACGACGACGGCATCGGCCGGCAGGATGAACTCCGAGCCCGGCACGGGCACCGGCCGGCGCCGGCCCGACTCGTCCGGCTCGCCCAGCTCCACCCGCTGGCATTCGACGCCGGTCACGCGGCCGTGCTCGCCCACGATACGCAGGGGGATGGTCATCCACAGGAAGTTCACCCCCTCCTCGCGGGCGTGCCGGCGCTCCTCGGCGCGGCCCAACATCTCCGCCTCCGTGCGGCGGTACATACAGGTGACCTCTTCCGCGCCCAGGCGGCGGGCGGTGCGCACGCAGTCCATGGAGGTGTCGCCCCCGCCGATCACCACCACCCGCCGGGCGGGCGGGAGCGGCTGCCGCAGCCGTTCGGGGAGCGCCTCCGGCGGCAGGTTGCCGCGCACCAGGTACTCGGTGGCCTCGAACACGCCCTCCAGATCCTCGCCCGGCACGCCCAGCTTGTTGCCCACCCCGGCGCCGGTGCCGATGAAGGCGGCGTCGTACCCCTGGGCGAGGATCTCGTCCAGCGAGATGTCCCTCCCCACCCACACGCCGGTGCGGAACTCCACGCCGATGGCCTTCAGGTGCGCAATGTACTCGTTCACGATCTCCTTGCGCATCTTGAAGTTGGGGATGCCGTACACCAGCACCCCGCCCGGCTCCGGCCAACCCTCAAACACCGTGCAGGCGTGGCCGCGCTTGGTGAGCTCCTCCGCCACCGCCAGCCCGGCGGGACCGGAGCCGATGATCGCCACGCGGCGGCCGGTAGGTGGGGCGATGTCCGGTTTCGGCCAGCCGCCCAGGATCTTGCGCTGCTGGTCGGCGACGAAGGCCTCCAGCTTGCCGATGGTGACGGGCGGCTGGTAGGAACCGTCCACGCGGATGGCGAAGCCCACCACGCACGCCCCCTCGCACAGTTTCTCCTGCGGGCAGAGGCGTCCGCACATCTCTGGCAGGTTGGAGGTCTGGCGGAAGACGTTAGCCGCGCCCAGCACGTCACCCACTTCCAGGAAGGCGAGTGCGCCGGGGATGTCGTTGTGCAGCGGGCACGCCTCCTGACAGGGGGCGGCCGGACACTGGATGCAGCGCGCCGCCTCGATCACGGCGTGCTCCAGGTCAAAGCCGAGGTAGGCCTCGTCCCAGTTCTTGATCCGCTCTTCCGGCGACTGCTTGGGCACCGGTTGCACGGGGATCATCAGACGTTGGTGGGTCAGGTTCGTCATAGAGGTCCACCTGTTGCGGCTTGCGGGATAACGGCGGCCCGGCGCCGTTGCGCGCTGCTGGCCGGATGATACGGAACCGTCCGCGTCCGAACAAGAAACGGCGCCTCGCTCAGGCGGGCGGGGCGGCCGCGGATACCGGCGGCTGCCGACGGCGGCGACGCGGGGTGATGCGGAGCCGCACGGGGATCGCGCGGCCGTCGTGGATCCGAAAGGCCGCGATCTCCGGACGGGCGGGATGGCGCTGGGCGAAGGCGTGGGCGCGCTCCCACTCCTCGCGCGACATGCCCCGGTAGATGAACGGCTGGCGCGGGGCGCGCAGGGAGATGAGCACGTAGACGATGTCCCCCAGGAAGGGGTTGGCCTCGTTGATGTCCGTCGGGCTGGGGTAGGGCTGGGTGTGCGTGTGCGAGTGGTAGATGCCCACGATCTGCCAGCCGCGCGCGCCGATGGCGTCGTCCGCCTGGCGCTGGCTGTGCGGTTCGGTCTGATAGCGGAAGGGCCGCTCCTCTGGCGGCGCGCCGTTCACGCACGGGAACACACCCAGCACCCGATCGTCCACGCCGGCGAGCAACCCCCAGCACTCGTCCGGCGCTTCACGGCGGGCGTGGGCGACGATCTCGTCAACGAGGTCGCGGGAGATGCGCAGGCCGTCGGCAGGGGATGCGCTCATCGCTTTCCAGGGTAGAGGAGAAGCCGCGCGGCGGGCAACGGGTGCGGTGGTGGGGGCGGATCGGGTCTAAGGTCGCTACACGGTGAAGCTGCGCGCGTGATCGGGGCAGGAGCGGATCAGGCGCAGCCGGGCGGCGCTGCGACCCTCCTCGGGGTCTTCACGCGGTGGCACCAGCGCTCCAAACAGCCAGCGGCATGCCGGGCACGCAACCTCGATCCGCGTCCATGTGGCCGGCGGACGGCTGCCGCGCAGACGGTGACGATGGGCCACGGCGTCAACGAAGCGCTTCCGACCACCTCGCAAACTTGTGGCCGTCTGCAGATCCCGGCAGCTTGATCGTCGGCGGTCGGCAAGGGAAACTTGAGCGTCACAACGGACCGCCCTGCCCGGTTGGTGGGCCGGGTGTGGGGATCGCCCGGTGGGCCGGCGCATGGCCCGGGAGGGAAGCGGCATGGTCGCGGTGGAGCAGGAGTTTGACAGCTACGTGGGCAAAGACCTGGGCGCCCAGCAGGTGGCGATCACGCCCGAGCTGGTGCGGCGCTACGTCGAGGCCGTGCTCGACGATCACCCCTGGTACCGCGGGCCGTCGCCGTTCGGCGGGCCGGTGGCACCGGCGCTGGTGCTGCACAGCGCGCCGCACCGCTTCGGCGGCTGGTACCTGAAGAACCGCTACGGCAACCTGCACGCCAAGCAGGAGTGGTGGCTGTTCCACCCCATCCCGGTGGGGGAGACGGTCACCCTGCGCGCCCTTATCGTCGATCGCTATCTCAAGCGCGGACGCGACTACGTGGTCAACGAGGTGACGATCAGCGCGGCCGACGGGCGCACGCTGGCGCGGGTGGCCTCCCACCAGAGCTTCCTGCCGGACGAGCACACGCAGGGGATCGTGGTGGACAAGGACCGCGAGCGGGCGCCGGGCCGACGGTTTGAGATCCAGGCGGATGAGGTGCTGGAGGAGCTGCCCAGCGTGCGCAAGCTGGTGGACGAGGCCATGTGTGAGCGCTACAGCGGCCCGGCACGCAACTACCACAACGACCGAGAGGAGGCGCGTAAGCTGGGCTTTCCGGACATCGTGGTGCAGGGCACCATGTCCACGTGCTTCATCTCGGAGCTGATGACGCGGCGCTTCGGCCCCGGCTGGTGGCGCGGCGGGCGGATGAGCGTGAACTTCGTCAACATCCTCTGGGTGAACGAGGCGGTCACCGCACGCGGCATCGTCACCGCCCGCACATCGGAGGGCGGACGGGTGCGCCATCACTGCCAGGTGTGGGTGGAAAAAGAGGATGGCACCAAGGTCACCATCGGCACGGCCAGCGCCGTCGAGGGGTGGTAGCCGGTGGCCGGGCGCGCTCTGCCCGGACGGGGTATGATGGAGATGTGGAGGGGACGCCACGTCACGTGTGGGGTGTTCCCATGAGACTGAGATGAGGTGACCAATGGTACAAGCCCGCAGTGGAGGGCGAAAGAAGGACACGATCGAGGTGGAGGGCGAGGTCGTGGAGGCGCTGCCGAACGCGATGTTCCGCGTCGCCCTCGCCAATGGCCATGAGGTTCTCGCACACCTGTCCGGCCGGATGCGCGTGAATTACATCCGCGTCCTGCCTGGCGACCGTGTGCTCGTCGAGCTCTCCCCGTACGACCTCACGCGCGGCCGGATCACGTACCGATTCCGCTGAGGCTACCGGCTCCCGCGCCGGTCCGGCCGGCGTGTGGTCGGTTCGGTCCCCGTGGTAGATGGCCCCGCTGCCCGTTACGCGCTCCCCTTTACGAACGGCCGCCGCACGACGCGTGCCGGCACGAGACGGTCGCGCACCTGGACGCTGATGCGGGTGTCCGGCCTGGCCAGGTGCACGGGTAGGTAGCCCATCCCGATGGTAGTACCCAGGGTGGGCGAGTAGCCACCGCTGGTCACCGTGCCTACCGGCTCGCCCTCGAACAGCAGTTGCTGGCCGTGGCGGAACAGGCCGCCACGTTCCTCGGCAACAAAGCACACCAGCCGGCGAGTCACGCGCTGTCGCAGCTCCACGAGCGCCGTGCGGCCGATGAAGTCCTCACCGTCGTCCAGGCTGACCAGCCAGCCCAGCCCCGCCTCGTAGGGATTGGTCTCCGTGGTGATGTCCTGACCGTAAAGGGCCAGCGCCGCCTCCAGGCGCAGCGTGTCGCGCGCGCCCAGGCCGCAGGGGACGACGCCGGCGGCGAGGAGGGCGTCCCACAGCAGCCGCCCGGCCTCCACGGCGGTGACGAACTCAAACCCATCCTCGCCGGTGTAGCCGGTTCGGGACACGGTGGCCTTATGGCCGGCGACGGCGATCTCAGTGATCTGCCGCCGACCGAGGCGCTCCTCGATCGCACGGGACAGCACCGCGGCGAAGGCGTGCCGGGCGCCCGGCCCTTGCAGCGCGAGCATCACCGTCGTCTGTTGGCGGTCTTCCAGGTGCACGTCCCAGCCGGGGCGGATGTGCTCACGGATCCAGGCGATATCCCGCTCGTTGGTGGCGGCGTTGGGGATCACCATCCAGCGCTCCGGGCCGAGGCGGAAGGCGTACGGGTCGTCGAGGATGCCGCCGGCCTCGTTGCACATGAGGGTGTAATGCCCTTCGCCCGGCGGAAGGGCCTTCACATTGAAGGTCAGCACCCGCCGCAGCAGGTCGGCGGTGTGTGCCCCGGTGAGGAACAGGCGGCCCATGTGCGAGACGTCGAACACGCCGGCCCGCGTGCGCACCGCGCGCGTCTCCTCGACGATGCCGGTGTACTGCAGCGGCATCTCCCAGCCGGCAAACGGCACCATGCGCGCACCCAGGGCCACGTGCCGGTCGTAGAGGGCCGTGCGGCGCAGGGCGCTCATGGCGTGTCCGGCTCCACCGGCACCCACCGCGGCCGCCCGTCCTCCTCGCGTAAGCGGCCGGCGCCGGGGTAGGAGATATGTGGGCTGAGCAGCAGGCTGCCACTCGCGAGGGCTTGGCGCACGATGCGCTTTTTGGTCTCCATCGAGACCAGCGGCAGCACGTCAAAGGCCGAGACCCAAGCGGTACGCTCCAGTTGCGCCACGTGCTGCACCAGGTCGCCCAGGTAGATCGCCGTCTCCCCGCCCGCGGCGATCACCACCGCGGCGTGGTCCTGCGTGTGGCCGGGCGCGGGCAGGAAGCGGACCGCAGCGGTGATCTGGTGCTCGCCCTCTACCAGCTCCAGGCGGCCGCTCTCGGCCAAGGGCAGGATGTTGTCGGGCAAGTAGGTGGCGCGCGTGCGCTCGTTGGGGTGGGTGGCCGCCTCCCACTCGCCGCGCTGGATATAGTAGTGGGCGTTGGGAAAGGTGAGGATGGCGGCGCCGTGCACACGGGCGGTGTTCCAGCCGCAGTGGTCGAAGTGCAGGTGCGTGTTCACCACGATGTCCACGTCCGTGGGGCGCACGCCCAGCGCGGCCAGGCCGTTGAGCAGGTGCCCGTAGTCGCCCGGGTACATCTTCTCCCGCCGGGCGGGGTCGATCTTGTTGCCCACGCCGGTATCGATGAGCACGGTGCGGCCGTCGCCGCGCACCAGCAGGCAGTTCAGGGCCATAGGGATGCGGTTGCGGGCGTCGGGGCTGCCCACCAGCGGCTCCCACAGCTCGCGCGGCACCAGCCCGAACACGGCGCCGGCATCTTGCAGAAAATATCCGTCCGAGACCACATCGACCTGAAGGTGCCCAATGCGGTAACGCGCGCCACTCATGCCCCGCTCCGTGTCCCCCACGATAGGCTGCGACTGGAAGGACGTCAATCGCGCCCCCGCCGTGCCCGATAGCATGATCCGTATCCGGTACGATGGTACGGGTTGGCCGTTCGCTCTCTCGTGTTACGATCCATCCAGCAACACGCCTCGGGCGCACGGCTGGAAGGCATGAGCCAGCGCTTGGTCTGGGCCCCGTTGCAGCGGGTAGCGGTCCCCGCGACGCCACCGCGTTGGGAAGCGGTGACGCGAACCATCGCCACAGGCGGCAGCCTTTTGGTAGCGGGTGCGCTGGCCTACGACATCATCAGCGGAGTTTGGATCGGCCGGGCCGGGTTGCACCTGGTGCTGGCGCTCATCGCGGTGGCGGTGACCATCCCGGTTGCCCGCCGCGTGCCGCAGCTTCACCTGGCAGTGCTGTACGTCTTCGGCCTCTTCGTATACACCGTGCTGCGCTCTTTTGCCGACCGGACCTCCATTCCGGTGCGCGCCGAATATGTGATCAAAATCGACCGGCTGCTCTTCTTCGGCGTGGAGCCTACCCGTTGGTTGCAGGCCCGTTTCTTCGACCCCAGCCGTATTCACCCATTGGACTGGCTGACGGTGCACATGCACTGGTCGTACTTCGCGCTGCCGCATCTCACGGCGGCGGCCGTCTTCCTTTGGCGGCGGGAGCTGTTCGCCCGCTATGTGGCGCTGGTGCTGGGCACCTTCTACGCGGGGCTAGTGATCTACTTCCTCGTGCCGACCATGCCGCCCTGGCTGGCCGCCGACGTCGGGATCCTGCCGGGTGTCTCCCGTGTGATGGATTTCGTGGGCGGACAGGTGGACCGGGACACCTACCAGCGGCTGTATGACGCCCTGGGCGTGCCTAACCCGGTAGCCGCCATGCCCTCGCTGCATATGGCGATCACCACGGCGCTCTTCCTCTTTGGGCGAGGCCTGAACCGCTGGTTGGGGCGGGCGCTCGCCGTTTACACCCTGTTGATGGGGTTCTCCCTGGTCTACATGGGCGAGCACTACGTGACCGACGTGCTGGTTGGCGCGCTGATGGCCTTCTGCGTGTACAAGGCCGTGGTGCGCCTGGTGCCGCCGCGGCTGCAGGCGCACCACGCCCGCCGTTCGCCCCGCTGACCGCCGCATGCGGAGCCGTGGGCGCGGCCTTACCCGGCTCACCGGGCTCGCCCGTCCACCCGGCGGGAGAAGCCTCATCGGTGATGGTCTCTCGCTTCTTCACACTTCCTCAGCCGTTGTGCCGTCGGGAGCGGCCCGGCGAGCGGCTCAGCGCGCCACATCTCCCGCAGTCACGTTCCATCGTGTCACGACGCTTCATCGCGCGTTCGTGCGCCACACATGCACGATTGACGACGTCGCTACCATGCAAGTGGAGACGCCTTCCACAAGATGGCCGCGGCCACCCCGCCACGCGGTATACCGTGCCAGGAGGGGGAACGATGGGTCTGCTGGCAAAGCTCTTCCGCCGCGGAGACGCGGCGCCCACGGACGCACCGGTGCAGTGCCCGCACACCGCCCTGACGCCGCGTTGGGATCGACCGGAGGACATGGGTAAAGAGGACCTGGCGTCCAGCTTCCGCTGCGACACCTGCGGCGCCGTCTTTTCCGGCGATGAGGGCCGGCGCCTACTGCGCGACCGTCGCGGCGTCGCGCGTTGATCGTCGTATCCGTGGCCCTGGCGTGCGTCGAAGCTTCCCTGTGCCCGGCGCTGGCGGTAGCCTGTGCTCAACCGGGCGGCGGCATGCTGCCCGGGAGAGGAGGGCGATGGCCGTACACGTCCGGTTCTTCCCGCTCCTGGCCAAGCGCGCCCGTAGCCGGCAGGAGACGTTGGAGGTCGCGTTTCAGCCCGGGCTGCGCCCCATCGATATCATCCGCGCCGAAGGCTTCAGCGAGACGGACGCCGAGGCGATCATGGTGCTGGTGAATGACCGGCAGGCGGAGCTGGACGAGCCGGTCCAAGACGGTGACCGGCTGGAGTTCATGATCGCCATGTCGGGCGGCGCCCGCTGACGGCTCACCCGAGCCGGCGTCCGCCGCCCGTTGCACCGCTAGGTAACGTACCGTCGGTCGCCACCGTTCCACCCCGCATGAACCGGCACCCCTGCCGCGTTCCTGCCGGCCACGGCGGTGTGCCGGAGCGCAATTGACACCGTCGCGCGCGCCTTTGCTAGGATGAGCGTGTGCTGACGGCCGCATGACGAACGATCTCCCCACCGTCGAAACCCGGTTGCCTGCACGGCGAGGACCGCATACGTATGCCGAAGTACATCTTTGTGACCGGCGGGGTGGTTAGCTCAGTAGGCAAGGGCATCACCACCGCGGCCCTGGGCTGCGTGCTCAAGAGCCGTGGCCTGTCCGTCTCCATCCAGAAGCTGGACCCCTACCTGAACGTCGACCCGGGCACCATGTCCCCGTACCAGCACGGGGAGGTGTTCGTCACGGTAGACGGCGCGGAGACGGACCTCGACCTCGGCCACTACGAGCGCTTCATCGACCAGGACCTCACCCGCGCCAACTCCGTCACGACGGGACAGATCTACCAGGCGGTCATCGCCAAGGAGCGACGGGGGGACTACCTGGGCGGCACCATCCAGGCGGTGCCGCACCTGACGAACGAGATTAAAGAGCGTATCCGCGGCGTAGCGCGCGACGCGCAGGTGCTGATCGTCGAGGTAGGCGGGACGGTGGGCGATATCGAGTCGCAGCCGTTCTTGGAGGCGATCCGGCAGATGCGCAACGAGGAGGCGCGCGAGGACACCCTCTCCATTCACGTCTCCTACCTGCCCTACATCGGCGCTACCGGTGAGCTGAAGACCAAGCCCACCCAGCACTCCGTGCGCGAGCTGCGCAGCATGGGCATCCAGCCGGACGTGATCGTCGCCCGCTCTGACTACCCCGTGCCGGAGGAGGTGCGGGCCAAGCTGGCCCTGTTCTGCGACGTGGAGCGGCGCGCCGTGATCCCCATGCAGACGGTGGACACCATCTACCGCGTGCCCATCCTGCTGGAGGACTCCGGCCTGGGCGATTTCATCATCGAGCGGATGAGGATGCCGGCCCGCAGCCGCGACCTGGCTGACTGGCGGCAGATGGTGGACCGCCTCACCCACCCCGAGGGGCGGGTGAGCATCGCGGTGGTGGGCAAGTACGTGGAGCTCCAGGACGCCTATCTCTCCGTGAAGGAGTCCCTCATCCACGCCGGCATCTACCACGGTGTAGCCCCCGACATCCGCTGGATCCACTCCGAGTCGCTGGAGTCGGCGGACGTGGCCGCCGTGCTGGACGGGGTGGACGGCATCGTGGTGCCGGGCGGGTTTGGCGAACGCGGCGTGGAGGGCAAGATCCTGGCGGCGCAGTACGCGCGTGAGCACCTGGTACCGTACCTGGGCCTGTGCCTGGGCATGCAGGTGATGGTGATCGAGTTCGCCCGCAACGTGCTCGGCCTGGCCGGTGCCAACTCCACCGAGTTCAACCCGCACACGCCGCACCCGGTGATCAGTCTGCTGTCCGAGCAGATGGGCGTGCAGGACAAGGGCGGCACTATGCGCCTGGGCGGTTATCCGTGCCGGCTGCGGCCCGGCACAAAGGCGCACCGCGCCTATGGGGTGGACATGGTCACCGAGCGCCACCGCCACCGCTACGAGTTCAACAACCGCTATCGGGAGCAGTTTGAGGCAGCCGGCCTTATCTGCAGCGGCGTGCTGCCGGACAACAGCCTGGTCGAGATCTGTGAGCTGCGGGACCATCCGTTCATGATGGGCTCCCAGTTCCATCCGGAGTTTCGTTCGCGCCCGTCCCGGCCGCAACCGATGTTCCGGGAGTTCATGGGCGCCGCCAAGGCGCGCCGGGCCGCCCAGCGCCGCGCCGTGCCGGCCATGGAGCCGGAGCGGTCCGTCGTCCCCCGCTGACGCTCCCGGGGGAGCTGCCGAGCCCCCGCGCGGCCGATGGGCCGAGCGCACCGTGGCGTCGCCCCTGCTTGGCGTCCGGCGGACGCGGGCGTGCCCGAATAGAAGCGGTGGTGCGCGGGCGGCGTGTGCGTCGGCCAAGGGTGGACATTGAGTGCGGTAACGTTCTGGCGGCTCGTGCACGAGCTGGCCGTTTTCCTGTATGTGGCCGGCATCGGCGCCACCATGGCGCCGGTATATCGCGTGTGGCGGAGCCAAGACGTGCGCGCCCAGATGCACGCGTTCCAACAGGCCGCCGCTAACGAGACCGCCCTGCTCCTGCCCGGCGCCCTGCTGAGCGGCGCCACCGGGGTGTTTCTCGGCACGGTGGCCGGCTATCACTTCCTCAAGGATGGCTGGCTGTTGGTCCTGTGGCTGCTGTACGTGGTGTCAACGTTTATCTGCCTGCCGCTGCTGGGCCTGGGGCTGCGGCGGGCGCGGCTGTTGGCGCTCCAGGCGGCCAAGACGGGGAAGATCACGCCGGAGCTGCGCGAGGCGCTTAGCGACAACGTGCCGATCGTCTTCGGCACCGCCATCATTGTGCTGAGCGTGCTCATGGCGTGGCTGGCCATCGCCAAGCCGTTCTGATCGGGGGGGCTTGCATCCATGGGGTGCGGTTCGGTATCTTGAGGATGCGGGTTTGTCGGTTCTCCGTCCTTCGTCACCCATATCCTCCGCACGTCCCCAACGGCCGTCCGGCCATCAACGCCTTTCGTTGTCTATGCCCGAGGGTTGCACGTGAATATCACAGAGCTTGAATCCAAATCACGCGAGGATTTGCTGGAGATCGCCCGCGAGATCGGGCTGCCCGGCGCCAGCACCATGAAGAAGACGGACCTCATCAACCGTCTGATCCAGGCGCACGAGCAGCAGCTCCAGCAGCAGCAACAACTGCAGCAGCCACAGCCAGCTCAGCCGGCACCGGCGCCGCCGGCCCAGCAGGGGGCGCTGGTCGCGGGTGGCGTGCTCGAGATCGTGGAGGATGGGTACGGCTTCCTCCGGGGGGAGAGCCTCCTGCCCAGCCCCAACGATGTCTACGTGTCGCAGTCCCAGATCCGTCGCTTCGGGCTGCGGACGGGCGATTACGTCCGCGGCCAGGTGCGGCCGCCCAAGGACTCGGAAAAGTACTACAGCCTGCTGCGCGTGGAGACGGTGAACGGCGTGGACCCGGAGGTGGCCAAGCAGCGGCCGTACTTCGAGTCGCTCACCGCCATCTTCCCCAATCGCCAGCTCAAGCTGGAGACGACCTCCAGCAACCTGTCCACGCGGGTGATCGACCTGATCGCGCCCATCGGGCGCGGCCAGCGCGGCCTGATCGTCTCCCCGCCCAAGGCGGGCAAGACAATGCTGCTCAAGGCCATCGCCAACGGCATCACCGCCAACTACGACGACGTCCACCTGATGGTGCTGCTCATCGGCGAGCGCCCAGAAGAGGTCACGGACATGAAACGGTCCGTGCAGGGTGAGGTGATCAGCTCCACCTTCGATGAGCCGGTGGAGGACCACACGCGCGTGGCGGAGATGGCGCTGGAGCGGGCTAAGCGCCTGGTGGAGATGGGCAAGGACGTCGTTATCCTGCTCGACTCCATCACCCGTCTCACCCGTGCCTACAACCTGGCGATGCCGCCCAGCGGCCGCACGCTGTCCGGCGGCATCGACCCCATCGCCCTCTACCCGCCCAAGCGCTTCTTCGGCGCGGCGCGCAACTGCGAGGAGGGCGGCTCGCTTACGGTGATCGCCACCTGCCTGGTGGACACCGGCTCACGCATGGATGACGTCATCTTCGAGGAGTTCAAGGGCACCGGCAACATGGAGCTGCGCCTGGACCGCCGCCTGGCAGAGCGGCGCATCTGGCCGGCCATCGACGTGCTGGGCTCCAGCACACGCCGCGAGGAGCTGTTGCTGGACGAGCAGACGCTCAAGCAGGTCTACACCGTGCGGCGGATGGTCTCTATGATCGCCTCCAACTCGCCCAACCCCACGGAGGGCACCGAGCGCCTGCTGGAGCGGCTGGCCCGCACGCGCGACAACGCCGAGTTCTTGGCCACGCTTACCAAGGAGATCTAGCGCTCCCCGCCCCCATCCTCCACACGCCGCCGGCGGCGCCATAGAACACATCTATGGCGCCGCCGGCTGTCTATCGTCATCTTCCCTGTAGCAGTCGAGACGGCGCTGACCCAACCGGGGTTCTCCTAACTTGACAGGTGTGTATAATGCCTCAAGCGGTTTCCGGCCGACTTTGCACAGGGAGGACCTGGAGCAATCAACGGTTCGCTCCGCCCGCGCTCTCGACAGCCCCACGGAGCGCTGCCACACCTCAGACCCCAACCACCGGCAACCCGGGAGGGCCGACACCTGGGCGCCGTTCGACGACGGCCCATCGCCCACGGCGTGATCCTGGCGGTTGTCGCGGTCGCGGGCATAGGCATTCTCCTACGCGGCGGGCATGGGCCCGTCACCGCCTTGCATGCGGACGCCGCCACCACGGCGCCCGGCTACCGGTATCTCCTCGCCGCCCCGGGCGCGGGGAGCACCCTCTCCGCCACCACGGCTCTGACGGCCGCTGCGGCGCCCGTGCGCGCCGGGCAGGCCGCGAGCGGCGGGAGCCACGGGGTCCCGTCCGGGCAAGGGGCGGCACCCGTTGCGGCGGAGCGCACAACGCCGACGGCGACCGCCACCCCGGTCCCACCGCTTGACCTGGAGGGTGGTACCCTGCACGGCTCCTCGGCGGCCTCCAGCCCGCCGCCCACGCCGACACCGCCGGCCGATCGCGATTGCATCGTGTTCTACCATGAGGTGCAGCCGGGGGACACGCTGAGCACGATCGCCGCCCGCTACGGCGTGTCGATCGACTCTATCCTCAGCATCAACGAGGTCATTCAGGACAAGGACGTGCTCAAGATCGGCCTGCAACTGTTCGTGCCTTGCAAGGAGGGCGTGGTCACCTTCGTCAAGTGGGGGGACACGGTCTCCGAGCTGGCCGAGAAGTACGGCGTCAAGCCGGAAGATATCGTCAACTACAAGCCCAACCGGCTCACGGACGCCGACTCCATCCGCGAGGGCGAGCTGATCCTGATCCCGGGTGGCAAGCGGCCGGCGCCGCCGCCACCGCCTCCGCCCCCGCCGGTTCAGGCCGCGACCGCAGCCTCCGCCCCCGCCGGCGGCCGAGGGGCGGCCCCGGGCCGGAGTGAGGGCGCTCCGGCGCCGGCCCCCGCCCCCGCCCCGGCCACCGCGGCCGCGGCC
>JBHOQW010000243.1:0-49284 GCA_042408665.1 Dehalococcoidia bacterium
CGCCGAGCGAACCCTCTCGCGCTTTGCCTACCACCAGTCGCTCAAAATGAAGATCGAGTCCCTGGACCCCCGGTACGAGAAAGAGGTGGCGTGGGCGAACAGCCTCAACCCGCCCGACCCCCTCTCCCGCCTGAACCTCGACTTCTCATCGGCCGGCAAGGAAGAGTAGCCACCCCTCGAGCGCCACGGCCGTCCGCAAGGGCGCGGTTATCCGTGCGACTGGCCCTGCTCGCGCAGCACGCGCAGGGCCAGGGCGCGGGCGGCGGCCAGGTGCTGCAGCACCCGCTCGGCAGCGGCGTCGGCATCGCGCGCCTCCAAGGCACGCAGCACCTCCCAGTGCCCTTCCAGGCGCACCCGCAGGTTGCCGCTGGCCGCCGCGGCGCGCAGCGCGGGCTCGCGCACCACGCCCAGCAGGTGCATCACCCCCTCCATCAGGCGGATGAGCACCGGGTTGCCGGTGATACGCGCCAACCGCACGTGGAAGCGGGCGTCGTCGTCGCTGCTGTAGGTACCCGCCTCCACGCGCGACACCTGCTGCTCCAGCAGGCGGCGCAGGGCGGTGAAATCAGCGCGGCGGGCACGCGTCGTGGCCAGACGGACGATGGCGGGCTCCAGGATCTCGCGCACCTCGAACAGATGCCGCACCTCCGCCTCGGTGACGGACACCGGGCCGGCCGGCGGCTGCACCAGGTGCTCGAGCCCCTGCGAGCGCACGAACGTGCCCTTGCCCTGGCGCCCCTCGACCAGGCCCCGGCTCTCTAGGGTCTTGATCGCCTCCCGCACCGAGGAACGGCTGACGGCGTAGCGCTCACTCAGCTCGCGCTCCGAGGGCAGACGGGCACCGGGCTTCAGGCGGCCGGAGAGGATCTCCGCCTGCAGCCGTTCCACCAGCTCGTGCGATACGTTCCGGCGGCGGATCGGCTGGACCGGAGCGCCGCCGCGACCGTTCCCGGAAAGCCGCATCACGCACCATCCGGCCGGCAGACCCGAACGTACTCCTTGCGAACGACCCGCCTCTTGACTCAGGGGCAACCTGTGCTACTGTTGGTCAGACCAGCAGACCAATTGCGCTGCATGGCTCCCCTATCCGGGGTCCAGTCTACACGCGGGCCGCCGCAGCGAAAAGCGGCGCCCCGGGAGTCAGGGCGACCGGCAGGGTGCCCCGCCCCGCCGGTCGGCTCGCACACTCGGCGAGGAGGGGTACCATGGCTTGCCAACGGTTCTGGGCGCTGCTGCTGCCGCTGGTGCTGCTAACGGCCGCGGCCTGCGGTGGAGGCGAGCGGCAGGGAACACAGGCCACCGCCGGCCCGGGCGGCGCCGGCGCGGCGGCCACCGCCACGGCCGGCGCGCTGCAGACCGGCGAGAAACCGGTGCGCGGCGGCACGCTGTTCGTCGGCCTGGCCGCCGACATCTCCAACCTAGACCCGCTGCGGTCCAACCTGTTCGTGGACCGCCTGGTCCAGTACAACCTGTACGACTCGCTGGTCAGCATCAACGAAAAGCTTGAGATCCAGCCCGCCCTGGCCGAGAGCTGGGACACCTCAGACCCGAAGGCGGTGGTGTTCAAGCTGCGGCGCGGCGTCAAATTCCACGACGGCACGGAGTTCAACGCCGAGGCGGTGCGCTGGAACATCCAGCGCATCCTGGACGACAAGGCCTCCCCCCGCAACAGCGAGCTGGCCAGCGTGGCCGGCGTGGAGGTGGTGGACCCCTACACCGTCAAGCTCAACCCCAAGGAGCCGTTCGCACCGCTGCTCTCGTTGCTGGTGGACCGGGCCGGGATGATCGTCTCACCCGCCGCCGTGCAAAAGGCGGGGGCCGACTACACGCGCAACCCGCTGGGCGGCGGCACCGGCCCGTTCCGGTTTGTCGAATGGAAGAAAGACGAGCGCATCGTCTTGGAGCGTAACCCGGACTACTGGCGCAAGGACAAGGACGGCAACCCGCTACCCTACCTGGACCGGGTGGTCTTCCGCCCCATCACGAACGAGGAAACGCGCCTGGCCAACCTGCGCACCGGTGAGATCGACGTTTCCGACGGCGCACCGGCCAAGGATGTGGAGGCGATCAAGAAAAATCCGGACCTCATCTACCGCGCCATCCCCGCCTTCGCTCGCGACGGCATCTGGCTGAACGCCGCCACCGAACCGTTCAACAACAAGGCGCTGCGTCAGGCCGTGGCCTACGCCATCAACCGCGAGGAAATCCTCAAGACCATCTTCTTCGACATCGGCGTGGTGGCGACCGGCCCTGTGGCGCCACCCCACCTCGGCTTTGACCCGTCGTTCAAGGGCATTCAGTACGATCCGGCCAAGGCCAAGGAGAAGCTGGCCGAGGGCGGCCGGCCCAACGGGTTCAGCTTCAAGCTCGGCATCACCGCCGGCTCACCGCAGACGCAGCTCTACGGCGAGCTGCTCAAGGATCAGCTCGCCAAGGTGGGCATTCAGGTCGAGCTGGTGCAGCAAGAGTTCAACAAGCTGGTGAGCGACACCCAGAATGGCAATTTCCAGGCCTCGCTCATCGGCTGGTCCGGCCGCATCGACCCAGACGGCGACATGTTCGCCCACTTCACCTGCACCGGCAACTTCAATTACGGCAAGTACTGCAACCCGGAGGCGGACAAGGCGCTGCAGGAGGGTCGCTCGACGTTTGACATCGAGAAGCGCAAAGCCGCCTATCAGCGCGCGAACCGTATCATCGCCGATGATGTCCCGTATATCTTTATCCGCAACACGGTGGCGACGCAGGTGAGCACGGCCAAGGTGCGTAACTACCTGCTCATGCCGGACCAGATCATGCGCTTCCACGAGGTGTGGAAGAAATCATAGCCAACGTCCGCGGCGGGGGGCAGGGGCGCCCTTGCCCCCACCGCGATGGCGACCATGACACAGTACGTTGTCCGCCGTGTGCTCATCATGTTCCCGGTCGCCTTCCTGGTGACCGTGTTTCTGTTCGTACTGATCCGCAAGACGCCCGGCGACCCGGTGCTCGTGCGGCTGGGAGAGGAGGCAACGCCCGAGAACCGAGCGGCGCTGCGGCACGAGCTCGGCCTGGACCGGCCCGTGGCGGTCCAGTACGCCAAGTGGCTGGGTCGCGTGCTGCGCGGCGATTTCGGCCGTTCCATCCGCAACAACCAGCCCGTGCTGGACGCCATCGCCGAGCGGCTGCCGAAGACGCTGGAGCTGGGCCTGGTGGCCTTCGCCTACTCGGTAGGCATCGCCATCCCGCTGGGCACGCTGGGCGCCCTCTTCCGCCGCGGCCCGATCGGCCTGGCGGCCAGCGCCTTCACCTTCGCCGGCGTGTCCATGCCCAACTTCTTTCTCGGCACGCTGCTCATCCTGTTCCTGTCCGTGAAGCTGGGCTGGCTGCCGCCGGGTCAGTACGTGCCCTTCAACGAGGCCCCGCTGGACAACCTGCGTCGCCTGATCATGCCGGCGATCACCCTGGGCACGGCCGGCGCGGCGGTGAACATGCGCCTGATTCGCTCCAGCCTGCTAGACGTGATCGTGCAGGACTACATTCGCACGGCGCGCGCCAAGGGGTTGCCGGAGCGGCTGGTGTTCTTCCGCCACGCCCTGCGCAACGCCCTCATCCCGGTAGTGACCATCGTCGGTATTCAGGTCGGGGCACTGTGGGAAGGGGCATTTGTCACCGAGACGATCTTCGCCTGGCCGGGCGTCGGTCGTCTCACCATCAACAGCATCAGCGGCCGTGATTATCCGGTCGTGCAAGCCGTGGTGCTGATCGCCGCCTTCAGCTTCATGCTCAGCAGCCTGCTGGTAGACCTGGCCTACGCCTGGCTGGACCCGAGGATTTCCTATGTCAAGCGCCGAGGCTGAGGTCGAACGCCTACCCCTCGCGCGGCGCGCCGCGACCGGCGTGCCGGCGCTACGCTGGCTGCGGCACCACCCGCGCCTGGTGGTGTTCGGGGGCGTCATCCTGGCGCTGGTGGCCATCGCCGTGGCGGCCCCGTGGCTTTCCCCCGGTGAGCCGATCCAGACGTTGCCGCGGGAGCGCCTGCAGCCACCGTCACGGGCTCACCCGCTGGGCACCGACCCGCTGGGACGCGACACCCTGGCGCGCGTGTTTTACGGTGCGCGCGTGTCGCTGGCCGTGGCGGCCATCGCCGTGCTGATCGGCGCCGGCCTGGGCACCGCGCTGGGCCTGCTGGCCGGCTATGTGGGCGGCTGGACGGACATGCTGGTCTCGCGATTGATCGACGCCGTGCTCGCCTTTCCGGCGCTGGTGTTCCTTATCGCCGTGAGTGCGGCATTAGGCCCCAGCCTGCGCAACGCGATGGTGGCGATCGGCGTACTGACCACTCCGGTGTACGCCCGCCTGGTGCGCGGACAGGTGCTGCAGGCACGGGAGCAGGAATACGTCCTGGCCGCGCGCCTGCTGGGCGCCTCGCAGGCGCGGGTGGTGGTGCGGCACATCCTGCCCAACATCGCCAGCCCGATCATCGTGCAGGCCACGCTGGCCAGCGGCGCCGCCATTCTGGCCGAGGCCACCCTCAGCTTCCTGGGCCTGGGTGTGCAGCCACCGCAGCCGGACTGGGGCTCCATGATCTTCACGGCTACCACCTATCTCGAGCACAACCCGTGGATGGCCATCGGCCCAGGCGTGGCCATCTTTCTCACCGTCTTCAGCTTCAACATGTTCGGCGACGCGCTGCGCGACGCGTTGGACCCTCGGCTCCGCCAGGGCCGCTGATGGCCGCCATCTGACATAAGGGGACAGATCGATGCTCGACACGGACGCCTTGATGCAGATCGCCCTCGACCTTGTCGGCTACCGCGAGGTACCCGGCGACTCGGCCATCTACGTGCCGGGCCGCGACATCCGCCGGGTGATGATCGGCATCGACATCGGCCCGGCGGAGCTGTTGCTGGCCAAACAGCTCGGCTACGACTGCGTGATCGCGCACCACCCGGCCGGCCCGGTGCCGGACCGCTTCAGCGTGTACCGACGCCACGCCCTGCACATGGTGCAGTTCGGGGTACCGCCGGCGGAGGCGGAACAGATCGTGGCGCTGCGCCAGGCGCAGCTTACGGCCGCCGCCTCTGTCGACAACTACGACCGCGCCCCCTCCGTGGCCCGCCTGCTGGGGATGCCGTTCCTCAACATCCACAATCCGTGGGACGAGCTGGGGCGCCGGCGCATGCAGGCGGTGGTGGACGCCCACCTGGCCGCGCACCCGCGGGCCACCGTCGGGGCGCTGGTGGCGGCGCTGGCGGAACTTCCGGAGTTCCAGGCGGCGCATACCGCCATCGAGGTGCGCGCCGGTTCGGCCGAAGCGCCGGCGGGCCGCACGGTGGTGTCGCATGGCGCCTACACCAACGGCGGCTACCCCGTGGCCAGCGCCTACTTCCGCCACGGCGCCGGCACAGTGATCTGCATCCACTTCCCCCCAGAGGACGCCGCCCGCATCGATCGGGAGCGCCTGGGCAACCTGATCGTCACCGGCCATATCGCCAGCGACAGCGTGGGTATCACGCCCTACGTGGCCGAGCTGCGTCGTCGCGGCCTTGAGGTGACGGTGATGGGCGGCGTGATCGCGTAGTGGCCCTGGGCTCGCCCTGCCGCCCGATTACCGGGCCACCTCATCGGCGGTGGTCTGCCAGGCGTCGGGAACGCCGTCCGGCGGCAGCCAGGGAGGCAGGGGCATGTGCAGGTACCGCGCAAGCCAGGCCACGTACGGCTCGTAGGCACGCCGGCGCGCGGCCAGCTCGCGGGCGCAGGCCGCGTCGTCCCGCAGCCGGATGCCGGCCTCGGCCAGCAGGGCACGCAGGCGGGCGAGGTCGGCCGGCGGAAGACGGTCGGCAGGGGGTGGGCCGCGGCGAAAGACCTGGCACAGGTCCACCGCGGCGTGCCGCGCCATGGCGAACGTCAACTCGGCCGGCGCCCGCGGCAGCCCCTCGACACCGACCAGCACCAGGGCGGAGAGGTCCAGCATCATGGTGAGGGCGGCCACCCAGGACTGGCGCTCGTGCTGCGAGCGGTAAAACATCAGCTGCGGGTAGGAGAGGTGGCTCTCCAGCAGCTCGGCACACCAGCGCTCCCACTCGGCGAGCAGGGTGGGGACGGCCGCCAGGTCGTTGCGCCGGTGGTAGCGACGCAGCAGCTCGGCCGCGCAGGGTGGGGAGCCGGCGCGGGCATCGAGCAGCGCGATGGCCGTCTCGCGCCGGGAGAAGGCCTGGTACAGCACCGGCAAGTAGCTTACCACCAGCGCCAGAAACCCGAACCCGGTGCCGACCTCCACCACGGCGATCAGGCGGCCTACCGGGTCGTGCGGCACGACGTCACCGAAACCAAGCGTGAAGAAGGTCACGCCGCTCAGGTACAGGAACGTGGTGAAGCCGGGTCGCCCGTCCGGCGTGCGCAGCGCCGCGCCGCTGCCCCACAGCACCATGGCGAAGCCGAACACCAGCGCCGCCGCCCACAGGGCGATGAGCAGGATGAGGGAGAGCGGCGCGAAGAACCCCAGCAAGGCATCCTGACGCTCGCGGCCGGGCACAAGGCGGGTGAGCGCCAGCCACGGCCGCCATGTACAGCGGTAGAAGAGGCGCGTCAGCCGAAACTCACGCACCACCCGCCGCGGCAGCACGATCGTCTCGAAGGTTTCCCACAGGATCAGGGTCACCAGCAGCACGCCGGCGACGGTCACCGGCAGACGGGGCACCGCGGCCTCCTTCGCGACGGTGCGCTGTCACCCCTCTCACGGGCACGCCCAACCCTGGAGCCAGGCCGTGGAGCCAGGCCGTGCCGAGCCCCTCGTCGTCCGCGCGGCGCGCCGCGCGCTCAGGCCCCCTCCGCGCGCAGTGCGGCGATCGCCGCGCGGACGTCCTCGTCCTCAATGAAGGCGGCGCGGCGCGCCACGCGGAGCTGCTGCGCCCGCTTGATCACGGCGGCCATGGACAGATCCGCGGGTGGGGGTGTGATCCAGGTGAGCAGCTCCAGCGTCACCCCGTTCGGGTCCTTGAAGTAGATCGAACGCTCGTAGCCCCGGTCCACCGGTCCCTCGAAGGCCACCCCTTCGGCGCGCAGGCGCGCCATGGCCGTCTCAAACGAGGCGGCGTCCACGTCGATGGCCAGGTGGTCCAGGCCGCCGCTGCCGGGGCGGGCCGGCTGGTAGCCGGTGGCCTCGGCCTCGTTCTTGGGCACGAAATAAGCGATGAAGGTGTCGTTTCCAACATGGAAGAACAGGTGCTCTTCGGCGGGGTAATCGAGGTTGGGCTGGCGCAGCACCAGCTCCATACCGAGCACGCGCGTGTAGAAGTCGATGGTGGCCGCGCTGTGCATGCCGCACAGCGCCGGATGCGAGATGCGAAGCGTGCGGATCATGGCCTCCCCTCCCTCACCGTCGCTCTTCCCGCGGCCGTGTCAGAGCGGCGTATCCACCAGCAGCAGTTCGCTGGGCTGGAGGGCGCGCATCTGCACCACGCCATCACCCAGGATCTTGGCCGCGTCACCCGTCTGCAGCGACTCGTCGTTCAGCGCCAGCGCGCCGCCGATGAGGTAGAAATAGCCGCCGCGGCCCGCATCGATCTGGTGCGTCAAGGTCACCTCGGGGTCGAGACGGGCCGCGTAGATGGACACCGCCTGGTGGACTAAGACCCCCTCGCCCGCGCTGCCCGCCGGGCGCACGACGCGCAGCAGGCGGTTATGGCGGTCGGCCGCCGTGTACTGGCGCTGCTCCACGGACGGTGGCAAACCACGGCGGCTGGGCAGCACCCACATCTGGATGAACTCCGTCGATTCCGTTTGGGAATGATTGCGCTCGGAGTGCCAGGCGCCGGCGCCGAGCGTCATGCGCTGCACGCCGCCCGGCTCGAGCACGCCGTCGTTGCCCAGGCTGTCGGCGTGCTCAAAGTGCCCGGCCACCACGTAGGTGATGCCCTCGATATCGCGATGGGGGTGCATGGGCCACACCGCGCCGGGCACGAGCGTGTCGTGGTTGAAGACGCGCAGCGCGCCGATGCCCATCTGCTCCGGGTCGTAGTAGCGGTCAAAGCTGAAGTGCCAGCGCGCTTTGAACCAGCCACCGTCGATAAAGTAAATCTCATCATTGCGGCGCACGGCGAGCGGTGCGAAGCGGAGGGCGGCACCCGCCGGGGTGTGGTCTTGCTCGGTCATGGTGTGCCTCCTTAGGCCGGCGGGGATCGGGTGCTCGGGTGTGGTTTCAGTGTGGCAGGAAACGGCGACCCCCGCCTCCCGGATCGGGTGAGATGGCGGCCGGTTGCGGGACAGACCGCCGGGGATCGCCCCGCAACCGGCATGGATGGTAACGCGCGGGCCGCAGGGCCGGCAGCCGCATGCCGCGACGGCAGCGCTAGCTCTGGCGCACCGCCTCGATGTGCAGGGTGACCTTCACGCGGTCACCCACCACCGCGCCACCCGTCTCCAACAGGGCGTTCCAACGCAGGCCGAAGTCCTTCCGGTTAAGTTCGGTTGTGGCCGTAAAGGCCGCGACCTCCTTACCGTACAGGCCGACGGTGCGGCCGTCGAACTCGGTGTCCAGCACCACCTCGCGCGTTATATCGCGGATGGTGAGGTCGCCGTACACCCGCCAGCGGTCGCCCTCGACGTGCTCGACGCGGGTGCTGCGGAAGGTCATGGTGGGGAAACGCTCGGCGTTGAAGAAGTCGTCGGAGCGCAGGTGGGCGTCGCGCTGGGGGTCGCCGGTGTCGATGCTGGCGACGTCGATGCTCGCCGCCACGCGCGCGTTGGCCGGGTTGGCCTCATCCACGGTGAGCGTGCCGCTCAGGCTGCGGAAGCGCCCCTTAACGGTGGCGATCACCATGTGCTTGACGGAGAATTCCGCGATGGAGTGCACCGGGTCGATGGTCCACGTGCTGATCGCGGCTGGGGCGGTGGTCATGGACGGCTCCTTTGGGAAAAGTGGGTCGGGGCCGGGGCGAGGCGCGCGCCTGACCCCGATAATTCTTATCTAATATAAGCAACTATAAAAAGATATGCCATAGCCGTCAACCCCGGGGCGGATGCCTTGCATCTACGGGGCAGAGCCCGTATAGCTGGTGCGGACCCCTACGACCAACCGGGGCGCCCCGGCGCCCCTGCCACGGAGGATGCAACGATGGCAAACCGGCTTGAGGGCAAGGTCGCGATCGTCACTGGCGCCGGACGCGGTATCGGCCGCGCCGAGGCGCTGGCCCTGGCGGCCGAGGGCTGCGCGGTGGTGGTCAACGACCTGGGCGGCGCGCCGGACGGCACCGGCGCCTCTACCTCGCCCGCCGACGAGGTGGTGGAAGAGATCCGCAAAATGGGCGGCCGCGCCGTCGCCAATTACGACAGCGTCGCCTCCATGGAGGCCGGTGAGCGGATGGTCAAGCAGGCGCTGGATACCTTCGGCCGCCTGGACATCCTCGTCAACAACGCCGGGATTTTGCGCGACCGCATGATCTTCAACATGACCGAGGAGGAGTGGGACGCGGTGATCGCCGTGCACCTCAAGGGGCATTTCACCGTGACCAAGTACGCCTCCATGGTCTTCCGCCAGCAGCGCTCCGGCCGCATCATCAACACCTCCTCCGAGTCCGGGCTGGGCAACATGGGCCAGGCCAACTACTCGGCCGCCAAGGAGGGCATCGTCGGCCTGACACGCACCCTGGCCCGCGACTTGGGCCGCTACGGCGTCACCGCCAACGCCATCCGGCCGCGCGCCAAATCGCGCCTCACGGTCAGCCCGCAGATGGAGGAGGCGGCGCGCCGCGCCCGCGAGGCCGGCCTGCGCACCGACACCACCGATGTGATCCAGATGATGGACAAGCTCCTGCCGGAGTACGTGGCGCCGCTGGTGGTCTACCTGGCGCTGGACGAGGCCGGCTACATCAACGGGCGCGACTTCCTGGTCGGCGGACCGCAGATCTCCCTTATGAGCCTGCCCGGGCCGGAGCGCACGATCTGGAACCCACGCGGCTATTGGACGGTGGACGAGCTGGTGGCCATCATGCCGCAGACGCTCGGCCAAGGTCTCAAGAACCCGTGGGCGCCCAAGGAGCAGGCGCAGCAGGCGCCGGCCTCGAGCTAGGAGCCACCCGGGGCAGCGCGGGAGCGCCGCGGCGGCACCCATCTGGGCACCGCACCGTGCTCCCGCGCCGGCCCGGCACGGCCGCCTGACGGAGCGATGCGGTGACCGAGCGGGGCGAGCGGCCGCACGAGCACGCCATCCCAGAGCCCGACCTGGCGCCACCGGTACGGGTGCCCGGCGCGTTTGACATCGCCTTCCTTACCGGCGTGCCCGACGTGACGGAGGTCTACCTCGTCCGCCACGCCCAGCAGGACATCGACCCGCACGGACCGGTGGGCGACATGGTGGACCCGCCGCTCAGCGCCCTGGGTCGCCACCAGGCTCAGGCGGTGGCCCGCGCCCTCGCTCACCTCGGCCTGGTGGCCGTCTACAGCAGCCCGCTGCGCCGTGCGCGGGAGACGGCGACGGCCATCGCCGCCCTCCACGGCCTGGAGCCGGTGCTCGTCCCCGACCTGCGCGAGGTCGAGATCTGGCGCGATATGCCGCAGGACAAAAGCGTGCGCGAGTACCTGGGCGACAATTACCTCGTCGCCCTGCGCGAGCGCATGATCAACGAAAAATCGTGGGACGTGTACCCGTTCTCCGAGCCCAGCGCGGCCTTCAAGCGCCGGGCGGTGAACGCCGTGGAGGCGATCATCGCCGCCCACCCCGGCCGGCGCATCGCCGTCGTCTGCCACGGCGGCGTGATCAACGCCTATCTCGGCCACCTGGTGGCCACGCCGTACGACATGTTCTTCCGCCCGGCGCACGCCTCCATCTCGCTCGCCGTGGCCGGCCAGGGTCGACGCGCGGTGCGCTACCTGAACGACGTCCACCACCTGCGCGCCGAGGGGCTGGAAACCTACTAAGTCACTGGTAGATGACGACGACCGGCTTTGGAGAGAGGGAGAGCACCTCGGCCGGCGTCATCAGGTCGGGATCGAACTTGTAGAAGAGCTTGATCCCGGCCAGCGCAACGCCGTCGTCCACGATCACCCGTTCCCAGGAGCCGCGCTTCACCTGTCGCGTGCCGAAGCCGTCGGCGTCGAACACCAGCTCTACGCGGTCGTAGCGGCGTACCAGTTCCTTCTGCTTGATCATGCCCGGTAGAAACTGGTGCACGATCAGGATTTTGGTGGGCAGCTTGTGCTCGATGGCGAAGTGCTGCAGCATCGCTTGCGCCTGGTTGATCTGCGGCCCGGTGAGGTGGCCGATGTCCTCACCCGGCCGCCCGTCCTCACCCCAGGCAAACTCGGGGTCCAGCGCCACGTGCACATGCTCGTGCACGAGGAACCTGAACAGGCGCGGCAGCTCGCGCTCCACGCTGCTCTTGCCCACCTGAACGTCAAGGAACAGCAAGAAGCCGTGCTCGCGCGCCAGCTGCACCCAGCGCTCCACGGTGGCATCGTCCAAGCGTTGGAGATACGTCCCGTCCGCGCCGGGGTATCCCTGCGCCACCGCGTAGAGCAGGTGGAAGGCCGGCACGACTTCGCGATCCGCGCTGAGCGATTCATATGCAGCGGCCTGGGCGCGCAGACGCGCCACCGTCTCCGCCGGGCTCTGCTCGCCGAGCACGCCTAGCGCCGCCGTCAGCGGCGTGCCGTAGAAGGAGATGACACGGTGAGTGGCGAGAAACGGCCGCGGCGGCGCCAGCGGCGGCAGGGAGACCAGCACCCCATCTACCACGAGGCTGCCGGCGGGCGCGTTCACCGCCGCCTGCGGCATCGCCTCGATGCGGACAGCCAGCCGCTCCTGCGCGCGCACGCGCAGCGTGAACGCCGCCGAGGCGAGCACCGCGGCGGCCATCAGCCCCAGCACCGGCACCGTGCGGGTACGGCGCCGGAACCGCGGCGGCGAGCGGCGCAGGCGAACCGTCATCACCCGTGCGGCGGCCCCGCTGCCCGGCGCCGCCGCGGCGCATGGTACCGATCGTCGTTCGTTCTGTCAACTAATCGCGCCGCTTAGGCGGTCGCCACCTCCGCCAGCGTCATCTCCTGTGCCCCGGCCGCGCGCATCTCCTGCAGGGCCCGCTCCGAATCGCCCGGCTGCAGGTCCACGCCGCGCACGGCGTCGGTGAGCACCACAACCTCGAACCCGTGGCGCCGCGCGTCGAGCACCGAGGCGCGCACGCAGTAATCGGTGGCCAGCCCGCCGACGAACAGGCGGCGCACCCCGAGGTCACGCAGGAGCTGTAGGAGCGGCCGCCCGTCTTCGGTGACGGCGTCGAAGGCCGTGTAGGAGTCCTGGTTGGGGTCCATGCCCTTAGAAACGATGATCGTGCCCTCCGGCAGGCGCAGGTCCGGGTGGAACTCCGCCCCGCGCGTACCCTGCACGCAGTGCGGCGGCCACTGGCCACCGCCGCTCTGGAAGTGCCTGGTCTGCGGCGGATGCCAGTCACGCGAGGCGATCACGGGCAGGCCCGCCTCGTGAAAGCGGCGCGCGTACTCGTTCAGCACGGGCACCACCTCGTCACCGCGCGGCACGGGCAGCGAGCCGCCCGGGCAGAAATCGTTTTGCACGTCCACGATGAGGAGCGCGTCACCAGGCTGTACCAACATGGCCGTTTCCTCCCCGCGACTCGTGACCGGTGGCGGCCTACGCGGGCCGCCCCCGAGATCATCGTACCGCGGTCCGTCGCCGCTGAACACGGGCGGCCCGCACGGCGTGTCGCACGGCGCGGCGCCGGCACGCTCTGGCAGCGTGCTATGATCGGCGCAGCGGGCGCCTGGGCGGTCCGACCCGGGAAGTCGGAGAGGTGCCCGTGCAGGGAGGGAGCGCACCCATGTCCTATTTGCCGCGGGAACGAGCCCGTGCCGGTGCCTTATCCGGCGGGCTGCTCGGAAAGGTCTTCGGGTTACTGGCGTTTTCGCTGGCGTTCGCGGTGCTGGGCGGCGCCGTGGGCGCACGCTACGCGCAGGGCTGGCTTCTACCGCTGATCCTGCTGGAGTTTGGCCTGCTCCTCGGCGTGATGGTCGCGCGCGACAACGCGCGCTGGAACCTGCCGCTGCTGTACGCCTTCACCTTCGTCTCCGGTATGACGCTAGGGCCGTTAATCGCGCTCTACGTCGGCGCCGGCCTGGGAGTGCTGGTGGTGCAGGCGCTGCTGGTCACGGCCGTGATGACCGCCGGCCTTTCCGCCTACGCCCTTACCAGCCGGCGGGATTTTTCCGGCCTGGCGCCTTACCTGTTCATCGCGCTGCTGGGGCTGATCGTGGCCAGCGTGATCGGCCTGTTCATCGGTGGCACGCTGTGGCACGCCCTGATCGGCTGGGCGGGGGCGGTGATCTTCAGCCTGCTGCTGATGTGGGACGTGCAGCGCGCCCGGTCCGCCGAGGACACCATGGGCAACGCCGTCGCCATCACGCTGGGCATCTACCTCGACATCCTCAACCTGTTCCTGGCCATCCTTCGCATCCTCACGTATCTCACCGGCAGCAGCCGCAACTAGGTCCGGCGAGCGCACCGCCGCCACGGGCCGGCCGGGGCGCCCCGGCCGGCCCGTCTGTGCGCCACCGACAGCGATGGTAGACTGGTCGCGGACGGATCGCCGGGCGGCACCACGCCGGGCGGTCCGATCCGGCATGCCAACCCAGGAGCACTCGCCGTGACCACGGAGACGCGCCCCCAGGCAGGCGCCACCCGCATCGAGACAGACAGCATGGGCGCCATCGAGGTGCCGGCGGACCGGTACTACGGCGCCCAGACGGCCCGCTCGCTCATCCACTTCAATATCGGCGACCCCTACGCCGACCGCATGCCGATCGAGGTCATCCACGCCCTGGCCCTGCTCAAAAAGGCGGCCGCCGAGGTGAACCGCGACCTCGGCCTGCTGCCTCCCGAGCTGGCGGACCTCATCATCCGGGCAGCGGAGGAGGTGATGGCCGGCAAGCTGGACGACCACTTCCCCCTGCGCATCTGGCAGACCGGCAGCGGCACCCAGACCAACATGAACGTCAACGAGGTGATCGCCAACCGTGCCATCGAGCTGGCCGGCGGGCAGATGGGCAGCAAGAAGCCCATCCACCCCAACGACCACGTCAACATGTCCCAGTCCTCCAACGACACCTTCCCCACGGCGATGCACATCGCCGCCGCCCGGGCGATTACCGAGCGGCTCATCCCCGCCGTGCGCCTGCTGCGCGACGCCCTGGCGGCCAAAGCGGAGGAGTTCAAGGACATCATCAAAATCGGGCGCACGCACCTGATGGACGCCGTGCCGCTCACGCTCGGGCAGGAGTTCTCCGGCTACGTCGACCAGCTCGACCACGACCTGTACCGCCTGGAGGCGGTGCTCAGCGATCTGTATGAGCTGGCCATCGGCGGCACCGCCGTCGGCACCGGCCTGAACACCCACCCGGAGTTCGCGGAGCGGGTGGCGGCGCGCATCGCCGAGCTGACGGGGCTGCCGTTCATCAGCGCGCCGAACAAGTTCGCCGCGCTGGCGGCGCACGACGCCCTGGTCATGGCCAGCGGCGCCCTCAAGACGCTGGCCGTTTCGCTCATGAAGATCGCCAACGACATCCGCTGGCTGGGCTCCGGCCCGCGCGCCGGCCTGGGCGAGCTGCTGTTGCCGGAAAACGAGCCCGGCTCCTCGATCATGCCCGGCAAGGTGAACCCGACCCAGTCCGAGGCCATGACGATGGTCTGCGTCCAGGTGATGGCCAACGATACCGCCATCACCTTCGCCGGCTCGCAGGGCAACTTCGAGCTGAACGTGTTCAAACCGGTGATCATCGCCAACTTCCTGCATTCGGCACGGCTGCTGGCGGACGCCTGTCGCTCCTTTACCGAGCACTGCGTGGTCGGCATCCAGCCCAACCGCGAGCAGATCGCCCAGTACGTGGAGCGGTCGCTCATGCTCGTCACCGCCCTTAACCCGTACATCGGCTACGACAACGCCGCCAAGGTGGCCAAGAAGGCCTTCGCCGAGGGCAAGACGCTGCGCGAGGCGGCGATTGAACTGGGCCTGCTCACCGGCGAGCAGTTCGACCGCATCGTCCGCCCCGAGCAGATGCTCGGCCCCACTCGTGGCGGGTCATCCTGAGCCCACTGCTCGTCCGGGCCGTGCCAGCGCCGCTCGCCGGTACACCGCCTCCTACCGGCGAGTCGCTTTTCGGCACCGCAACGGGAACATCTTGGACAGACGCGCGGTTATCCGTTCGGGTATCCACGAAAAAGGGCGGCGTCACGGTTCGTTATTGGAGACGAGGCTGAGCGTCTCGTGGTTGGACGGCTGGGCCACCAGGAGAGGCACGGTGAACGAGCGGACGGAACCCGACGGACACGACGTTGAGCTCCACGGCCTTACCCCCGACATCGAGGCGACATGGTGCCGGCCGAGCCGCGATCGCGGCTGGTCCACCACCGTCGGCTCGCTCTGCGCGGGCACCGTGTGGCTGCTGGCTTTGCTCCTGGCGGCGGCGCCGTCGCTGGCCTCCGACCGCCCGATCGATGTGGGCCGCGGTGCCGTCGTGCTAGCCCTGGGCGTCGCGGCCTGGTGGCTCACCCGCCGTGCCGCGCGGCAGCAGATCGCGGCGCTGGCTGCCCGCGCGGCCCTCCTGGCCCGGCTGGCCACCGTGGACGACGTCACCGGCCTGGCCAACCGCCGCGCCTTTATCGGCCAGCTCTGGCGTGAGCTTGGCCGCGCCCGTCGGTCCGGTCGACCGCTGGCCGTGGTGCTCATGGACCTGGACGGGTTCAAGCAGATCAACGACACGCTGGGCCACACGGCCGGCGATGAGGTGTTGCGCCGGTTTGGCGCCCTGCTGCTGGAGCACCTCCGGCCTGGCGATCTGGCCGCCCGCTATGGCGGTGACGAGTTTGCCCTCATCCTGCCCCACACCGACCACCGCACCGCCCAGCGCCTGGCCGAGCGGATCAAGGCGGCCACGGCCGCGCGCACCATCCTCATCCGCGAGCGCGGGCCGGCAGTGCGCGTGCGGGTGAGCCTGGGTGTCGCTGCCCTCCCCTTGGAGACGCCGGACCCGGGTGCTCTCCTCGACGCGGCCGACGCGGCGCTGTACGCGGACAAACACCGCGTCCTATCCTTCTCATCCCATCACGTCCACGCGGCCGAGCGGTAGTCGTTCGCGCCTCGGCCAGGTGTTCCCGCGCGCCGCCGCGGTACCACGCCTCGCGGCCCTGTCGGGTATGGTGGAAGCAACCAACCGATGCGGTGGCGTGGTCGCCGCGGCGGCCCGTCACCGCGGCAAGGGGCAGGCGCGATGGATGACTTTGCGGCCTTGGGGCTGAGCGCGGAGGTACGGCAGGCGATCGCCGATTTGGGCTTCGAGGAGCCGTCTCCAGTGCAGGCGCAGGCCATTCCGCTGCTTCTGCAGGGGCGAGATGTGATCGCGCAGGCGCTCACCGGCTCGGGCAAGACGGCGGCCTTCGGCATCCCCATGGCGGAACGGCTCGACCCCGCACTGAACATCGTCCAGGGCCTCGTGCTGACGCCCACGCGCGAGCTGGCCGTCCAGGTAGCGGACCAGCTCTACCGCCTGGGCCGTTACCGCGGCCTACGTGTGCTGCCCGTGTACGGCGGCCAGCCCATCGACCGCCAGCTCCGCGCCCTGCGCGCCGGCGCGCAAGTCCTCGTCGCCACCCCCGGCCGTCTCATGGACCACCTGCGCCGCGGTTCGGTGGACCTGGGCCGCACGCGCCTGGCCGTGCTTGACGAGGCCGACGAGATGCTGAACATGGGCTTCCTGGAGGACGTGGAGTGGATCCTGAGCCGCCTGCCGGGCGAGCGGCAGACGGCGCTCTTCTCCGCCACCATGCCGGAGCCGGTGCGCGCGCTGGCCCAGCGCTACCTGCGCGACCCCGTGCTCGTGGAGCTGGGCCGGCCACGGGGCGCACCGGTACCCACGCTCAACCAGCGGTACTACGAGGTGCCGGGCCGCTACAAGTTCGAGGCGCTGGTGCGCCTGCTAGACGTGGAGCAGCCGGGGCTGGCGCTGGTGTTCTGCGCCACCAAGCGAGGGGTGGATGAGGTGGCCGAGGCCCTCCGCGCGCGCGGCTACGATGTGGAGGCGTTGCACGGCGACATGAGTCAGGCCCTACGTGACCGCGCCATCCGCGCCGCCCGTGAGGGGCGGGTGGAGGTGCTGGTGGCGACCGACGTCGCCGCACGCGGGCTCGATGTGGAGCACATCACCCACGTGATCAACTACGACCTGCCTCAGGACGCGGAGACCTACGTCCACCGCATCGGCCGTACCGGCCGCGCCGGTCGCGCCGGTGAGGCGATCACCTTCGTGACGCCCTGGGAGCTGCGCGAGTTCCGCATTATGGAGCGGATCGTGGGCACGCGCATCCAGCGCGCCGAGATCCCCACCGCCGCCGAGGTGGCCGAGCGGGAGCGCGAACTGCTGGTCGGTCGCGTGGCGACGATGCTACGTGACGGCCGCTGGGGGCAGTACCGCGAGCTGGTGGAGGAGCTGGCGGAAGATCACGACCCGATCGACGTCGCCGCCGCGGCGCTGGCCATGGCGGAGGAGGCGCGCGGTGCGGGCACCCGGCCGGCCGCGGCCTCGGAGCTCGAGGAGTGGCTCCGCCGACCGCGGCGGGAGCGCGAGGAACCACGCCGCCCGCGGCCGCATCCTATTCCCGGCGCGCGCCATCCCTTGCCACCGCACCTGCGCCGGCCGCGCGGGCCACGCCACGGGCGTCCGTGAGCGACCAACCACGAGTCGTGCCTCAGTGTGCGCCGGCGCGCAGCGAGTCTAGATGGCGCTGCACGACCGTCTGTGGGCCCTCCTCCGTGAGGGCGAAGTGCGGCGCCACTTTCCAGAACAGCGGCAGGTACTGCTCCCACCGCTCCAGGATCTGCCAGGCGCGCCGGCTGCCCGTCACCTCAAAGTGGCGGCGGATGAGGCCCTCCAGCAGCTCGATGTCCGCGCCGTGCGTGACCTGCGCCAGCCCCACGAGCTCGGGGTTCACCTTCTTGGGGAACTCTCGCGTCTCGTCCAGCACGTAGGCCACGCCGTTGGACATCCCCGCGCCGAAGTTGCGCCCGGTCTCGCCCAGGATCACGACCACGCCCTCGGTCATATACTCGCAGCCGTGGTCACCCACGCCCTCCACCACGGCCCGGGCGCCGGAGTTGCGCACCGCGAAGCGCTCGCCCGCCCGGCCGGCCACAAACAGCGAGCCGCCGGTGGCGCCGTACAGCACCGTATTGCCGACGATCACGTTCTCGTGGCTGGCGTAGGCAGCGTCGGCCGGCGGCTTCACCACGATCTCGCCGCCGCCCATCCCCTTGCCGACGTAATCGTTCGCCTCACCGGTGAGCACCAGGCGCAGGCCCTTGACGCAGAAGGCGCCGAAGCTCTGCCCCGCGCTGCCCTCTAGGTGCACCTCGATCGTCCCATAGGGCAGACCGTCGTCGCCCCAGCGGTAGGCGATCTCGCCGGCCAGTTTGGTGCCCACCGCGCGATGGCGGTTGCTCACCTTGGCGTACAGCTTGGCCGGGAAGCCGTTGTTGAGCGAGTGCAGGCACTGCTCGATGAGCAGGTCGTCCAGGGGCTGGTCGTCCGGCCGATCGTTACGCGGCTGCACGCACTTGCGCGGCCGCTGCCCGGACGGGTCCGGGTCGGCCAGCAGGCGGGAGAGGTCCAGCATGCGGATGCGCGGGTCCTCGGTGCAGGGCTCGGCCTGCTCCAACAGGTCCACACGGCCGATGATCTCGTCCAGGGTGCGCGCGCCCATCTGCGCCAGATACTCGCGCACCTCCTGGGCGATACCGGCAAAGAAGTTGACGATGTGCTCGGGCGTGCCGCGGAACTTGGCGCGCAGGTCCTCCCGCTGGGTGGCCACGCCCACTGGGCAGGTGTTCAGGTGGCACTGGCGCGCCATCTTGCACCCCACGGCCACGGCGGCCGCCGTGCCGAAACCGTACTCCTCGGCACCCATGAGCGCGGCCACGATCACGTCGCGGGCGTTCTTCATGCCGCCGTCCACGCGCAGCCGCACCCGCCCGCGCAGGTTGTTGAGCACCAGCACCTGCTGCGTCTCGGCCAACCCCAGCTCCCACGGTGCGCCGGCGTTCTTGATCGACGACCACGGCGAGGCGCCGGTGCCGCCGTCGTGGCCGGCGATGTGGATCACGTCCGCGTAGCCCTTGGCCACGCCGGCAGCGATGGTGCCCACGCCCTCCTCGGCCACCAGCTTGACGCACACCAACGCCCGCGGGTTAGCCTGCTTGAGGTCGTAGATGAGCTGGGCCAGGTCCTCGATGGAGTAGATGTCGTGGTGCGGCGGCGGCGAGATGAGCGGTTGCCGGGCAGCGTGTGCCGCAGGGCCGCGATCTGTGCCGAGACCTTGTGCGCGGGAAGCTGACCGCCCTCGCCGGGCTTGGAGCCCTGCGCCATCTTGATCTCCAGCTCCTCGGCATTGGCCAGGTAGGCCGGGGTGACGCCGAAGCGGGCCGACGCCACCTGCTTGATCTTGGAGTTGGCGCTGTCGCCGTTCGGCAGCGGCCGGTAGCGGCGCCGGTCCTCGCCGCCCTCGCCGGTGTTGGACTTGCCGCCGATGCGGTTCATGCCGATGGCCATCGTCTCATGCGCCTCGGGGCTGAGCGCGCCGAGCGACATGGCCGAGGTGGCAAACCGGCGCATGATGTTCTCGATCGGCTCCACTTCCTCCAGCGGCACCGGTTCGCCTAGCGGCTTGATGCGCAACAGATCGCGCAACGTCGTGGGCGGGCGGGCGTTGATCAGCTCTGAATACGCCTTGTAGTCCTCGTAGCGGCCCGTCTCCACCGCCTTGTGCGCCGCCTGGATCACGCTCGGGTTGAAGGCGTGGTACTCTCCGTCGCGGCGGAAGCGGTAGAGGGCGCCGTCCTCCAGCCGAGGATTGTCGCCGAAGGCGACGGCATGCCGTCCCAGCACCTGCATTCCCAGCTCGCGGAAGCCGATACCGCCGATCCGTGACGTCAGCCCGGCGAAGCAGGTGTCCAACACCTCCTGGCTGAGGCCGATAGCCTCGAAGATCTGCGCCCCGTGGTAGCCGGTGATGGTGGAGATCCCCATCTTGGAGCAGATCTTGAGCAGGCCGGCGTCCACGGCCATCTCGTAGTTCTGGAAGGCCTTCTCCCGGATCAGACGGGCGAAGGTGCCGTCTGCCCGCGCCCGCGCCAGGTTCTCCTCCCCGAGCTGGCGCGCCACGGCCAGCGCCACATCGGCCAGCTCGCTCTTCTCCAGTCGCTCGGCCTTGGCCGTCTGTTCGGCCAGCTCGGCCAACGTGGCGAAGGCCAGGTAGGGGTTGACGGCGCTGGCGCCGAAGCCGATCAGGCAGGCGATCTGGTGCACGTCGCGCGCCTCCGCCGTCTCGGCGATGATGCTGGCGCGCATGCGCCGGCCCGTGCGGATCAGGTGATGGTGCACCGCGCCCACCGCCAACAGCATGGGCACCGGGGCCCGCTGGGCGTTCACGCCGCGATCGCTGAGGATCAGGATGGTGGCGCCGCTGTCGATGGCCGCTACCGCCTCGGCGCAGATGCGGCGCAGGGCCTGCTCCAGCCCGTCCGGCCCGCAGGCGACGTCGAACAGCGTTTGAATCGTGAAGGCGTAGAAGGCCGGCTCGGCGATGCGGCGCAGCGCCTCCATCTCCTCGTCGATCATCAGCGGGCTGGTCAGGTGGACGAGGCGGGCATGTAGCTCTGTCTCCTCCAGCAGCGAGCGCCGCCGGCCCAGGTAGGTATCCAGCGACATCACCAGCTCTTCGCGAATCGGGTCGATGGGCGGATTGGTGACCTGGGCGAACTTCTGCTTGAAGTAGGCGTAGGGCAGGCGCGGCGCGGCCGCCATCACCGCCAGGGCGGTGTCATCGCCCATGGAGCCGACGGGCTCCTTCCCGTCGTTGGCCATCGGCCGGAGGATGAAGGCCAGCTCCTCCTGGGTGTAGGCGAACGTCACCTGCTGGCGGAGGACGTCGATGCGGTCCGGCGGCAGGCCGGAGCCGGGCCGGGTGGCGAGGTAGTCGTCCAGGTGCAGGCGCTGGCGCTTGACCCACTGGCCGTACGGCTTCTGGGTGGCGATCTCGTCCTTGATGTCGTCGTTGCGCTGGAACTGCTGGCGGGCGGTGTCCACCGCGATCATCTGGCCCGGCCCCAGCCGTCCCTTTTCCACCACCTCGGCGGCGGGTACCTCCACCATGCCCGCCTCCGAGCCGGCGATCACCAGGCCGTCGCGCGTGACCAGGTAGCGGGAGGGGCGCAGGCCGTTGCGGTCCAGGCAGGCGCCCACCACCACCCCGTCGGAGAAGGCCAGCGCGGCGGGGCCGTCCCACGGCTCCGACAGGCAGGCGTGGTACTCGAAGAAGGCGCGCCGGTGGGGCGGCTTGTTGGGCATGTTCTCCCACGCCTTGGGCTGGAGCATCATCAGCGTGTGGCGGATGTCCCGCCCGGAGAGCGTCACCACCTCCACCACGTTGTCCAGCGAGGCGGTGTCCGAGCCGCCCGGCTGGCACAGGGGGAGCAGCTCCTGGACGCGCTCACCCCACACCGGCGAGGTCAGCTCCGGCTCGCGCGCCCTGGTCCAGTTGCGGTTGGCGGCCAGGGTGTTGATCTCGCCGTTGTGGGCCACCATGCGGAACGGCTGGGACAGCTCCCAGGAGGGCATGGTGTTGGTGGAGTAGCGCTGGTGGAACACGGCCAGGGCGGTGGTGTAGGCTGGGTCGGCCAGGTCGAGATAGAACTGCGGGAGCTGGTGCGCCACCAGCAGCCCCTTGTACACGATGGTGCGGTGGGACAGGGACGGCACGTACAGGCCGCGGATGTCTTCCTCCATGGCCCGCCGCTCAACCTCTTTACGGACCAAGAACAGCCGCCGCTCGAACTCGGCGTCGTCCACCCCCTCCGGCCGGCCGAGCAGCACCTGCTCGATCTTGGGCTGGGTGGAGGCCGCCAGCGGCCCCAGCACGGACGGGTCCACCGGCACCTCGCGCCAGCCGAACACCGTCAGGCCCTGGCGGCGGGCGGCCCGCTCGACGTAGCGGCGGGCCACGACTTGGTCCTCAACGCTGCGGCCGGGCAGGAACACCATGCCCACGGCCAGATCCGAGGGGCGGCGCAGGCGCACCCCCCAGGCGGCCAGGACCGGCTCGAACAGCGCATAGGGGATCTGCGTCATCACCCCGGCGCCGTCGCCGGTGCGGTGGTCGATCAGGGCGCCGCGATGGGTGAGGTTCTTGACGCACTCCAGCGCGAGGCGCAGCACGGCGTGCTCGCGCCGCCCGTCGATGCGGGCCACGAACCCAACACCACACGAGTCGTGCTCATGCTGAGCGGAGTACAGCGTGGCGGCGCAGGCGCAGGCCTGCCCACTCGCCCCGGAATTTGACTGCCATGGCCTACAGACGTTCCGGTCGTGTGCGTGCGGCTGGTTCATCGCGGGATTCCTTTGCGCGGTCACCGGGGCCTCGTCGGGGAATAGAAAAAGAACCCCGATCTCAGCGCCCGGCGTTGAGGTCCGGGGAGCCAGCCCCCATTGCCTGAACAGCACACCAGAGGGACAACGTAACAGTAATTGATTTATGGGCGAACGATCAACCGCCGCGGGCCTGCCTGCGCCGGCCACCGCGAAAATCCGGCCGTCGTCCGGCGCCGTGCGTCGGGCCTCCGCACCGCGCAGGGCATCCCCGACGAGGGCTCGCGAGCGCCGGCCGCGAGCGGAGCATATCGCACGCCCGCTTGCCGGCTCAATACATGCCGCTATGACAGGATTCGGTGCGTCTTCGTTCTGTTAATCGCGCGCAAGGCCGTTCTATCAGGCTTGCCTAACAGCCGGACAGCGATACACTGAAAAGGAAACGGAGGAATTCATGAGAACCTATTGGCACAAGGAGGGAGTTATGCCGCGTCTGGACCAGGTTCTTCGTGAGGAAGACCTTCAGCGAGGCAGGGCGGCGATGCGGATCGATCTGACGCCCTATCTCCAGTTGATCGACACCATCCTCGCGCAGGGCGGGGTAGGCGCCGTCCTCTCGCTCGAACCAGGTGAGCAGCAGCGCACGCAGAAGCGGCGGCTGAGCCTGGCGGCCAAGGAACGCGGCTACCGCCTGGTCTGGCGCACGGCGCCGCCGGGCCAGTTGCGCTTCGTGCTGGCGCGACCCGGCGAACCGACCCCCGGCGGCCGCCAGCGGCGCACCGCGGTCACACCGCCGGCAGAACGGTCCGCTCCCCACGCGGAGGAAGGCGAGAGCGCGGCCGTGGCTACCGGGACGCGCGCGTCGCGACGCCGGCGCCAGTAGGCACGCCGTTGCGGGCGGTCACCGTGCCTCCCCGCTACCCGCGGTGGACGGGCTCGTCCGCGGCCACAAGCGCGGCCAGCGCGCCGCGGGCGGTGGCCAAGCCGGGCTGCAACGGCACCACGATCCGCCCGCCGAACAGGCCGGAGACGCGGTTGAGCGCGGCGCGGATGCCGGTCCACTCCACCGCGTGCCCTGTCACCACCAGCAGGTCAAAGCCGTGCGCGCGCGCCGCCATCAGCCCCAGGCGCCCCACCGACTGGCCCACCAGCTCCATCAGCCCGGCGGCGATGTCCTCCCGCGCCACCGGCCCCTCGAACGAGGGTTGCGCCACGCGGCCGAAGTGCGCGGCCGGCATGTCCGCCGGCACGATGCCGATGGAGCCGCCCACGATGTCGCCCACGCTGCGGTCCACGCGGCGCGGGTCCCCCGCCTCGGCCAGCCGCCCGATCTCCTCCGGGTCCACGGTGCCCAGCAGCAGCCGCGCCAGCCCCAGCACGGTGCCGCCGCCCACCGCCGTGCCGCCCAGGTGCCACACCCCCTCCGGTCCCGCCGCCACCATGGCCGTGCCGGTGCCCATGCTCATCACCAGCGCCCGCTCCACCCCGGCCGCGATCAGCCCACCGCGGCCGATGGCCGTCAGCTCGTCCACATGCACGATCGGCGTCTCGCCCAGCAATGAGGGCAGGCGCCGGTGGCGGCCGCCGGTGATGGCGATGGCCCGCACCGCGCTCAGCCGCGCCCCGGCCGATTCCAACAGGTGCGCGAGGTTGTCCACATCGTCCACCGTCACCCAGGGCATGACGGCGCTGTCCAGCACCACGCCGTCCGGGCGGGCCAGCAACACCTTGACGTTCGTGCCCCCGAGATCCACCGCCACCAGCATGACCGCTCGCTTCCTTCCCCAGCGCTCAGCCCGAGTGTAGAAGAACGAGCAACGAGGAACGAGGCCGGGGAGCCGCCTTCGGGCGCGCCGGGCGCTCGCGTGCACGCGCCGATGGGTGCAGAATCGCCGGTAGCAGTCTGCACCAGGGAGGTGACATCATGCCGGGGTTCCCAGAGTTTGGCCCGCACCTGTTCCGTCTAGAGGCCGTGGATGAGGAGACGCGCGCCTTCAACGCACAACTGGAGGCGCTGCTGCAGACCGTGCCGGCCGTGCACACCCAGCCACCCGCGGTCACGCGCGCGCAGCGCGAGTCCGGTCAGGGCGTGTTCGGGCCGATCGTGCGCTCGGCGATGGCGGTGGAGCGCCGCATCCCCGGCCCCGGTGGCGAGCTGCCGCTGCGCGTGTTCGTGCCCGAGCGGGTGAACGGCGTCTACCTGCACATCCACGGCGGCGGCTGGGTGCTGGGCGGCGCCCACCACCAGGACCCGCGCCTAGAGGCCATCGCCCGCCACTGCAACGTGGCCGTCGTCAGCGTGGAGTACCGCCTGGCACCGGAG
Source organism: Dehalococcoidia bacterium (assembly GCA_042408665.1). Classification (GTDB taxonomy): domain Bacteria; phylum Chloroflexota; class Dehalococcoidia; order CAUJGQ01; family CAUJGQ01; genus CAUJGQ01. The sequence goes on from JBHOQW010000243.1 coordinate 24,722, forward strand.
CACCCCTACCCGGCCGGGCCGGACGATTGTGAAGCCGCCGCCCTCTGGCTCGCCGGCAACGCGGCACACGAGTTCGGCAGCGAGCGGCTGCTCATCGGTGGCGAGTCCGCTGGCGCGCACCTGTCCGTCGTCACCCTGCTGCGCCTGCGCGACCGGCACGGCTTCACCGGCTTCCGCGCCGCCAACCTGGTCTACGGCGGCTACGACCTCAGCATGACCCCCAGCGTCGCCCGGTGGGGCAAACGCAACCTCGTGCTCAGCACGCCCATCATCCGCTGGTTCATCGAGCAGTTTGTGCCGGACTCGGCGCGGCGCCGCGACCCGGACGTCTCCCCCCTCTACGCCGACCTGCGCGACCTGCCGCCGGCCCTGTTCACCGTGGGCACCCTGGACCCGCTTCTGGACGACACGCTGTTCATGTACGGGCGGTGGGTGGCGGCCGGCAACGAGGCCGAGCTGGCCGTCTACCCGGGCGGTGTGCACGGCTTCAACCTGTTCCCGACGGCGCTGGCCAGGGCCGCCAACGAGCGGATGGAGGCCTTCATCCGCCGCGCCGTGCAGGCGGCCACACCGGCGGACGAGACCGCCGCGCGCTGATCCTATCGACACCGCCTATCGGAGGGCCGGGCGGGGCCCACCCCCGGCTGGGGCGTAATTTACGAACCGCGTTGTCCACCCGTACAGTGAAAGCACGAGCCCGGCCCGCGCCACGGGTCCGGGCCTTGCATCATGCCGGCCGGAGAGACCCGTATGCACGATCGCCAGGACTTGGACGCCATCCGCGCCGCGCGCGCGGCGTGGGAGGCAACGGTGGTGCAGAAGGCGCTGGCCCGTGGGCCGGAGCGCGAGCAGGCGTTCGCCACCAGCTCCCTGCCCGTGGACCGCCTGTACACCCCCGCCGACATCGCCGACACCGACTACCTGCGCGACATCGGCTTCCCCGGGATGTACCCGTTCACGCGCGGCATCCAGGCCACCATGTACCGCGGCCGGCTGTGGAGCATGCGCCAGTACGCCGGCTACGGCACCGCCGAGGAGACCAACGAACGCTTCCGCTACCTCCTGGAGGAGGGCCAGACGGGCCTGTCGGTGGCCTTCGACCTGCCCACCCAGCTCGGCTACGACTCGGACGACCCGATGGCCGCGGGCGAGGTGGGCCAGGTCGGGGTGGCCATCGACTCGCTGCGCGACATGGAGACCCTGTTTGAGGGCATCCCGCTGGATAAGGTTTCCACCTCCATGACGATCAACGCCCCCGCCCCGGTGCTGGTGGCGATGTACGCCGCCGTGGGTGAGAAGCAGGGCGTGCCGCTTAAGCTCCTGCAGGGCACCGCGCAGAACGACGTGCTCAAGGAATACGTGGCGCGCGGGACGTACATCTTCCCGCCGCAGGCGTCGTTGCGCCTGGCGGCAGACCTGATCGCCTTCACCAGCCGCGAGATGCCCAAGTTCAACCCGATCAGCATCTCCGGCTACCACATCCGCGAGGCGGGGGCCACGGCCGTGCAAGAGATGGCCTTCACCTTCGCCAACGCCATCGCCTACATCGAGGCGGTGCTGGCGCGCGGGCTCTCCGTGGACGAGTTCGCGCCGCGCATCTCCTGGATCTTCAACACGCACAACAACTTCTTCGAGGAGATCGCCAAGTACCGTGCCCTGCGCCGCCTGTGGGCACGCATCATGAAGGAACGGTTCGGCGCCCAGAAGCCGGAGTCGATGATGCTGCGCACGCACACCCAGACGGGCGGCAGCACGCTCCAGGCGCAGCAGCCGGAGAACAACATCGTGCGCGCCGCCATCCAGGCCCTGGCCGCCGTGCTGGGCGGCGTGCAGAGCCTCGCCCTCTCCTGCTACGACGAGGCCCTCGCCCTGCCCACGGAGGAGGCGCAGCGCATCGCCCTGCGCACCCAGCAGATCATCGCCTACGAGACCGGCGTGACCGACACCGTGGACCCGCTGGCCGGGTCGTATTACGTCGAGTACCTGACGAACGAGCTGGAGCGGCGGGCGCGCGCGTACCTGGAGCGGATCGAGGCGATGGGCGGCGCCGTGCGCGCCATCGAGACCGGCTGGATGCAGCAGGAGATCCAGGCCGCCTCCTGGGCCTACCAGCAGGACGTGGAGAGCGGACGCGAGGTGGTGGTGGGCGTCAACCGTTTCCGCAGCGAGGACGAGGCGGAGCCCAAGCTCATCTTTCGCGTGGACCCGCGCCTGGCGGAGGCACAGCTCCGGCGGCTGGAGGCGCTGCGCCGCGAGCGGGACACGGCGGCCGTGGCGCGCAGCCTGGCGCGCCTGCGGGCGGCGGCGGAGAGCGACGACAACCTCATGCCGCCCATCCTGGAGGCGGTCAAGAGCTACGCCACCCTGGGCGAGATCTGCGGCGTGCTGCGCGAGGTGTTCGGCGACTACCGCGCCCCCACGGCGGTGTAACCGGCGTCGCCACCCCCCGTTTCTCCCCTTCTCAACGCCGTGCGGCATCGCGTCGCGCGGCGTTGATGTACCCTTAGGGGCGAGCGTGGCGCATGTCGCGCGCACCACCGAAGCGGGCACGCGGAATGGCCGGCCGACAGCGAAAGTCCTACGGCAACGAAGAGAGCGTCAAGGAGCGGATCCTGCGGGCGGCGATCGCCGAGTTCGGCGCGACGGGGTTTCACGTCACGTCCCTGCGCACCATCGCCGAGCGCTCCGGCTCCAACAAGCCGATGATCTACTATCACTTCCAGGGCAAGGAGGGGCTGTACCTTGCGGCCGTGCGTCGACTGCTGGAGGAGACGGCCGCCGAGCTGCGCCCGGTGGTCGAAGGCGAGATGCCGGCGCTGCTCAAGCTGCGCCGCTTTGCGGAGGTGTACCTCAACGCCTTCCTCGTCTCCCGGCCGATGATGGGCACCGTGCTGCGCGAGCTGAACAGCCTGTCCGCCGCGCTCTACCACGCCATCGTGGAGGAGCACGGGCACCTGGTCACCGCCCACTTGCGTCGCATCTTGACCGCCGGCATGGAGCGGGGCGAGTTTCGCCGACTGGAGGTCGAGGCCTGCCTGGGCGGCATCCTCGCCCTGTTGCACGGCTTTCTCCGGTACCGGCGCACGCCGTCGGAGCAGGTGGCACGTGTCGCCCTGGGCCAGCTCATGGACTACTACGCGCTGGGGCTGCTGTCGCGCGAGGCGCTGATCGCCCATTTGGATGCCCTGACGGAGGCTGCCAACCGGTCGCCGCGGCCGACCGCGCCCGAGGCGGTGGACACGCTCTAATCAAGTTCGGAGCACGCGCTCCCCGCAGGTCGGCGCCCGGCACCCCCTTGGCGGGCGGTCGGCGTAATGGTACCATCGGTCAGAACCATATGGTAAAGCCCGACAGGCGTCGGGCGTCATCGGACATCGCAGAGGGGAGAAGGGTTATGACGCTCAGCCAGGACACCCTGCAGATGCTCCGCACGGAGACCGACTACTCGGGCCTTGACCTGGGCTGGCTCCGCGTGGACAGCGAGCGAGGGATCACCGCGCGGCCGGGCCGCAAGGGCCTCACCCTGGAGGAGATCAACCTCGGCAGCTACGGCGAGGTGCCCGACACCAGCCACAACTACACCCTCAAGCCGCGCGGCGCCGCCCGGCGCCTGAGCAAGCCGCGCACCGGTATGACCTGGGACGCCAAGTCCGAGGTCTGGTCGTCCTCCATCGCCATGCTGTACGAGGAGGCGATCGCCCGCCAGTGGTCCTCCGCCACCGACATCCCCTGGGAGCAGCTCACCCCGCTGCCGGACGACCTGGAGCGGGCCATGTGCCAGCTCTGCACCTTCCTCACCCAGGTGGAGTTCATCGCCGGCGACCTGCCCGGCCGCTGGATCCGCAGCATCTCGCCGGACCACTACGAGGTCGGGCTCTTCCTCGCCACGCAGATCATGGATGAGGCCCGGCACGAGGACGTCTTCCGCAAGCGGGCCTTGGCCAACGGCGTCGGGCTCTTGCAGGCCGGCTTTGGCGCCACCAGCCTGCTCCAGATCCAGGACTTCTCCGAGATGGCGGCCATCCTGCACGTGGTGGCGGAGGGGTTCGTGCAGAGCCTGTTCCGCATGGGCGAGCTCATCGCCCAGAACGAGGCGGAGAAACGCATGTTCCGCCTCGCCGCCCAGGATGAGTCCCGCCACGTGGCCTTCGGCGTCACCCACCTGAAGTACACCCTGGAGACCCAGCCGGAGCGGCGCGAGGAGTTCCACCACTACCTGGACCGGCAGGAAGGGCTGCTCGGCACCACGCAGGCGGGGCTCACCAGCGGCGGCGCCTCGGCGGAGTCGCTCGCCATCCTGCTCGGCGGCGGCAAGGACAAGATGGACGAGGGCTACAAGAAGCTGCTCGCCATCCGCAAGCGCCAGATCAACGAGTACATGCACCGCCTGGAGGTCATCGGCCTCGGCGACCGGCGTGAGCGCATGCACCCGGAGATGCGCGTGTTCCTCGATCCACCGCGCAACTAGCGGCCGCTGGCCGATCCGGCAGGAGGTGAGAAGCGATGGCCGAGCCGACGAGCGTCACCCAGCAGGCGCCCAACCCCCTCAACCGCCCAATCGAGGAGTTTTTCCCCATCCGCACGGATCTGTCCTGGCTCACCGTGGAGCGGCCGAAGGTGCCCAAGCCGGTGCCCGGCCCCAAGGGCCTGCGCCTGCGCGATGTGGAGAACGAGTACACGCTTCAGGTGCCGGATGTCTGGCCGTACGTGAACGACACCCCACGCGGCAGCATCCCGCCCAAGCACCCGGTGATCCCGGCCGGCTACACGATTTACGACAAGATCAGCGTCTGGTCCGACAACTGTATCGACCTGTACGAGGACGCCATCTACGACCGCTGGTCCTCGGCCACGAGCATTCCCTGGGAGACGATCACGCCCTTGCCGGAGATCACGGAAGCGGCCATCGACCAGGTGTGCACGGAGCTGAGCGAGCAGGCGTACCTGGACGTGCAGGTGCTCTCCTCCTGGCTGGAGCGGATCAGCTACGGCTTCAAGGAGGTCAAGAACTTCCTGGCCACGTACATCTTCGACCGCGCCCGCCACACGGAGGCGTTCCGCAAGCGGGCGCTGGTCAACGGTGGCGGGCTAGGCATCGAGGGCCCCGGCATCTACCACCGCGCGATTCTCGGCGCGCTCCGCTTCCCGGACCTGGCCATGGCGCTGCTGCTGCGCGCCCTGTGGACCAGAACGGTGTGCGAGGCGATCGCCGAGCGGCCGCGCACGGAGGTGGACCGCACGCTGTTCAGCCTGGTGGCGCGCGACTGCAACCGGCACGTGGCCTACCACACCGGTCTCATCCGCCACATGCTGGGCAAGGAGCCGGCGCGCGCCGCCGACCTGCACTTCGCCCTCTTACGCCACGAGGCGGTGTTCGCCGCCGAGGTAGCGCGCGACACCAGCTTCACCGAGGCGCTGGCCCTCACCTTGGACGACCGCGCCGCCGAGGGTCTGGCGCTGGTGGAAGCGTTGCGCCGCCGCTTCGTGCACACGCTGCTGGCCGAGCTGGACGACGCCGGCCTCACCGGCCACCAGGAGCGCATGAACGCCAAGTTCAAGGAGTACGCCGGCCTCGCCGCCCCCGCAGCCTCCTAACCGGCGCTCATGGCACGGGACGCAGCCCCCTGCTCACCTTCGGGCAGGGGGCTATTTATCGGCTGCAGTTCTGCTAAAGTATCGAGCTGAAGGACATCCGGTCATCAGCGAAAGGCTGTCGTTGCCACCCCATACGCCGCCATGTACTGCGTGAGCTGTGGCACGGCCCTGAGGCCTAATGACCGCTTCTGTACGGCATGCGGCGCGCGGGTAGCCGTCGTCGCGCCACAGCCCATGTTCGTCGTACCAACCCGGTTCATCGAATCGCTATATCCGCCGGACCTACTGGTCACGGCGGGCCCTGGTCGGCGGCTGGTCGGGTATATCCTTGATGTACTGTTATGGGTGCTCACGCTCGTCATTGGCTGGCTGATCTGGTTTATCATCGTGGCGCCCAATGGTCAGACGCCGGCCAAACAACTCCTACGGATGTACGTCATGCGTGCCGACGGCACCCGCGCTGGCGGCGTCTACACATGGGTGCGCCAGCTTCTTGTCCGGGGCCTACTCGGGTTCCTGCTGAGCCTGGTGACGTTGGGCGTGTATGAGCTGCTGGCGTCCCTGTGGTGTATCTGGGACCGCGACCACCAGTGCCTGTGGGATAAAATCGCTGGCACCTATGTGGCGTACTCACCAAACGGCTACCGCCCGGCAACGGCGGCCGAACTGCGCCGCCAGGGCCTGCCGCTCCCCATCATGGCGCGTGGTACGGCTATGCACTTCTAGCGTCGTCCGGTTCTGGTTGTCGCTCTTTGGATCACCTTCGCTCATCCTGCGTTCGGACTTGCACGCTACAACGCCGCGACCACAACCGCAGCGACCGGTATGATAGCAACGCAGGAGTTTGCCGTAGGAGAAGCTAGGTGAGCACGGGGACACCGAGTCCGCACGCGGAGCCGTTCAAGCGTCTGACGCCGCAGGAGGCCAAGGCCCTCGTGGACCGGGGTGACGTGGTGTTTATCGACGTACGCGAGCCGCACGAGTACGCGCGCGGCCATGCCAAGGGCGCACGCCTGATGCCGCTCAACACGCTGTTCACCAACCCGGATCAGATCCCGGCCGATAAGCCGGTGGTATTCATCTGCCAGGTCGGCCAGCGCTCCGCCTTGGCGGCCGAGTTCGCCGCCGCCATCGGCCGCAAAGAGCTGTATAACGTCGAGGGCGGCACCGATGCCTGGCAGGCGGCCGGCCTGCCGGTGGAGTGAACGGCGTCGCTCACGCGCGGGCAAACACCGCCTGAACCACCGCCACCCGCCCTTCTTCCACGCTGCGCCGGAAGTTGCGCAGGATGGCCGTGCCCGTCTCCGGCCCGCGCGTCAGCACCAGCAAGTGCGGTGGGCCGGCGACGGGCCGCGCCCGCCGCATCTCGTCCACCGCCGTGGCGGTGACGTCCAACCAGGCGCGCTCCACAAAGCCCAACCCGGTGAGCAGGGACCGGACCTCCTCCGGAGGGGAGAGGAAGCTGATCGCGGGCTCGTCCGCCCAGGGGGCCGGGTAGTGGGGCGGCCCGCCCGCGCCCGCCATCACCTCATGAAAGACGAGCAGGCCGCCCGGGCGCAGCACCCGCCACGCCTCGCGATACAGCCCCGCCTTGTCCGCAATGTTCATCGTGCTGTGCTGCGTCCAGACGACATCAAAGGCAGTGTCGGGGAACGGCAGGGTCAGTGCGCTGCCGCGCACGAAGCGCACCCGCTCGTCCAGCCCCGTGCGCTCGGTGAGGCGCGCGCCCACCCGGCAGAAGGCGGCCGTCAGGTCCAGCACGCACACCCGGCAGCCGAACTCCGCCGCCAGCGTGCGCGCCGGGCCACCCAGGCCGCCGCCCACGTCCAGCACCGACACGCCGGCGCGCAGACCGGCCAGGCGCGCCAGCGCCACCGTGGCCGGCTTGCCGCCGGCATGGAGCTGGTCGATCGCCGCCAGGTCATCGACCTGTACGCGCGCCAGGGAACGGGTAGCCGGCGCTACCGCCCCCAGGATCAGGGCCTCTAAATCGGCGGCGCCGTAGTGCCGCTGCACCGCCGGCTCGGGCAGAGGTTCTACCATATGTGCTCCTCATCGGCGTTGGGAGGCGCCGCGCCACCATGCGCATCCGGAACGCCGCGCACGCGCATAGCCGAACCGACCCGCCCACCCCGGCCGCTCCCATGCCCGCGTGATCGCCCCTCGGCCCGACGCACCGACCGGCATAGCGAGCGGAGTCGGTCTGCTTACGGGAACACGGCCAGCTCGGCCTCGATGTCCACCACGCGGGTGAGGCTGTTGCCGACCGGCGAGGTGCGCAAGGTATGCTGCCACACCTCCTGCAGCGTCGCCTCGTCGGCGTCCGCCTGCACGTACAGCTTCACCCGGATGCGGTCCATGCCGGAGTGGCCCTCGTCGTTGATACCCAGGAAGGAAAAGGCGTTGTCCTGGGTGGAATCCAGGGCCAGCTCCAGGTTGTGGATAGCGATCCCGCGCCGCGTGGCGTTGAGCACAAAGCCGGTGGCCAGACAGGCGCCATACGCCCCCAGCACGTATTCCACCGCGTTGGGGGCGGTGTCCTCACCCTTGAGGTGGGGCGGCTCGTCCACCAGGAACGTGTGGTTGCGCACCCCAACCTTGAACTTAAGGCCGCCGGCCCAGCGCACGCGCGAAGCCTTGGGCGCCCGGTGCGCGCCCGGCGTGGCCGCCACCAGCTTGAGCGCCTCCTCGAACTCGGTCACGTCGATGCCGTTCAGGACGACGTGCTCTTCGGTGGTCATCGTGTTCGCTCCTGCCCCGCGGCCGGCAGGCACCTCAGACGGCGGTGCGCACCGTGCGCAGCTCCCGCGCTGCAGCGCCGATCGCCGCCAGTTTGTTGGCCGCGGTCTCAAAATCGTTCATCGGCCGCTCCGCGAAGGTGCCGAAGCCGCAGTCCGGGTTGAGATAGATCTGCTCCGGCTCGAAGTAGCGGAGCGCCTGCTTCACTTTGGCCATGATCTCGTCCGGCGACTCAACGCGGTCCGAGCGCGGGTTGACCACGCCCAACCCGATCTCGCGCACGCGCGGGTAGCGCTCCCACACGTCTAAATCGCCGGCACGCGGCGTGGCGTACTCCAGCACGAGCTGGTGCAACTGCATGAGCAGCAGGTAGGGGATCATCGGCTCGTAGGAGCCAGTGAGCAGCCCGGCCTCGTTGCGGGTGAAGTTGCCGCGGCAGACGTGCACGCCGATCTCGATCCCGTCCACTCCGCGCACGATTTCGTTGATCAGGCGCGCCGCCCAGGTGAGCTCCTTGTGCTTATCCCCAGAGGAGGCGGCCATCGAGGCGCACATGAACGTGCGCTCCTTCACGTCCGGCCCGTAGAGCACGTCCGAGAGCACCGGTTCGTCGAACTGGACGAACGCGCAGCCGGCATCGCGCAGGGCGATCAGCTCGTCGCGCAGGATGCGCACGATATCGTCGGCGAGCTGCTCCTGCGACGCGTAGGCGTAGTTGGTGATGCCCTCCACCCACATGGCGCGCGTGAGCAGGTAGGGGCCGGGCAGGGCCACCTTAATCGGCTTTTTGGTGTGGCGGCGGAGGAACAGGTACTCGTCGAGGGCCAGCGGCATGCGCGGCGACAGCTTGCCCGTCACCGTGGGGTTGTGGATGGCGAAGGCCGGCGTGTCCCGCTGGCGGAGGATGGCCTCAAAGCTGGACTTGTCCTCCACCACGTCCATGATCTCCGCCAGCGACATTAGCCGCGTGCCCTCCAGCTTCTCGCACACGAACGAATAAAAGTTATCGCGGCGCTGCTCGCCGTCGGAAACGATGTCGACCCCCGCCTCCTCCTGAACCTTGAGCGCCTCCAACACGGCGCGGTCCGCGACTTCGTTGAAATCCTCAAAGCTGATCTGCCCCGCCTGCCGCCTGCGGAGGGCGTCCAGCAAGTATCTGGGCCGCGGCCAGCTTCCGACCACGGTTACGGGAAACAGGGGCACTCCTGGCACGGGCATCGCGTCTCCTCCACTCCCACAGCGGCCAGCACTCGGCCTCCCCGGCCATGCCGGAGTTCACCACGCGCACGCGAGCGCGCGGGTGACGCCCGCCGCAGCGTACCGTGATGCTAGCCCCGCGGTCTCAGGCGGTCAAGGCCATGCGCCACCAGCCCGCCGCCCGTCACCGGTTCATCACCATACTCAATACTGCAGCGGTGGTCATATCATCTTGTTCGATACATCCACCCCCTTGACAAGGGCGGGGCCGCCATCTAGGATGACTCTTGCCCCGAGCGGCTGAACGTCATCGGTTGGGTGGACAAATCCCAAGCGGCTGGCAGGTAACGGGCGCAAGCTCAGAGCCGCCAGTCGCGAGGGAGGCGGATGAAGCCCAACGACGAGACGGGAGGTTGCTCGGGGCGCTGCCGTTAACGCGCCCTCGCTCCTGCGGAGCGAGGGCGTTTCTTGTCCTCTGGCTGCCCCTGTCCCATACTGGCCGCGGGCCGCTGCCCCGGGAGCGCCATCGATGAAATACGCCGCGATCATCGAGTACATCACCGACCAGGACAAAGTGCAGTCCGTGCGGCCGGTGCACCGCGAGTACCTGGCCACTCTGAAGGCGCAGGGCCGCCTGGCCGCCTCCGGCCCTTTTGCCGACGGCTCGGGGGCGCTCATCATCTACGAGGCAGACTCGCCGGAGCAGGCCGAGGCGCTGCTCAAAGATGACCCATTCTACCGGGCCGGCGTGTTCGTCTCCTGGCGGATCCGACCCTGGAACCAAGTGTTTTAACCGAACGACCATGTGGTGAATGGCATGAAGGCGATCGTCCTGGAGGAGTACGGCGGACCCGAAGTGCTGCGCCTTCGCGAGGTGCCGGAGCCCGTGCCCGGCCCCGATGAGGTGCTGGTGCGCGTGGCGGCCACCGCCCTTAACCGCGCCGACCTGCTCCAGCGTATGGGGCGCTATCCGCCACCCTCCCTCCGGCCGGCACACGAGATCCCCGGCCTGGAGTTCGCGGGCACGGTGGAGCGCGTGGGCGAGCGCGTCACCACCGCCCGCCCCGGCGACCGCGTGTGCGGTCTGCTGGCCGGCGGCGGCTACGCCGAATACGTGGTCACCCACGAGCGCATGCTCATCCCCATCCCAGAAGGGATGAGCTTCGAGGAGGCGGCGGCCGTCCCGGAGGTCTTCCTTACCGCCTTCGACGCCCTCTTTCCCCAGGCCGACCTGCGCCTGGGCGAGGTGGTGCTGGTGCATGCCGGCGGCAGCGGCGTAGGCACAGCCGCCATCCAGCTCGCCCGCGCCGCCGGCGCCCGTGTGCTCTGCACCTTGGGGAGCGCAGAGAAGGCCGCGCGGGCGAGGGAGCTGGGCGCCGAGCTGGCCATCAACTACCGGGAGCAGGACTGGGCCGCCGCCACGCGCGAGGCCACGGCCGGGCGTGGCGCGGACGTGATCCTGGACTTCGTGGGGGCGCCATACCTGGAGCAGAACGTGGCCGCCGCCGCGCCGCAGGGGCGTATCGTGTTCATCGGCACGATGGGCGGCGCCGCCGGCACGCTCAACATCGGCCTGATGATGCAGAAGCGGCTGCGCCTGTTCGGCACCGTGCTGCGCGCCCGCCCCATCGAGGAGAAGATCGCCCTCACGCAGGCGTTCATCCACCACGCCCTGCCCCTGTTCCGCGCCGGCCGGCTGCACCCGGTGGTCGACCGCGTCTTTGCCCTGCACGAGGCGCCGGCGGCGCACCGCTACATGGAAGAAAACCGCAACTTCGGCAAGATCGTCCTGCGCGTGGCCGCCTGACCGCGGGGCGGGCGACGAATCGAGCGACAAGGGTATGGCGGACGTACCGCGGGAGCCGGCGCCATCGCCGCCCTGGCGCTGGCGGGCGGGGGAGGAGGGGTTTGACCGGCCGTTCTCTCACCTGGGAGCGGGCGCGGACAGGCAGCGCCGGTCAGGCGCGACGCGCCCACTCAGCGGACCGGCCCTGCCGGCTCGTGCACCAGGGCGCAGCAGATGGCCGTGTGGTCGGCCGTCTCCGGTTGGATGGTGGTGTGTAAGATGTGGAAGCGGTCGGCCAACAGGGAGGTGAGGTCGTCCAGCACCGCGTGCGCGTCGCGACTGCCGTCTAGCTCGGCGTGCGCGCTCATGGCGATGAACCCCGACGTCACCGTCCATACGTGGACATCGTGCACGCCTGCCACCCCCGGCACGCTGAGCATCGCCGCCTGCAACTCCCCCATGTCCACGCTGTAGGGTGTCCCCTCCAGCAGCACGTCCACCGCCTCGCGCAAGAGCTGCCAGGAGCCAACGAGGATGAGGCCGCCGATGAGCAGCGAGGCCACGGCGTCCGCCTCGCTCCACCCGGTGAGCAGGATCACCGCGCCGGCCATCATGGCGCCGGCGGAGCCGAGCGCGTCGCTGGCCACGTGCAGGAGTGCGCCGCGCACGTTCAGGCTGGCGCCAGCCCCACCGCGGAGCAGGATGATGCCCACCACCAGGTTGGCGACGAGGCCGGCGGCGGCGATGGCCAGCATCGGGCCGGAGGCCACCGGGTGCGGCTGCGACAGCCGCTGCAGCGCCTGCCAGGCGATGCCCAGCGCGATCAGGATGAGCAACGCGCCGTTCACCAGCGCCGCCAGGATCTCGGCGCGGTAGTAGCCGTAGGTCTTCTGCGGCGTGCTGGGCCGGCCGGCCGCCCACGCCGCGAACAGCCCCAGACCCAGCGCCAGCACATCGGTGAGCATGTGGCCGGCGTCGGCGAGCAGGGCCAGGGAACCGGTGAGCAGCCCGCCCACCGCTTCGGTCAGCGCAAAGGTGATGGTAATGACCAGAGCAAGCAGCAGCGCCTGTCGGTTGCGCGTGCGCAGGTGCTCGCCGCCGTGCTGATGCTCGTGCTGCGCGGTCACGCGGCCCGGTCCTCCGTTTCCGGCCCTTACCAGTGTACCGAGATCGCCACCCCCCATCACCCCTCCATCGCCCGACATGCTAGCCTGAAACCGACACACCTCCCCGACGAGGACCGGCTCGCATGAGCGTCACCCCCCGCGCCGTGATCTTCGACCTGGGCGGCACCCTGGTGGACTGGCCGGAGTGGGACACGGACGGGCCGCGCCGTTGGGCGCTGGCCTACGACTACCTGGTCGCCGCCGTACCCCGTCCCGACTGGCCGGAGCGCGCGGCGTTCGTGGCCGCCATGAGCGCGGCCGAGCGCGCCCACTGGCTGCGCGTGGAGACCGAGCACTGGAGCGGCCCGCCCTCCGCCCTGGTGCACGACGGCTTCCGCCGCCTGGGCCGGCACCCGCACGAGCATGAGCTGCTGGCCGTGCTCGACGGCTATGCCCGCGCCGTGGACGGCTGGGCCGTCGCCTTCCCCGACGCCGTGCCCACCCTGCAGGAGCTGCGCGCTCGCGGTTATCGCCTGGGGCTGCTTTCCAACACTTGGTGGGCCGCCGACTGGCACAACGCCGATCTCGCCACCCACGGTCTGGCCGAGCTGCTGGATGAGCTCGTCTACACCTCTGACCTGCCCCACTCCAAGCCCCATCCCTCGGTATTCCTGGAAGTGGCCGGCCGGCTAGGGGTGCCGCCCGCCGCCTGCGTGATGGTGGGCGACCGGCCGCTGGACGACATCGTCGGGGCGCTGGGCGTGGGGATGCGCGCCGTGTGGAAGACCAACAGTCGGCCGCGCCCCAAGCCGGACTTTATTGTCCCCACGGCCACCATCGCGCACCTGAGCGAGCTGCCGCCGCTCTTGCGCGCCTGGGGCGGCGATTAGGGCCCCCCACGCACGTGGGCCTGGCGCACAAACTCCGCGAACGGCAGGGTGTTGAGCACGTTGGCCGGCCCCGCCCAGCCGCGCCGGGCTACGTCTACGGCACCCAGCACGTTGTTCAGCTCCTCCGTGCGATGCGCGTCGCTGTCCACGACCAGCTTCACGCCCCGGCGCACGGCCTCACGCACCAGGTAGTCCGGCAGATCCAGACGATCGGCCGGGCCGTCGATCTCCAGGAATTTGTCGTGGCGCAGACAGGCCTCGAACACGGCGTCCCAGTCGGCGTCGACACCCTCGCGTTGCAGCAGCAGCCGGCCGGTGGGATGGGCGATGCCGTTGATGGCGGGGTGGGCCAGCGCGGCCAGCAGGCGGCGGGTGATCACCTCCCGCGGCTGGCGGAAGCCGGTGTGGATGGAGGCGAGGCAGAACTGGTGGACGGCCAGCACTTCGTCCGGCACTTGGAGGCGCCCGTCGACGGTGATGTTCACCTCCAGGCCGTTGACCAAGCGGATCTGGGGGAAGGCTTGCTGCAGCGCGGCCAGCTCCCGCGCACGGGCGGCGAAGTCCAGGTTAGGGTACGAGTGGTCGGTGATCACCAAGTACTCGCGTCCCAGCGCCACCGCCGCCTCCACCATGGCGCGGGCGCTATCCCGCCCGTCGCTCCAGGTCGTGTGGCTGTGACAATCGCCGCGCACGTCCTGCGGGGTGAGCAGGCGGGGCAGGGTTGGGCCCACCTCCAGCTCGCCCCAGTTCTCGCGCAGTTCCGGCGGCGGCGCCGGCAGGCCGAGCAGGGCGTACACCTGCTCCTCCTCCGGCGTGGGCAGCACCGCGCCGTCAGGGCCGCGGGCGCCGTCGGGGCCTAGCGCCAGCCCGCGTGCGCGGGCGCGCTCTGCCAGCGCGGCGTTGTGCGCAGGCGAGCCGGTAAACCACTGCCAGAGCGCACCGAACCGCTCCGGCGGACCAGACAGGATGTCCACCCGCTGGCCGCCGGACAGGCGCAGGGTGATGCCCCGCAGCGCTGGAGGCCCCGCGCGCTCGCCCACTAGCGCCCCGACATCGAAGGTCGTCACGCCTTCGGCGCCGGGGAAGGCGGACATGTGGCGCACCAGCGCCGCACCATCCCTGGCCGCCACGGCGATGTTGATGTTGCCGGCGGTGGCGCAACGGCGGCGGATGCTGCCGGCGATCTCGGCCCGCTGCACGGTGGGCCCGGCGTGCAGGTACGCCACCACCGGCCCGGCCGCGGCAAGCGCCACCGGCAGCAGCATGCGGTCCGGCCGACGGGCCAGTTCGGCCAGCCCCTGGGCGATGCGGCGCAGGAGCGCCGGGCTGAGGCCGGCGTTGGCCAGCTCGCCATGCTCCAGCTTGCGCGCCAGGTCGTCGATGTCCTCCACGCCGGCGGCGGCCAGCTTGAGCGCCGTGGCCGGGCCGACGCCAGGCACCTGCACCAGCTCCAACACCGCGTCCGGCACGCCGGCCAGCGCCTCCTCGAAGCGGGCACAACGGCCGGTGCGGAACCATTCGTCCAGGTGTCCGGCGATGGAGGGGCCCACGCCGGGGATCTCCGTGAGGCGCCCCTGCCGCCACAGCTCGCGTGCCGGAACGCCCAAGCGGGCGAGGGCGTGGGCCGCCCGCTCGTACGCCTCCACCACGAACCGGTCCGCGCCCTTGACCCGCAGCGCCGTGGCCACATCGCGCAACAGCTCCACCAACTCACGGTTGCTGCCGCGCACCTCCTCGGTCATCGTTCTGTTCCCACCTCCATCCGCGCGACCCCACCATCCGTCAGTATGCACGCGCGCGGGTCTTGCGGCTCGCTTGACGCGCCGATGATAGCCGGGGCAACGTGAGCAGCATGACGACCCGTAGCACCACCATCCGCCTGTAGGACGAGGTCGCGAAGCGGCTATTAGGGAGAGGGGGTAGGGGGTGAGGGCCGGCACGCGGTGCTCGGCCCTCGTCGGTAGCGGTGGCGGGATGCCCCGGCGGCGCAAACCGCGTACCATGGCCGATGGGGTGGCCGCACGCCGCTCACCACCTGCGCGGAAGGACGCCATGCCGTACGCCGTCACCAACGGAATCCGAACCTACTACGAGATCGACCCCGGCCCCCCCGGCGCGCCGCCCGAGCCGCTGGTGCTGCTGCACGGATTCACCGGCAGCATCGCCCAGTGGCAGGAGGTACGCCCCTGGTTTAGCACCGAGCGGCGGGTGATCTGTTACGACCTGCGCGGCCACGGCCACAGTGAGGCGCCGCAGGACCTGGCCTCCTACACCATGACCGCCTACGCCGACGACCTGCGCGACCTCCTGGATCACCTGGCGGTGGCCCGCGCCGATGTGCTGGGTAGCTCGTTCGGCGGCATGGTGGCGCTGGAGTTCGCGTTGCGTTACCCGGCGCGGGTGCGCAGCCTGATCCTGGCCGATACCTCCGCCGGGCCGCGCTGCATCGAGCTGTCCGAGGCCATCGCCGCCCGCGAGGAAGGTATTGAGCGTGCCCTGTCCTACGCCGCCGAGCACGGCCTCAGCGCCCACGTGGAGCGCGAGCTGGCCACCAACCCGCTGCTGCGCGCCGACCCCACCCGGCACGAACGCTTCCATGAGCGCTGGCGGCGCATGACGCTGCACGGGTTCCTGGGCGCCGGCAAGGCGCGCGCCGAGCGGCCTGACCACCACGCCGATCTCGGCCGCCTGACCATGCCGGTGCTGATCGTGGTCGGTGACCGCGACGTGCTCGTGCCGGCCGCCGAGTACATGCACGCCCACATCCCGCACAGTGCCCTGCGCCTCATCAACCACGCCGGTCACCCCGCCGTGGCCGACCAGCCGCACGGTTTCGCCGCTGTGGTGCGCGGCTTCCTCACCGGATTGACGGCCGATACCGGCTCGGTCCCTCCCATGAGCGCTGAGCGATGATCGGGTACAGCCCGCACCCCGGCCTGTGGCCACCCCGCTCCCGTGTGGGGGTGAGGGCAACCTTCGCCGGGCCCCTCACTCGGCCTCGTCGCCCTCCGCGTTCACCAGCGCGTCCGGCGCGGCCAGCTCCTCGATCAGCTCCTTGAGCACCACGGCGGCGTTGTGCTCGGTGTCCCGCGCCGCGAACACGAGCGTGATCGGCCCGGCGCGCGCCGCCGCCACCAGTTCCTGCACCAGCGCCTGTTTCGCCGGCGCGGCAAGCTCCGCCCGGTACCGCTGCCGGAACTCCTCCCAGCGAGCTGGCTCGTGGTGGAACCAGCGGCGCAGCTCTGGGCTGGGCGCCATGTCCTTGAGCCAGGCGGTGAGATGCGCCACCTCGCGTCGCAGCCCGCGCGGCCACAACCGTTCCACCAGGAAGCGGGCGCCGTCCCCCGGCTCGGCCGGCTCGTAGACCCGTTTGAGCCGCACGCGGGGCGCTTGGGCCATGTCCCCGTCCCGGGTGTCGCTCACTCGGCGATGCGGTAGCCGACGTTGCGCACCGTCTCGATGAGCGACGGCGCCTCGGCGGCCAGCTTGGCACGCAAGCGGCGGATGTGCACGTCCACCGTGCGCAGGCCACCCAGATAGTTATACCCCCAGATTTTGGTCAGCAGCATCTCGCGCGTGAGCACTTTGCCGCGGTTCAGAAGCAGCAGCCGGACAAGCTGGAACTCGGTGTAGGTAAGGTTCAGGGGGCGCCCGGCCAGCCAGGCACGGAAGCCCTCCACGTCGATCGTCAGCGGCCCAGCGCTGAGCAGGTGCGCCCCGGCCAGCCCGCGTCGGCGTGCGACCAGCGCCGCGCGCAGCAGCGCCTCCTCCGCCCGGTGCGGCGGCAGGAGGATATCGTCCACCAGGATGAGGAGGTCGGCCGGAGGGAGGGTAGCCGTGCCCGTGGCGGCCAGCACCGGCACCGCCAGCCCGCGTAGCTCCTCCAGAAGCGGTTCCAGCGCCGCATGGGCGGCGTGGAGGGCGGCGGGTGTGGTGGCGTCCACGATCACCAGGCCGGGACGGGGGCTGAACAGGCGCGTGGCGAAGGCCGGGTCGGCGTAGGTGAGAACGCGCGTGTCCACGCCCAGCCGCGCGAGCCCCTCGGCCCATGCCGGGGCGCCGCTGCCCGCCTCCGGACCGGCCACCGCCGCCTGGCGCAACCCCGGATCCAGCGCGTCGTGTCGGCTGGCGGCCACGGCCTGCCTCCCGCGGGATCAAGGGAGGAGCGAGGAAGGGAGAAGCGAGGAACGAGCGGCGGTTGCGCACCGGCGGGCTCGTTCCTCACCCCTCGCTGCTCACGGTTCATCAGGGCCGGATGAGTGCCGGCTACCGCCACGGTAGCGGTCGGGCATTACGCCGCTGTTACAGGCAGGTGAATTCGCTGTGACGACCGCACCGCCGGCCGCAGGCGCGCGGCCAGGACGGCATCAAGCACGGCGGCGGGCACGCGGGCGCCAACGCGCAGGAACAGGGCGGCCTCCGGCACGCCGCACACCTCCGGGTCATCGGTGACCACGGGCACGAAGCCGTACCGGCGCAGGCCCATGGCGATCATGCGCCGGTAGACGGTGGGATGGACCGGCTTGTACGTCAGGTCCCAGGAGGAGGGCAGGGCAAAGGCGAGCAGCACCTCTTCCTCACTGTGGGGGTCTGCCAACACCGTCGCCATGAGCGCCCGCGCCAGCGCCGTGCCGGCGCGCCACTCGCGCGCCACCTCCAGGCCGATCTCACGCACCGCCGGCAGGGCCTGCCAGCGGCCGAACGACGGCGCCACCGCCGCCCAGCCCACGATCCTCCCGTCGGCCACCGCCAGCGTCAGACGAGCACGGGGATCGGCCGCCAGCCGGGCCAGCACGGAGCGGCGCACGGCCTGGCTGCGGGTGATGCCGCACAGCCCGTCACTGAGCGAGTAGCGCTCGAGCGCCGCCAGCGACGCGGGGTGGATGACCGCTACCGTCGCGCGCGGTCCAGGTGGTGCTCGGTTCACCATGAGATCCCTCCACGGGCGCCGCCCGCCGTGGTCAGGCCGGCGGCGCTGCATATGCCTGTAGTCGCAAGCGGCTCCAGGGTAGCAGGCGGGGATTGCGGCGGCGTTAAGCGGCCGTGAACAGGTCGTTAATGGGCAGCCCCAGGCCCACCGCCCGTTGGGGCTCGCGCGGGACAGCGCCACCGGTGCGGGATGCAGGACTTTTTTGGGGGGATGGCCGCACGCAAGTCCGTTGTCGCCCGTATCAACCGCGCCCGTGACCGTGCCGATACTTGCCATGAGGGCCGGCCCTGAGCCTGGCCGAGAGCGCTCGCTCTGGCGGAGCCTGACCAAGAAGCCCCGACCGACGCCTCGCTCCCGCCCGCGGTGCGGCGTCGCGGTGCGCGTCGTCGGTCGTCTTGAGGTGTGGCATGACCCTCGCCCCTGCCTCGCCCGCGCTGCTCCTGTCCGATGTCCTGCTCGACGTGCACACCCAGACCACCTTTGCCGGCGTCATGGACGCCGTCGTGCGCGCCGCGGGCCGCCTCGGCCTGCGCGGCTGCCTGGGTAGCCTGCTGCGCGACGCCGGCACCGAGGGCTGGCACCTGACCGCCCTCTGGGACATCACCCCAACACCCCGGCCGCTGGACCTGCGCGGCCTCGGCGTGCCGCTTGGCCCGTTTGAGTTTGTCGTCCCCGCCGCCGGCGCGCCCCGCCCCCTAGCCGACCTGTTCGGCACCGCCTGGGGAACCGAAGCGTGCGCCCACCTGGCGCACCGACTGGGAGTCGTCACCGCGCTGAGCGCGCCCATCGTCGGCCCGGCCGGACCACGCGGCGCCCTGCTGGCCCTGCTGCCCGAGCCGGCGCCCGCCGCGTTGGTGGTCCGTCTGCTCGGGCACGCCGCGGTGGCCGCGGCCGGTTGCCTGCAGCGCGAGGCGCCATCCGGCGACGGCGTGCTCGACCCGGCGACGCTGGCCGCCACCGCGGAGGAGGAGATCGCGCGCGCCCGGCGCTACGGGCGCCCGCTGGCGGTGGTAGCCGTGCGGGTGGAGCGGGTGGCGGACCTGGCGCACGTGGGGCGCCTTGTGGGCCAGCACCTGGGCCGCTGGGACCGGGTGGGTCGCCTGGCCACCGTCGCCCCAGCGCTGGCGCTGGTGCTGCCCGAGACCGATCGCGGCGGCGCGCTCAGCCTCATCGCCCGCCTGCGCGACGCGCTGCCCGGCACGCCGATGGCCGCGGCGGTCTTCCCGCACGACGGCACCACCTACCCGCAGTTGGTGGAGATGGCCCTGGGGCGTGGCGCCGTGGACCTGGTCCGGGCTGAACCCTGGCGGGCCCTCCCCTCGGCCTTCACCCCCAACGGCCGGCCCGGCCTAGAGCGGTGGACTCGGGGCGCGCCGGCCGGTCCGGGGCGGGACACTGTGCGCTGTCCGCGCTGCTTGGTAAGCTACACCCGCCGTGCGCCGCTCACCGCGCCTGGTGGGGTGCCGGAGCGGGTGCGGGCCATCGCCCAGGCCGTTCTGCACCAGACCTGTCCGGACCACCCGGCGCACCTCGACCTCCCCACCGGCGGCGCCGATCCCTCACGGTTCGGCACCGACCCGCTCGCCGCCTGAGCGTTCGCCGGGCGGCCGCCCCTCATCCTGTCCGGTGCTGAGCGATGAGTGCCGAGTGCTGCATGGGGTAGCTGACGGCCACTCATCGCTCAGCGCTCCGCACTGGAGAGCGGCGCCGGGCACTCGTAACGAAAACGTCATCCAACTGTGCCCTGCCCGTCATGAAGCGGGAACGGGCGCGTAATGCGCCCCCGGTATCGTGCGCGGCGTGCAACCACCCGCGGAGGGTACCGGATGAACCGCTTCGAGGCCATGAAGGCGGCCAAGGACGGGCTGGACGTGTGGCCCGACCTCCTGCGCTACGCCGCCGAGGGCACCCTCGTCGAGCAGATCCCAGAGGATGACCTGGATCGCATGAAGTGGTACGGCGTCTTCCACCGCAAGCAGACGCCGGGCTTCTTCATGATGCGCCTGCGCACGCCCGGCGGCCGCCTGACCGCCGTGCAGCTCCGCGCCCTGGCCGAGATCGCGCGCGAGTTCGGCCACGGCACCGCCGACCTGACTACCCGCCAGAACGTGCAGCTCCGCTGGTTGACGCTGCCGGTGATCCCGGAGATCCTGCGCCGGCTGGCGGCCGTGGGCATGAGCAGCCTGCAGACCGGTATGGATAACATGCGCAACCTGATCGGCTGCCCGCTGGCCGCTATCGACGCCGATGAGGTGCTGGACACCACGCCGCTGCTGTGGGAGCTGCAGCGGGCATGGCTGGGCCGGCGCGAGTACAGCAACCTGCCGCGCAAGTTCAACGTCTCGCTGGCCGGCTGCCGCGAGGACTGCGGCCACGCCCAGACCCAAGACCTCGGCTTCCTGCCGGCCACGCAGGTGATCGACGGGCAGCGGTGCGTGGGCTTCAACGTGCTGGTGGGCGGCGCGATGGGCGGCACCAGCCCGCGCTTGGCCACCCCACTCGACGCCTGGCTGGCGCCCGAGGAGGTCGTGCCGTTCACGCTTGCCCTGCTGGCCGTCTACCGCGACCACGGCCCGCGCGAGCAGCGCACTAAGAGCCGCCTCAAGTGGCTGATCGCCGAATGGGGCGAGGAGCGACTGCGCGCGGCCGTGGAGGAGCGCCTGGGGCGACCACTGCCGCGCGCCGGCTGTCCGGAGACGCGGCGGGTGGCGGGCGACCACCTGGGCGTGCACCCGCAGCGCCAGCCGGGCCTGGTGTACGTCGGCCTGCACGTGCCGGTGGGACGCATCAGCGCCGAGCAGCTTGCGGAGCTGGGGCGGCTGGCGGACACGTACGGCGCGGGCGAGGTGCGGCTGACAGTGGACCAAAACGTGGTGCTGCCGCATGTGCCCGCGCGTCGCGTGGCGCGGCTGCTCGACGAGCCCCTCTTGCACGAGCTGCGGCCAGACCCGCCCGCCATCTGGCGCAACCTGGTGTGCTGCACCGGCAACGACTACTGCCACTTCTCCCTGATCGACACCAAGACGCGGGCGGTGGAGCTGGCGCGAACGCTGGAAGCGCGGGGCGTGCAGCCGCCGCCGGGCACGCGCATTCACATCTCCGGCTGCATCCACGCCTGCGGCAAGCACCACATCGCCGATATCGGCCTGCTGGGCGCCAACGTGCGCGTCGGTGAGGAGGTCGTGGAGGCGGTGCACGTCTTCGCCGGCGGCCGGCTGGGCGAGGACGGCCGCCTGGCGGTGCGGGTGCGCGAGAACGTACGGTTTGAAGAGCTCCCGGACGTGACGGCGGCCCTTCTGGGAGCGCGGGCGGCAACAGAGCAGGATGCGGCGGCAGACGAGCGGATGGGCGACACGGATACGGAGGTGGCGGCGTGATCGGCGGCAGTCTGGTGAGCGTGGCGGAGGCAGCGCGCGCCAAGGCGGCGCACCTGGAGACGCGGCCGCTGGGGTACTTCGTGCTGTCCCTGCTGGCCGGCATCTACGTCGGGTTTGGCATCGCGCTCATCTTCGCCGTGGGGGCGCCGCTGCTGGCGGCCGGTTCCCCCGCGGCCAAGCTGGCGATGGGCGCCTCGTTCGGCGTCGCCCTGTCGCTGGTCGTCTTCGCCGGCGCGGAGCTGTTCACCGGCAACAACATGGTCATGACCGTGGGCCTGCTGCGGCGCACCGTATCCTCCCGGGCGCTCGCCGCCGTCTGGCTGGTGAGCTTTGCGGGGAATCTGGTCGGTTCGCTGGCGCTGGCCTGGCTGGTGGCCCGCAGCGGCGTGCTGGCCGGGGCGCCCCATCGCGAGGTAATCGAGAAGGTTGCAGCGGCCAAGATGAACCTGGCCTTCACCCCGCTGTTCGTGCGCGGGGTGCTGTGTAACTGGCTGGTCTGCCTGGCGGTGTGGAGCGCCACGCGGGCCACCAGCGAGGCGGGCAAGCTGGTGATGATCTTCTGGTGCCTGTTCGCCTTCATCGGCGCGGGGTTTGAGCACAGCGTGGCCAACATGACGCTGCTCGGCATCGGCCTGTTCCAGCCCCATAGCCCAACCGTGTCCGTGGCCGGCTTCGTGCACAACCTGGTGCCCGTCACCCTGGGCAATATCGTCGGCGGGGCGCTGTTCGTGGGCGCCGCCTACTGGCTGGCCGATCAACCCCTCCCCCTGCTCCGACCGCGCCCGATGCCGGAGACCGCCTTGCAGCCTGCGGAGGGCGCGGCCGCGGACTGAGGCGCGACCACTGAGGCGGGAGGGAAAGCTCCTCCACGGGCGGGGCTTGTCTGACAGGGCGAGTCCCCGCCCGGACGCGCATCTGCAATGATCCTGAAATCTCCGGGCTCGGCGCGGCGGGCTATACTATGCGCGCCATCCGAACGTTCGGACGGCCGCGCACGGGCAGGCGTCCTCCTGCGGCGCACGTCTCGGCGCGTGAGCGCGTGTTTTAGGAGGGCCAAGATGAGAGCAGCTGTGATGACCGCTTTTCGCCAGCCCTTGGAGGTGAAGCAGGTGCCCGATCCCAGCCCAGGCCCGCGCGACGCCGTGATCCGCGTGCAGGCGGAAGGGATCTGCCGCAGCGACTGGCACGCCTGGATGGGTGACTGGACGTGGTTCGGCTTCAGCCCGCAGTTGCCTATCGTTCCGGGCCACGAGATGGGCGGGGTGGTGGAGGCGGTGGGCAGCGAGGTGCGCCGCCTCAAGCCGGGCGACCGGGTGACGGTGCCGTTCCACGAGGGGTGCGGCGTCTGCGCCTACTGCCTGAGCGGCCGGCCCAACCTGTGTGACGGCGCGCAGGTCCCCGGCTTCTCGCACGACGGCGGCTACGCCCAGTTCGCCCGCATCCCCAACGCCGACTTCAACTGCATCACCCTGCCGGAAGGGGTGGATGCCCTCACGGCGGCGGCGATGGGCTGCCGCTACATGACCGCCTACCACGCGGTGACCATGCAGGGGCGCGTCCAGCCCGGCCAGTGGGTGGCGGTGCACGGCGCCGGCGGCGTGGGCCTCTCGGCGGTGCAGATCGCGGCGGCGGCCGGCGCCAACGTGATCGCGGTGGACATCGACGACGCCAAGCTAGAGAAGGCCAAGCAGGAAGGCGCCGTGGCCACCGTCAACGCGCGCACCGCCAAAGCGTCGGAGGCGATCCGCGAGATCACCAAGGGCGGCGCCCATGTCTCCATTGACGCCCTCGGCATCGGTGAGACCGTGCTCAACTCGGTGACTTGCCTGCGCAAGGGCGGCCGGCACGTGCAGGTCGGGCTCACCACGCAGAAAGAACAGGGCATGGTTCCCCTGCCCGTCGATGTGATGGTACTCATGGAGCTGGAGTTCGTGGGCAGCCTGGGCAACCCGCACCCCAAGTACGCCGAGCTGCTGGCGCTGGTGGAGCGCGGCCGGCTCAACCCGAAGGCGCTGGTGACCCGCGAGGTGGCGCTGGAGGAGGCAAGCGACGTCCTTCAGGCCATGACCGACTTCAAGACCGTCGGCTTCAACGTGATCACGCGCTTCTAGCCGCACGAGCGGGAGCCCGGTCTTACCCTGCCCGCCGAGAGGAAGTCCTCGTCTCGTGTCCCCCTGCCCCGGCCCGCTGAGACGTCGGCATCAGGACGCGGCGGGCCGGGGTGAGCGCGGCCCTGCCCGTCAATGTTCGGCGCTCACTCCCGGTCTGATGTTCCGCTTGCCGGTCGAGGGAGGGGAAGGAGCGCCACCTCGGCCCTCGGGACATGCTTCCCGTTGCCCGTGATCAGCCGGGCGTTCTGCTCATGCGCCACGGCCCGCGATCAAGCGGTCGGCAATCCCGAGCCGCTGCCCCTGACGCTCGTACTCGTACTTCCAGCGCCCTGCCTAACGCGCGGTGCGGGGTGGTGGGCAAGAACTCCAGCACCTGGAACAGGCACGCGGCATGCGAACCGTCCTCAGGTCTGAGCCCGGCGTAGACCTCGCCTACGACATGCCAATAAGCCTTAGTTATGGGCTGCGCCTATGCCCATTCATGAGCCGAACTGTGCGCAAAACAGGATGGCGGCCGTCTCCAGGCTGCCCTGTGCCGCGATCGCTCGCGGTTGGCGGCCCTTCCCTCTGGCCCGTGCGTTCGGCATCCTGAGGGCATGAGTACCGCCAGCTCGAGCGCCGCCACCCGCCTGCGCGTGGCGCTGTCTTCCGGTCGGCTCGTTGTCACCTGCGAGCTGGAATGCCCGCGCAGCGCCTCCGCCGCCAACGTGGAGCGGCAGGCCCGCGGCTACGCCCCGTACGTGGACGCCGTCAACTGCACCGACAACTCCGCCGCCATTGTGCGCATGAGCCCGGTGGCGGCGGCGGCCATCGTGGCCCGCACCGGCCTCAC